>CAYVRN010000001.1:0-1830 GCA_964453855.1 uncultured Rhodobacterales bacterium
ATCTGAGTTGGATAGAAAGATTCAAACCAGCTGGATCGCTATTCTTGTGATCACCTCAGTTTCAGGCGTTTGGGCTTTAATTCTACTTATTGTAGGCGACTTTCCCTCTGCCATGGTCGCAGGGGGCGTGTTTTTCGGGTACTTGATCAGCCTTATTCTTTTTCAGCTGAACAAACCCTACACCGCCAGACTCTATTGGGTGATCAGTGCAGCCGTTGGAATTTTCATTGGGCAAATGGTGGCCACGCCGGGTTCCGAGATTAAAGATTTGTTTCTTCCAGTCATTGGCATGCCGTTTCTTGCGTTTTCGTGGTCTGTCGAAAAGCGTACAACGATCGTTGCCGTACTGCTGGCGGGAACAGCATGGTTAATTTCAGAGGTGTTTCTGTTAGAAGGCGCACTGCTCCAAAACTTCGGGTTAGATATCAAAAGCCCAGAAGAAACCGCAATGGTGGCGCTTGGAATTCGTACGACAAACCTGATTTTACTATTGGTCGAGTTCGTCGCGTTTTCTGCCTATGCGGCAAGATCAGAATTGCTTGCCTTCGAAAGTAGCAAAAAAGCCGAGGCCTCTGCCCGTTCCAAGGGCGAATTTCTGGCCAACATGAGCCATGAAATCAGAACGCCCATGAATGGTGTGATCGGGATGATCGAGGTCCTTGAGGCACTTGAACCAACGGTCGAGCAAAAGAATGCCATTACGACGATCAAAAGTTCAGCATTTTCATTGCTACGGATAATCGACGACATTCTCGACACCGCAAAAATGGAAGCAGGCAAGCTATCCATCGAACCGGTGCCATCAGAACTGCGCCCGATTATTGAAGGTGTTGCTGAAACCGTTCGTCCGACGGCCAATCATTTGGGTGTTAACATCAGGCTTTGGGTAGACCCGTTGCTGCCTGAGTGGGTGATGACCGACCCGGGGCGTTTGCGGCAGGTTTTGCTGAACCTGATCAGCAATGGGGTAAAATATTCAGCGAAATCCCTGACTCAGCGCGATGGTATAGTGTTTGTGAAGTTATGGAAATCGCGCGGAAACCATCTGTTGATTGAAATCGAAGACAACGGCTTGGGAATGGATTCTGATCTGGTCAGCAATTTGATTCAGCCGTTTGTACAGGGAGAATCATCTTCGACCCGACGTGTCGGGGGAACCGGACTCGGGCTTGTCATCAGCCGCAACCTGATTGAGATGTTTGGCGGTCGGATTGAGGTTTCTTCCCAAATCGGAAAAGGATCGACCTTCACGGTGTTCCTTCCATTGCGGGAAGCATCGGGGCCCAAGCGTATGCCCGATATTAACGGCCTCAGCCTTGTCTGGGTCGAAGACGACGATTTCAGTGTGACTGATGGAATCCAGCTATATTTCAAACGAAGCGGATGCGATGCAACCTTTGTTTCCGATATTGAAGCGCTGGCGGATTTGGACATGTCAAAGTTACCGGCGAACACTGTATTTCTGATAGCCTCGCTTGATCTGGACAAGATAGCCAAGGCCCGATTTGAGATTGCTGCGCTTCGGGAAGACACGCCGATCATTGAGCTTGTCAACGACCGTATCCGTCCAGCCGGATTGGTTGGAAAAGGCCATTACATTTTGCGTATCTATCCAATGCGCTTTGCCGACTTGCACGAATCCGTTCATGTTCTGGCCCACCGCAAGGTTCCGGAGTTACCGCCTGAAACTGAAGTTGAAAAAAGCGCAACTGCACCTGATGAAAGCAAAACTATCCTCGTGGTCGAAGACAATCCGATCAATCAGCTGGTGATCAAGCGGCAGCTGGATATGCTGGGCCACTCGGTTGAGGTCGCCGATGACGGCGAGGC
>CAYVRN010000001.1:1930-25145 GCA_964453855.1 uncultured Rhodobacterales bacterium
TACGATCTTGCCCGTGCGATCCGGCGGAGCGAGGAGCAGACCGGAAATGCTGCGGTGCCCATCATTGCAATTACGGCTAACGCTTTGGAGGGCGAGGCTGAAAAATGCTATGCCAGCGGCATGAACGGCTATCTGACGAAACCGTTCAGTCTGGATCAATTGCGCCGCGCGATAAACGATACCAAAGCTTAGCGTTTGTTCGCTCGCAAACTCAGCAGCCGAACCATTGGACCGACGCGCAACGATGTCCCCGTTTCAAACCGAGTGCGGTTTCGCAGAACCGGCGTATTCTCGGACGTTTTAGCGCGGGCTTCGCGGACCAGAATATAGAGACCCGAGAAGATGATAATTCCAACGCCGATCAGGGTGTAGGTATCCGGCAGTTCATCGAAAATCAGGACGCCAAAAATCATAGCCCATATGATTTGAGAATACTGGATCGGCGCAACAACGGCCGCATTTGCCCGGCTGTACGCGCGGATGATACTTAGGCCACCAAGAAATCCAAGAACTGAGATCACGGCAAAGCCGCCGAAATGTTCAATTGGGACGGGCTTATAAACAAACGGCATGGCGCAGGCCATGACGAAAAAGTTGCCCATCATCGGGTACAGCATCAGCACCATCGAGCGTTCCTCATGCCCGATCCGCCGCACAATGACAGACGCCATAGACGACGCAACAGCTCCGATCATTGCAGTTAGATGCCCCAGTTGCATCGGTGCAGATCCCGGGCGGACAACGATCAGAACGCCGATCAGACCAATGATAACCGCGCCCCAGCGATGGATGCCGACCTTTTCCCCTAACACTGGGATCGACAGAACAGTGATCAACAGCGGTGTGGCAAACAAAATCGCGTAGACTTGCGACATGGGCATCGTCGAGAAGGCGTAGAATACTGACGCGCCGGTAATTACGGTGCACAGCGTGCGAAGCAGCGACCACCACGGATGAAGCGGAATCAATGTGCCCTCGGTTGAGTCTTGCATCAGCAGCAAGACGGCCAAGGGGAATCCCAGCAGGGTGCTGAAAAACACGATTTGAAACGGCGAGTAACTGCCGCCGATCAGTTTGATCACCGCGTCATGGCTCGAGAAAAACGCGAACCCCAAAAGGGCAAACAGAACGCCAGAGATATTCGAATTCATCACGCGCCTCATCGTGTCGAAAGTACCTAGATATTTTTCGATACGATGATTGCGCTAACTAATGAAGTCGAAAAAACGCTGGTCTGTCATGCACTGGGCGAATGTCACTCGTGTATGAAATGCAGCGCATTGAAGGTTTGGCGCCACTCAGAGACCTCTTTCGCCAAACTCTCGGGGCTATTGGTTGTCAGACTGGCAGCAATCAACCGCGCCAGTTCAGGCGCGTCTTTCGCTGTCATGCCCCAACGCACAAGTTCCGGTGTGCCGATCCGCAATCCGTTCATGTCGCCTGCCACTTCGGAAATTGGCAGGCCGATCCCGCAAGCCAGAAACCCAGATCGTCGTAAGGTTTTCGAGGCCGCTTGCCCGCCGCCGTAGGGGGCTGCTTCCACGGCAAACTGATGCGACTTGGTAAAGCCTTCGGTCCCTTTGAAAACCGGCAAGCCGCGCTGGGCAAGTTCGTCGGCAAGCGCTTGTGACAGGTCAATCATCTGGGTCGCGTAGGCATGGCCAAAGTCCCGCCAGTCCAGCATGGTTACGGCTAAAGCCGCCGATTTGGCGGCGTCGAAATTCGCGGTCATGCCGGGGAATGCAATAGTGTCTAGCCGCTGCGCAATCTCGGCTTCGTTGGTCACAATCAAGCCGCCCGCCGGTCCGCCAAGGCTTTTGTAGGTGCTCATCGTCATGAAATGCGCGCCTTCGTCCAACGGGTTTTTCCACGCTCTACCCGCGATGATCCCGCATTGGTGCGCGGCGTCGAACATGACCCATGCGCCAACTTCATCTGCAATCCTGCGGACCTCGGCCACTGGATGTTCAAACAGATTAAGGCTGCCACCAATTGTTATCAGCTTGGGTTTCACTTGCTTTGCCAACTCGCGCAGCGCGTTGGTGTCCACGGTATAGCCATCGGCCTGAACGGGTGCTTGAACGATATTCAGCCCGTAAAGCCCTGCGCAACCTGCATCGTGGTGGGTAACATGACCGCCTACCGTTGCAGGGGGCGCAATGATCGTATCGCCCGGTTTGCAGGTGGCCATAAAGCCATAGAGGTTGGCTATCGCACCCGAAGGTACTCGGATTTCGGCAAACTTCGCGTCGAATACCTCGGCTGCCAGTTCTGCGGCAATGACTTCGATCTCTTCGATCGCCTCAAGTCCCATCTCGTATTTGTCGCCCGGATAACCCAGCGACGGGCGCGAGCCGATCCCCGAGGCCAAAAGCGCCTCGGCTTTGGGGTTCATCACGTTGGTTGCGGGGTTCAGGTTGAAGCACTCGCGTTCGTGGATGCGTTTATTGTCCTCAGCCAGTGACTGGATGCGGCTCAGGATCGCGTTCGAAGGTTCCTGCGATGTGCGTTTGGCAATGTCTTGAATCAGCGTTTCGCAGGTGTCGGGTACCCAAGTGCGGCGGTCCAATGTCATGACGGTTCTCCTTTGTTTGGGGCAGTATCGACGTGCGCGGGTGACAGCGCAAACCAGATTTGCTAATTCTAGCGATAGAAAAACTAAGGCTAGAAATGACCGTCTCTCCACCACGTCCAAAAGGCCCCGCTTTAAACGCTCTGCGTGCGTTCGAGGCGGCAGCGCGATTGGAAAGCTTTGCATCTGCCGCCGAAGAGCTTTCGGTGACCGCCGGTGCCATTTCCCAGCATATCAAAGCGCTAGAGGAATGGGCGGGTGTTCCCCTGTTCCGTCGTAACGCTCAAGGCGTTCGTTTGACCCCCGAGGGGCGGGCTATTGCCCCTGCCTTTGTCAAAGCCTTTGATGCGTTGGGGGATGCTATACGCGGATTGCGCGATGTGCGCCCGACCCGTGACATTCAAATCGCGACGATGCCCAGTTTGGCCCAGTTGTGGCTGCCGCCCCGCCTGCGGCAGATACGCGAAACGTTCCCACATATCCGCCTGTCAGTCACCGCACTTGAAGTGGCCCCGAATCTGCGGCGCGAACTATTTGATCTGTCGTTGTTCATCCGCCAGCCCTCTGGCTCCGATCAGGAGATAGTCGTGCGGCCGGATGTAATCTATCCGATTTGCGCGCCGGAACTGGCGGCGTTGATTTCTGCGCCCGAGGATTTGGCAAATCACCCGCTTCTTTATGATCGGTCGTGGTCGGATGATTGGGGACTGTGGGCAAAAGCGGCTAAGGTAGAGCTGGCCACTATCGGTGACGGGGCACAATACTCGCTATTCAGCCTTGCACAGGAAGAGGCTAAATCCGGTGCAGGCGTTCTGATGGGGCACGCCATTTTGTCGGACGCTGCCGTGAGCAGCGGAGAATTGGTGCGATTGTTCGATGTTGCCTGTCAAACAGATAAGTCTCTGGTGCTCGAGGCGGCAACGCGAAAGGAACATGATCCAGAACTGGTCGAAATCCTGACGATCCTTGCATCATAGCAAAAGGGCGGCCCAATGGACCGCCCTTTGGTAATTCTATGGGGATAGCTTACAGGCTGGCGTCCAGCGCGGCCAGAATAGCGTCGCCCATGCCGCTGGTCGAAACGGGCTGAACGCCTTCTTCGCCAAGCAGGTCGGCGGTGCGGTATCCGTCAGCCAGAACTTTTTCAACAGCGGCTTCCAGACGATCCGCTTCGGCGCCTTGGTCAAAGCTGTAGCGTAGGGCCATCGCAAACGACAGAACGCAAGCAATCGGGTTGGCTTTGCCTTGACCCGCGATATCGGGCGCAGAGCCGTGTACCGGTTCGTACAACGCCTTCGGGCGGCCATTGGCCATCGGTGCGCCCAGTGACGCAGACGGCAGCATACCCAGCGAGCCGGTCAGCATTGCGGCAGCATCCGACAGCAGGTCGCCGAACAGGTTGTCGGTGACGATTACGTCAAATTGCTTGGGCCAGCGGCATAGCTGCATCGCGCCTGCGTCCGCGTACATGTGCGACAGCTCGACGTCCTGATATTCGGCTTGATGTACCTCGGTCACAACATCGCGCCACAGGATGCCCGATTCCATCACGTTGGCCTTTTCCATCGAGCAAACCTTGTTGCCGCGGCGGCGGGCCAGTTCAAACGCCGAGCGTGCAACGCGGGCAATTTCGCTTTCGGTATAGCGCTGGGTGTTGATGCCCACACGTTCATTACCTTCTTCGATGATGCCGCGTGGTTCACCAAAGTAGATGCCCGAGGTCAATTCGCGCACGATCATAATATCCAGACCGGCCACAACATCGCGCTTCAGTGACGAGAAGTCTGCCAGCGCGTCAAAACACTGCGCCGGGCGCAGGTTCGAGAACAGGTCCATTTCCTTGCGCAGACGCAGCAGACCACGCTCGGGCTTAACGCTGAAATCAAGGTTGTCGTATTTCGGACCGCCGACAGCGCCCAGAAGAACCGCATCGACTTCCTGCGCTTTGGCCATCGTGTCGTCATGCAGCGGGGTACCGTGTACGTCGTATGCCGAACCGCCTACGAGATCTTCGCTGACATCAAATTTCAGGTCGCGCTTGTCGCCGTACCAGTCGATGATCCGGCGCACCTCGGCCATAACTTCGGGGCCGATGCCGTCACCGGCAAGAATAAGAAGCGAAGGGTTGGTCATTTCGGATATCCTGTGAAGAAATTGATCGCTCACCGCCTACTCATTTGCTGCGGAAAGTTCAAGCTTTGCTGGCATAGGGGCGGGGTTAGGGATCAAATCCACCCAGACAACGGCGTGCCTGCTTTCATTTTCCGTCGCATCTTCGGGCCACAGGATTCCTTGATTGATGGTCTGCCAGTGTAACGAAGGCAGGATATAGTCAGTTCTCATCTGGCCCAACCCAATTTCAGTCCAGTCGACAGTTGGAGGGTTCTTGGGAAACGGATCGCTCAGATCAGGGTGGGACAATAGACCCCGAATGGCACTTAGAATGCCCTTGCCGCGCTCTGCATCAAGGTTGGCATCCCCGATGATCACAGGATCATTTTGTTGCGGGGTGTGATCCAGATAATGCGACCAAAACCGGATCTCATCGGCATTGCGCTTGCCGTTCCGGTCTTCTGGTCCGTCGAATGCAGGAGGAGTGGCGTGAAAGACCCCTAGTCGCAAAGTGGTTTCTGCGTCGATCAGAACCGGAATCACCCAGTGACCGGTCGTGGATAGGCGCTGCAATTTGTAGACTTCTTCAGATGGGAAAAGCCCATTTGCGTCACGCGGCAAGTCTGCCCATTCTAAGTCTGTCCAGAGCGTTGCCGAATGGTCTTCGATTTCCGCATCGGCAAACGGAAAACGGGACAAGATACCCATGCCCCCCTGGCCCGAAAAGCGCCCATAGCCTTGGGCATCGCGGGGGGTGCCTGTGCGTCCATCTCCGTCCAAGTCCATACCGCTTGGCATGCCTGTGTTCGGGCGGGTTGAAAACACATGTGGATAGTCGGGGCCACCAAACTGGGAAATTCGTTCGGAAAATCGCAATAGCGCAAGATTGTGGGCATCAAAGTCGATCCCCAAAAGCACCACAACTTCGGCTTGTACCTTGGCCACGCGCCGGGCAGCGGCCAGAATGTCGGCGCTGCCTTTCCCGATGTCCCGAAACAACAGACCGGGGGCTTTTCGCTCTAGCTCGGTATGAAAAAGGGCGATTCTAATAGGATTGGCTCCGGCCTGTGCTGCCGGAGCCAACAGAGCAATCACTGACAGTATTACCAGCCAGGGACAGATGCGATTTCGTCGTGGTCGTCTTCTTCCTGCATCTGGCGGGCGTTCGCCGCCATCTGGGCCACCCGGCTGATTGCCACGCCGCGCATAATCATTCCGCTTGGCAAAAACGCCCATGCTGCCGTCACCCAGATCATCAGATACGGATCGTTAAACGGCGACACGCCCACAAATCGGAAGAGTACGCCAATCACCGGTGGGATCAGGAATGGCAGGAAAAAGCCTAATACAATGTTAATGCGGGCATCCCGTGACAGACGTCCGACCACATCATCGGTTGTTGTAGGATCGAAATTCGGCATGTTCAGCCAAACGTTGAACGGTTCCTTGTTCGAAGGCCAGCGACGCAGGAAGAACACCGCCATAAAGACCACAAGCGAAACAAGCGAGATAAAATATGCGATGCCAGTCGATGCAAGGAACGTCGCATAAGGGATATTGTCCGCCACAAGGGGGAACTGCATCATCATCAGTCGAACGGGTGATCCGGGCTGGTCGATCGAAAAGCCGATGATTGCGCCAACGTTGTGGATAAAGGTCGTCGTGTTGTGTGGAACAAACATATGGCTTTGGATCAGCGACAGGCAATAGACCATCACAAGCAGCGACATGTAGCGAATACGGTTAAACGGAGGGGCGTTGCGGAATTCGATCAGGCTGGGCGAGACAGAGGCATATTCCATAAAGGTCCAGATCATCATCGAAAGTGAGATGATGAATATGACAGTGCCATTTTGAGAGGCGATGCCGGGCACGACGAATGCTGGCAATGCGAAGAGCACACCAACCAATATCGCCCTAAAGAGCGCACCTGATACTCGTGAAGCCACTGTCTGCTTCCTTTCAAATGGCAGCGCGCTTTGTGTTTTTGCGCGTCTTTCCCACTTGAGCCCTGCCGTTTTAGACAGGTCTGCCTCATTTATGCCCATTTTCTGCCTCCTTTCGGCCCAGAAATCAATCACTCGTTAACTTTTCGGATAGGAATGAGGCATTCAAAGGGGCAAATATGTGACTCTTTGCATTATTTTGGAGGCAATTTTATAGCAAAAAGGCTGGGTTACCCCGCGTAATCCAGCCTTTTCATTGGATTTTTTTAGATTATCGCCCGAGTTAAACCCAAGGGCGTTCGCTTGACGCTTTGGCTTCGAAATTGTCAATCGACTCGGCTTTTTCCATGGTCAAACCGATGTCATCCAGACCATTTAGCAAGCAGTGTTTCTTGAACTCATCGACTTCAAAGCTGAACGTTTCGCCGTCCGAAGTGGTGACTATCTGGTTTTCCAGATCCACCTCGATCCGCGCATTCGAACCCTTTTCGGCATCTTTCATCAGAACATCTACGACGTCCTGCGGCATCACGATTGGCAGGATGCCGTTCTTGAAGCAGTTGTTGAAAAAGATGTCAGCAAAGCTTGTCGAAATGATTGACTTGATGCCGAAGTCCGCCAGTGCCCAAGGCGCGTGTTCACGCGAAGAGCCGCAACCGAAGTTGTCGCCAGCGACCAGAATCGACGCTTCGCGGTATTGCGGCTGGTTCAGAACAAAATCTGGCTTTTCCGAGCCGTCACGTTCGTAGCGCATTTCGTCGAACAGGTTCACACCCAGTCCCGAACGCTTGATTGTTTTCAAAAAGACCTTCGGGATGATCATATCGGTGTCGATATTCACCAAGGGCATCGGTGCGGCAATGCCGCTGAGTTTTTCGAATTTATCCATTACACCAGTTCCCGTACGTCGGTCAGTTTTCCTGTGACAGCAGCGGCAGCAGCCATACCGGGCGATACCAGATGGGTGCGGCCCTTATAGCCCTGACGGCCTTCGAAGTTGCGGTTCGAAGTCGACGCGCAGCGTTCGTGCTCGGCCAGCTGGTCGGGGTTCATTGCCAGACACATCGAGCAACCGGGCAGGCGCCATTCGGCACCGGCGGCTTCAAAAATCTCGGCCAAGCCTTCCTCTTCCGCTTGCGCACGTACCAGACCCGAACCCGGGACGATCATCATGCGAACACCTTCGGCAACCTTGCGGCCCTTCAAGACTTTAGCAACTTCGCGGAAGTCTTCGATGCGGCCGTTGGTGCAGGAACCGACGAAAACCGCGTCGATCTTGATTTCGTTCAAGGGCGTGCCAGCTTCCAGACCCATATAGTCAAGCGCACGTTTGACAGCATCCACCTTGCCACCTTTGAAATCTTCAGGTGCGGGGACCTTGGCACTGATCGGCAGCACGTCTTCGGGCGAGGTGCCCCAAGTCACGACCGGTTCGATCTCTTCGCCTTTTAGGGTGATAACCTTGTCCCAATGTGCACCTTCGTCGGTGTAGAGTGTTTTCCACCATGCCAGCGCCGCTTCCCACTGCGCACCTTTCGGCGCGTGGGGACGGCCTTTGACGTATTCAAAGGTGGTTTCGTCAGGTGCTATCAGACCAGCACGGGCGCCACCTTCGATAGCCATGTTGCAGACGGTCATACGGCCTTCCATCGACAGATCGCGGATCGCTTCACCGCAATATTCGATGACGTAACCAGTACCACCGGCGGTGCCGGTTTCGCCGATGACAGCCAAGGTGATGTCTTTCGCGGTCACACCGGGGTTCAGCTTGCCGGTGATTTCCACCTTCATGTTCTTCGATTTTTTCTGGATCAACGTCTGTGTCGCCAGAACGTGTTCCACTTCCGAAGTGCCGATGCCATGTGCAAGCGCGCCGAATGCGCCATGGGTGGCGGTGTGGCTGTCACCACAGACAACGGTCATGCCGGGCAGGGTCCAACCCTGTTCCGGACCGACGATGTGCACGATACCCTGGCGGATGTCGTTCATCGGGTAGTAATGCAGGCCGAACTCTTTCGCGTTTTTGTCCAGCGCTTCGACCTGAATACGGCCTTCTTCGTTTTCGATGATGCCTTCCAGACGTTCCATCGTGGTCGGAACGTTGTGATCCGGAACTGCGATGGTTTTTTCTGGCGCGCGCACTTTGCGGCCCGCCATGCGCAGACCCTCGAAGGCCTGTGGTGACGTCACTTCGTGGACAAGGTGACGGTCGATATACAAAAGGCAGGTGCCGTCTTCGCTTTCGTGGGCGACGTGGGCATCCCAGATTTTATCATAGAGTGTTTTGGGGGACATGGTCCTCTCCCGTAGTTTTTGGGTGGGTAATGGGCGAACAGGGGCGACGACGCCTTATAGGCACGCAAGAACCGTGCGTGTGGCCCCGAAGAAGCGTTCACGCAGGCGAGCACGGTCGTCCATGTCGAAAATCCTGATCATGCGGTGCAAATACAGCGCGAAACTGAGTCTCGCAAGCACGACTTGAAAAGTTGGTCGGGCGTTCCCAAATATGATATCATAATAATATCATTAAGAGGTCATTATGTCAGAGGTTTCAAAAATCAACAAAGATAGAAGCGCACTTGTGCTGAATGGTGTCGCTATGCTTGTGGTGCTTATTGTTGGCGTTGCGATTGGGGTGACCTCGTTTGTTGCTGCTGTCGCAAACGGTGAAATTGCCACGTTGTTGTTGTCGGTCCTTTTTACGGTTCTATGCGTCGCCTTTACCCTGCCAGGATTTTTCCTGAACCAGCCACAACAAGCGCGTGTTCTAACGCTTTTCGGTGCTTACCGTGGCACTGATCAGACCGCCGGACTGCGATGGACCATTCCGTTCTATTTCCCGCGTATGAAGGTTTCGACTCGTCTGAACAATTTCGAAAGCGGGCGTAGCAAGGTGAACGATGCGGTCGGCAATCCGATCGAGATCAGCGCCATTGTTGTCTGGCGCGTGGTTGATCCGGTAAGTGCGGTTTTCGAGGTTGAGGATTACGAAGCCTATGTGGTTACCCAGACCGAAAGCGCCGTGCGGTCTTTGGCCAGCAAGTATCCCTATGACTTTGGTTTGAATGACGATCATGATGGCATGTCCCTGCGTGGGGATACCGCAAACGTCGCTGAAGAGATGATGCAGGCGATACAGGAACGCGTCGCCGATGCGGGTATCGAGATTGTCGAAGCGCGTATCAACCACCTTGCCTATGCGACCGAGATCGCAGCCGCGATGCTGAAACGCCAGCAGGCAAGTGCCCTGCTGGATGCGCGGGAAACGATCGTCAAAGGCACAGTGTCTATCGTTGAAAGCGCGATCAAGCAGCTTGAGGCGACAGACGGGATCGAGCTTGATCCCGAACGCAAGGCCGCCATGGTGTCGAACCTGATGGTCGTGCTGTCCAGCGGGGCTGAGCCGACGCCTGTGATCAATGCAGGGTCGCTTTACTGACCCATGGCGAAACGCAAAGCATATCCGCTCCGCCTTCAGGAAGACATTCTGGAGGCGGTCAGCCGTTGGGCCGATGACGATCTGCGCAGCGTGAACGGGCAGATCGAATTCCTTTTACGCGATGCGCTATGGCGGGCGGGACGTTTGAAGAAACCGGAAAAGCCGGAACCGATTATAGATACCACGAGCAAAGATTGATCGGTTCTTCTTGCCAAACCCGCGGCCAATGCCCCACAGTCAGGTCAGAGGAGCGTGATGGAAGAAGAACCGCAAGCCACACCTTCGGGCGCCGAGGCCGTTGAAATCAGCCAAGGGCTGATACAAGACCTTTTCGACTTTATGGAAAGCTTGCTGCGCCCGTGGAATGCCTATCAGGTTCTGATTCTAATCGGCCTTATCGTAGCGGCTAAATTTCTTAGCCACTGGTTGTCACCCAAATACCATGATTGGTTGCGTACCCGCGAAGGCTGGACGATGGCGCGGATGCGCTGGGCTGTGGTCATTCACAAACGGATGACGCTGATCTTTTTCGTCATCCTTATTTGGCTGATCTATACGTTCATGCGTGAAGTGGCCTGGCCGTCGCGCAGCTATTTGTTGGGTATCGCGCTGGACCTGTCTGTGGCGTGGTTGGTCGTGGCGGTTGCGACGCGGTTGATTTCGAACAAACCCTTGCGTCAGATTGTGCGATTTAGTGCCTGGATCTGGGTCACGGTTAGCATTTTGAACCTGTCGCAGGAAACCGTGACCCTTCTGGACAGCCTGTCGGTTGATCTGGGCGAGATGCGGATCTCGGTCTGGATCATTCTTCAGGCGGTGTTCATTCTAGGTGTGATGTTCTTTGGAGCAGGCTTCCTGTCGCGTACGGCCAGCGGGCGCATACAGTCAAACACCGATCTTAGCCCCTCGATGCGGGTTCTGACGGTCAAAGTTCTGCAGATCACCTTATACGGTGCGGCGTTCTTTATCGGGCTTCGGGCGGTTGGTGTGGACCTGACAGGTCTGGCGGTGCTGTCCGGAGCCATCGGTGTAGGCCTTGGTTTCGGCCTGCAAAAGGTGGTGTCGAACCTTGTGTCGGGCGTGATCATTCTGCTGGACAAGTCGATCAAGCCCGGCGACGTGATCAGCCTTGGCGAAACCTTTGGCTGGATCAACAGTCTAGGCGCCCGCTATGTCAGCGTGGTTACCCGTGACGGTAAAGAGTATCTGATCCCGAACGAAGACCTGATCACCGGTCAGGTGGTCAACTGGTCCCACTCGGACGAGTTTGTGCGGCTCGATATCTTTTTTGGCACATCCTATGGCGACGACCCCCACAAGGTCCGGAAGTTAGCGATTGAAGCCGCAAAAAGCGTGGATCGGGTACTTAACGACAAAGTACCCGTTTGCCACATCGTGGGATTCGGGGATAGCAGCGTGGACTATGTTCTGCGCTTCTGGATCAAGGATCCGACCGCTGGCCTGACAAATATAAGGGGCAACGTCTATCTGGCCCTTTGGGACGTATTTCATCAAAATGACGTGTCTTTCCCCTTCCCGCAGCGCGAAGTGCGGCTTCTGGGCGACACTTCCGAAACCAAGTGACCCCCGATTCCCCCTTGCAACCTTTGAAAATCCCGTTATGCGATGCTATTTTTAAATCAGCCCAGCGCCGGGGCACTGTCGGCGTGTTTGCAAGGAGGACAATGTCCTGTCTCTCAACATTGATGCGGCCGATGCCGCAACGCCGGGAGCGCCTGTGATGGGTGCGAAACCGAAAGTCGGTAGCGATGAGCTGCTGGCCATGATCCTAAGCCAACTTGACGACGATAAAGCCGAGGAGGTTGTCCAGATCGACCTACGCGGTCGCTCGGCCTTTGCCGACTTCATGATCGTCTGCTCGGGCCGTTCGTCGCGGCAGGTTGCGTCGATCGCGGAAAAACTGGCCGAGAAGCTAAAGGCCGATGCGGGCGTTCTGTGCAAAACAGAAGGCAAGGATCAGGGCGACTGGGTTCTGATCGACGCTGGCGATGTGATCGTCCACGTGTTCCGACCTGAAGTGCGCGAGTTCTATCAGCTGGAAAAGATGTGGCTGCCTGCGGGTACGACCACTCAGGCCTGATAGCGCCGTGACCAAGGTTCAGATTTGCGCCGTGGGCCGGCTGAGGTCAGGCCCCGAGAAGCAGCTGATTGACGACTATACCACCAGATTTGACCGAACGGGCCGCCCCTTGGGGCTTGGCCCTTTAACCATTTCCGAGGTTGAGGATCGCAAGAACAGCGGGATGGCGGCCGAGGCCGCGTTGCTGGAAAAGGCGATTGCCGACGGCTCGGTGATCTGTACGCTGGATGAACGCGGCAAGGTACTCTCGTCACCGGATTTTGCGCATAAGTTGGCAGGCTGGCGCGACGAAGGGCGCAGCAACATCGCCTTTGTGATTGGCGGGGCAGACGGGATTGACCCGTCGCTGCGCGCCAAGGCCGATTTTAGCATATCACTTGGTAAAATGGTGTGGCCGCACATGTTGGCTCGCGCGATGCTGTGTGAACAGCTTTACCGCGCAGCGACCATTTTAGCGGGATCGCCCTATCATCGGGTTTAAAGCATGAGGGGTTTCACCCCTCAAACTCCCCAGGATATTTTTGACAAAAGAAAGGGGCGGCTGTTATCTGACCGAGAGCTTGTGGCTTAGATGTGCCTTAACGGTCGGCCACTCTGAGTTGAGGATCGAATAGACCGCTGTATCGCGAAGTGTCCCGTTCTCCATGACCATATGATTGCGAAGAATACCGTCCAGCTTGGCCCCTAAGCGCTCGATGGCTCGGCGGGATTGGTGGTTGATGACATGTGTACGGAATTCAACGGCGATGCAGGCGTTGCCCGCAAACGCATAGTCCAGAAGCATCAGTTTCGCTTCGGTGTTCAGGGGCGAGCGCTGCACCGATTTGCGATACCACGTACTGCCGATCTCGACGCGTTTGTTCGTGGCGTCGATGTTCATGTATGTCGTCATACCGACGGCCCGCCCATCCGGCGTGAGAACCGCGAAGGGCAGCATCGAACCTGAATTCTGAAGCAATAGGCGTCGGTTTATCTCGGCCTCCATCCCGTCCGGGTGGGGGATCATTGTGTACCAAAGATTATATAGCGCGCCATCCGCCGACGCTTCTTTCAGGTCGTCGAGGTGGGTCAATGACAAAGGGGCCAGCGTGACGTGCTGACCCCTGAGTGTTGTCGGTTTTGGCCACATGGATCAGCCAAAGACTTTGGTTAGCGCTTTATCAACGGCATCGGTAATCGCGTCGATATCGGCGGCGGTTGCGATCAGCGCCGGAGAGAAGGCAATCACGTTGTTACGCCCCGGGATCGAGCGGTTCGAGGCACCGATGATGACGCCCAGATTTCCGCATTCGGCAACAACGGCCATGACGTCTTTTTCGTCAACCGGCTCTTTGGTTTCGCGGTCTTTGACAAGTTCGCAGCCTTGGAACAGACCTTTGCCGCGCACGTCGCCGATGATCTGGTGTTTTTCCATCAAAGCGTTCAGATTTCCGCGCAGGCGATCGCCCATTGCGGTGCAGTTCTCCAGAAGGTTTTCTTCTTCGATGATTGCCATGTTTTCCAACGCGGCGGCAGGACCTGCGGTGCAGCCGCCAAAGGTTGAGATATCACGGAAGTGGTTCAGCTTGTCCGACGGATCGGTCTTGAACATCTCGAAGACTTCCTCGGTGGTCACCATACAGGCAATCGCCGCATAGCCCGAAGCCACGCCTTTGGCCATGGTCACAAAGTCGGGCTTGATACCGTAGTGCTGATAACCGAACCATTCGGTACCGGTGCGACCCACGCCGCAGACCACTTCGTCGATGTGCAGCAGGATATTGTATTGCTTGCAGATTTCCTGAACACGATCCCAATAGCCTTCTGGCGCTTCGATCACACCACCACCGGCGGTCATTGGTTCAAGGCACAGCGCGCCGACGGTCTCGGGGCCTTCTTTCAGGATGACCTCTTCAATCAGGTTCGCCGCAGCGATGCCGAAGTCGCGGCCCGACAGGTGCTCAAGCCCCAGTTCGTGCTTGCGGTATTCCATGCAGTGCGGAACGCGAATGAAGTCGGGGGCAAAGGGTCCGTATTGCGCGTTGCGCTCGTCCTGACCGCCCGCCGACATGGTGGCAAGGGTCGAGCCGTGATAGTCACGGTCGCGGTATAGGATCTTGGTTTTTTTGCCGCCGTATTTTTTGTGCGCGATTTGGCGGACCATTTTGAACACCTTCTCGTTCGCCTCGGACCCCGAATTGGTGTAGTACACGCGGCTCATGCCGGGCATCTTCGAAATCAGACGCTCGGCGAATAGCGCTGCCGGAACCGACCCTGCGGCCTGGGCAAAATAGCACATCTTTGTTAGCTGGTTCGCAACCGCCTGCGAAATCCGCTCGCGGCCATAGCCGACGTTGACGGTCCAGACAGCACCCGACACGGCGTCGATATATTCTTTGCCGTTCTGGTCCCAAACGCGCATTCCCTTACCTTCGACGATGATACGTGGCTCACCTGTTTCAAAGGGTTTGTGCTGAACAAGGTGGTGCCAGACGTGGGCTTTGTCTGCAGCGACAACGCCAGAGAGATCGTTTTCGTAAAGATTGCCGTCCATGTGAATACCTGAGTTTGAGGGGCCGCGTGGGCGTAGAAATGGCTTCGGACTCTAATGAGTCTGACTGAATGACGTTGCCCTAAAATTCATCATTTCAAATAGGGCCAGATTGTGGGGTGCCTTATGTCCAAATGATGATCGTTGAAATGATCAAAAACAGAAATTGAAGATAAATATTCAATAAAAACATGAGCATAATTTATGATCATGTAAACGCTTGCAGGACAACTTCTCAAACTCATCCAAGGAAAACCATTGATTGGAATCCTTTTTTCCGTTCGGATCACCTTAGAGGTGCGAAGAAGCATCCGTTTGTCGTGCGGTTCAAAGCCGCAAAGTTGAAACCAACGGGAGAAACTAAATGAAGATTAAATCCAAACTTCTAGGTGCGGTGGCCGGTGCGGCCATGCTGACAGGCGCTCAGGCAAGCGCGGAAATTACTGTAGCCTATTTCCTGGAATGGCCGATGCCGTTCGAATACGCCAAGCAGATGGGCACCTATGAAGAAGCTTTGGGCATGGACATCAACTGGGTCGCATTTGAATCCGGTGTGAAGATGTCTGCAGCGATGGCCTCGGGCGATGTTCAGCTTTCGGTCAGCCAGGGTGTACCACCCTTCGTCGTTGCGACATCAGCCGGTCAGGACCTTCAGATCCTAGATGTTGCCGTGTCTTACGCTGACAACGACAACTGCGTCGTGCGCTCGGAGCTTGAGATTGATGCGTCGAACGCAGGCGAGCTGGCAGGCAAGAAAGTTGCCGTTCCGCTGGGTACCGCGGCCCACTACGGCTTCCTAAGCCAGATGAACCACTTTGGCGTTGATGTTGGCAGCATGGATGTTGTCGATATGGACCCGCCAGATGGCGCGGCAGCGATTGCACAGGGTGCGGTTGACATGTTCTGCGGCTGGGGCGGTTCGCTGCGCCGTGCGCTTGAGCATGGTAACGTTCTGCTGACAGGTGACGAGAAGACCGAACTGGGTATTCTGGTGTTCGACGTGACCTCGGGTCCGGCAAATTGGGTCGCCGAAAACGGTGATACCGTAGCGAAATTCCTGAAAGTCACCGCAGACGCGAACGCAATGTGGGCAGATCCGGCTAACCAAGCGGAAATGCTGCCGCTGATCGCCAAAGACGCGGGCATGAGCGAAGAAGCAACGGCTGAAACCATTGCGACCTTCAAGTTCCCGACAGTGGAAGAGCAGCTGAGCGCGGCATGGCTTGGCGGTAATGCGCAAAGCTTCATGAAGGGCGTTGCAGACGTCTTTGTGAACGCCGGTAGCATCGACGGTGCTCTGGACAGCTACGCAGGTGCGGTCAACACCGGTCCGCTGAGCGACGCAAGCGGAATGTAATCCTCCCGTTGCCGGGGGCGTCTTCTGGATGCCCCCGGCTTCACACCTCCAAATAATATGAGGATGGAATGAGCGGACTCTCCATCAATGATATTTCTATGCGTTTCGAGCTGCCGAACGGCAGCCATGTGCAGGCTTTGAAAAACGTCTCTCTTCACCTGAAAGAAGGTGAGTTGATGAGCGTTCTGGGCCCGTCGGGATGCGGTAAAACCACACTGCTGAACATCGTCGCCGGCTTTTTGGCCCCGACAGAAGGCACCATCGAGTTGAACGGCCACAAGGTGACCGGTCCTGATGCCGAGCGCGGCATGGTGTTCCAGCAAGGCGCGCTGTTCGAGTGGATGAATGTCCGCGACAATGTCAGCTTCGGCCCGCGCATGGCGGGCAAGCGCGAATCCGAATGGGGCGCGAACGTGGATCACCTGCTGGATGTCACTGGTTTGGGTGACTTCAAGGACAAAGCGATTTTCGAATTGTCCGGCGGGATGCAACAGCGTGTAGCCTTGGCCCGCTGTTTGGCCAACGATCCCGACGTGATCCTGATGGACGAACCGTTGGGTGCGCTTGACGCGCTGACCCGCGAAAAGATGCAGGGGCTGGTTCTGAAACTTTGGAAAGAGACCGGCAAGACCATCATCCTGATCACCCACTCGGTTGAAGAAGCCCTGCTTTTGGGTGAACGCTTGCTTGTGATGGCCCCCCGTCCGGGTCGCATTCACAAGGAATACCGTCTGCCATTCGCAGATTTGGGTGTTGATGGGGACCTTCGTGAAGTGAAGAAACATCCCGACTATGGAAAAACCCGCGAGGAAATCCTGGGAATGATCTGGGATATGGAAGAAGAAATCATGGGACGGACGGAGGGCGCATCATGATCGGCCTGATTATCCTTTGCGTCTATGTGGCGCTTTTTGTCGGCTCATTCCTGCTGATCACTTTTCTGGTGCGCAGCGCGACCAATGATTTTACCTCGTTGAAAACCGTCACCTTTGGCGACGAAAGCGCGGTGCGTCCAAACCGTTGGGCTTCGATTATCTCGATCGTGGCGATTTTCCTGATCTGGGGCAGCTTCACGGGCTCGAAATACATCCCGAGTTTCCTGCACGCGCCGGCGCCATTTGTTGGCGAATCCAGCTTTACTTATACGCTCGAAGACGCCAATGGCGCCCGCGATGACGCCACAGTTTTCGTGCGGGTCGCCGAGCTTGGCGAAAAGGCTGATAAATTCGAAGTCGAGCCAGGCGAAGGCATGGCTAAAGACGACGCCTTGGCCATGAGTGCATCGCGGACCGAGACCCTGCTTTTTGATAAGAACGACGACGCCACACGCAAGGACGGCGCGCGCGTTGTGGCGATCAACGGCGAAGCCATTGGGCCGGATATCGAGCTGCGGTTAGACGCGGGCCGATTTACGCTGACCTCGAAAGGGGCAATCAGTTTCACGCCACCGACCGGTTTGCAGATGGACCCGCTTTATCTGCCACCACCGGAAAATGTGGTCAGGCGCTTCCTTGAAATCGCTACGGAAGGGTATCGTGGCTACCTGCTGCATGAACACCTGGGGATTTCACTGTTTCGCGTGATTGCAGGATTCTTCTTTGGGGCTTTGTTGGGTATTCCGCTGGGGTACGCAATGGGGCTGGCCAACTGGCCGCGCGGCTGGTTCGACCCGATCGTTGAATTCATGCGCCCGGTTCCTCCGCTGGCCTTGATCCCCCTGATGATCATCTGGTTCGGCATAGATGAGGAAAGTAAGATCATCCTGCTGTTCCTGGCGGCCTTCTGGATCATGATTATTGCAGCGCGCTCTGGCGTTTCAGGGGTGAATATCACCAAAGTACACGCGGCCTATTCTCTGGGGGCGTCCAAGGCGCAGATTTTGCGGCAGGTGATTGTTCCAAATTCGCTGCCCGAGATCTTTACGGGTGCTCGCGTGGCGATGGGTGTTTGTTGGGGAACCGTTGTTGCAGCCGAGCTGGTTTCAGGTGTGAACGGCGCGGGCTTTATGATCATGGCGGCGTCCAAATTCCAGCAGACCGACATCGTTCTATTGGGTATTATCCTTATCGGATCCATTGGCTTTGGCATCGACATCCTGATGCGTATGGCCGAGCGCAAGCTGGTACCTTGGAAGGGCCGCTCGTAAAGTTGATAGGAATATGGAATTGAAAAAGGCGGGCTTCGGTCCGCCTTTTTTGGTTTTGCGCTGCGTGTGCCACGCATCGCGGCAAGGGGGCTGCCGCCCCCTTTGTCCCGAACAGGTTCGGGCCATTCACCCCCGCGAGTATTTTTGGAAAGATGAAAGGGGTTTTCCTTGGGGATGGGGGCGGATACTCTGCCCCGAATCTTTCGGGGAGAGGCATGAGCGTTAGCCTGTCACGCACAACGGATCGTCGGAAGCTGCTGACCACGGGTCTTGCGGCGGGTCTTTTTGCGGCCTCGGGCGTGTCGATTGCTTCACGCCCGCGCGTGGGTGGGCGATTGCGTGCGGCTTTGCCCGGTGCGGCCATGACCGACAGCTGGGATGCGCGCAAAGGCTTCGGGTTATTTATGGCCGCTGCAGCTCAGGGGGCGGTGTTTGACTGTCTGACCGAAGTGGCCGCCGACGGCACGCTGCGCGGCGAGTTGGCCACAGGCTGGGAAGCGTCGCGGGATGCGAAGTTGTGGGTCTTTGATTTGCGCGGGGATGTGCGGTTTCATGATGGCACTCCTTTTGATGCGGCCAGCGTGGTTGAAACCGTTCGGTTGCACTTGAATGCTGGCCGCTCGGGCGCGGCTTGGGAGATTGTCGAGAACATTGACAGCATCCGCGCCAGTGGCCCCAATCAGGTGCAGTTTCATCTGAAAACTGGAAATGCCGATTTCCCGTATCTGTTATCCGACCGTCACATGATCATCTATCCTGCCGGAAAGATCGCCGAGGCGATGCGCGAGGGAATTGGAACCGGACTTTACCGGGTCGCCCGGTTTGAACCAGGTGAGCGGTTTTTGGGCTGGCGTATGGCAGATCATTATCGGGACGGATCTGCTGGCTGGTTCGATCAGATCGAATTTTTGGCAACAGAGTCGGGTGGTGACCGTTTTAGCCTTTTGACTGCAGGGCGGGTGGATGCGGCAGCTCAGGTTGATCCGTTTTTGGCGAAGACATTATCGACGATGCCGGATTTCACGCTGTCTAGTATTCCAGGAAACCAGCACGTTGTTCTGGATGCAGGGCAGGCCGATCCAAAAGTCGCTCAGGTCCTGAAGCTTGCAGTGGACCGGGATTCTCTGTTGCTGAAAGGGCTGAATGGGCATGGGCATATCGGCCACGACAGCCCCGTTGGGCCGTTCAACCAGTATTACGAAACGACCGGTGCTCGGTTTGATCCGTCAGAAGCGCGCGCCTTGTTAAACAAAGCGGGCTTTGAAGGTGTCGGGCTGGGGCTTCTGGCCCTGTCATCGGTTCCGGAAAGCCTGACCCGTGCCTTGTGGCCCTCACTTTTAGCAGCCGGTTTTGGATCAGGTCATGACCAGCAGGTCAAATTGCGGCTGTCTTCGGGACGCGCGACCGAGGATTGGGCTTTTGCCAACAGACGATCGGATCAGGCGGGGATCGCGGGTTTGCGGGCGCAGGCGCGTGCCGAATTGGACCCCTCCAAACGCGCGGCGCTTTATTCAGAGCTGCAGGCGCAGTTCCGCAACCAAAGCGCGGTCGTGATCCCTGTGTTTGCCAATTTCCTTCAGGCCATGACCACACGGATTATCACGCCCGCGCTGGTCGGCAATTTGTGGCCCATGGACAATGCCCGGTTTGCCGAGCGCTGGTGGATGTCCTGAGGTCAGGGCAAATGGTGCCGCATCATTGGACATGGACCCTTTCAGGAAACCGGAATAGATAGCATCGCATGAGCAAACTGCCGACAATTGCCGGTCTGGAACCCAAGACCTTTGAAGCCGCAAAGCGCGCGATCCATGAAACGATCGCCCCGCGTTGGAAGCTGTATGTGCTGTCGATCTTTTTCATGATCGCCGCCGCGGGATTTACCGGTGGGCTGGCGTGGTCAACCAAGCTGATCGTCAACGATGTGTTTGTGGCCGACGACGCCCAGAATGCGATCTGGGTGGCCTTTGTGGTGATCGGTGTTTCTTTAGGCAAAGGTGTCAGCCAGTATCTGGCGAATGTTCTGGCCGAGCAATTCACGCGGACGATCTCGGCGGACTATCAGCGCAAGATTTTCCACAAGCTGCTGCACCGCCCGATCCCCGAGTTCACAGGGGTTCACCCCTCGCGGTTTATGGCGCAGGTGACAACATTTGGAAATGCAACCGCACAGGCCGTTGTCACCCTGTCTAGTAAGATGGTGATGGATATTATCACGCTGGTTGCCCTGATCGCGGTCATGATCTTTCAGGATCCAGTGATGACCCTTGGCTGTGCCGTGATGTTCCCGCTGATTTTTTATCTTGTGGGACTTCTGACCAACCGCATCCGAGGGCTGGCACGGTCCGAGGCCGAACTTTCCGGAACCGTTGGTGCCATCGGGATCGAGGCTCTGCAGGGGATCAAAACTGTCAAGTCCTATGGGCTCGAGTCAAAGACCCATGATCGGTTTGTAAAAGCGGTAGACGAGCTACAGGGACGGATGGTGAAAATCGCCCGCACCCAACACATGACTGTACCTCTGATGGAGGTGATCGGCGGGATGGTGATTGGCAGCTTCGTAATTTACGCAAGCTATCAAACCATTGTAAACGGCAAGACCCCAGGCGAGTTCACGGCGTTTATCACCGCCTTTCTTCTGGCGTATCAACCCGCCGAGCGCATTTCGCAACTGATGGTGGTTCTGCACAAAAATCTGGCCCAGTCCGAACAGATGTTCGCTCTGCTAGATGCGCCGGAGCCTGCCAAGGGTGAACAAGCGGGGACATTGCAGGGGGCACAGGCTTCGATCCGATTTCAGGATGTGGCTTTTGATTATGGTGCGGACAAACCTGCGTTGAACGGCATCACGGCCGAAATCCAACCCGGAGAGCGTGTGGCGATTGTCGGCCGGTCCGGCGCGGGGAAGACCACGCTGATCGACCTAGTTCAGGGGTTTTATGCAGCGACAAGCGGCAAAATCAGCATTGGCGGAGTAGATGTGACCACGCTGCCCCAAGCTGAATTGCGCAGCAATCTGGCGCTGATCTCGCAGGAAGTGTTCCTGTTTGATGGAACCATCCGTGAAAACATACGTGATGGGAACCCTTCGGCCTCGGACGCAGATATCGAAGATGCCGCCCGTCGTGCACAGGTAACGACCTTTGCAAGCAAATTAGACAAGGGGTTGGACACGCCAATCGGGGCAAACGGTTCAAACCTGTCGGGTGGTCAGAAACAGCGGATCGGTATTGCCCGTGCCTTGGTTAAGCACGCCAAGGTCTATATCTTCGACGAAGCCACCAGTGCGTTGGATGGCGAAAACGAACGCGCGATTATGGCTTCGACCCTTGGACAGGATAAGGGCAGCACCACGCTGTTTATCACCCACCGTCCCTCGACCTTGGAATGGGTGGACAGGATCATGGTGTTAGAAGACGGCCAGCTGGTCGGCTTCGATAACCACGCGAACCTTGTGAAAAACAGCGAAGCCTATCGGACCCTGTTCAACCTTGCGGTCAAGGCCGAAGAAAAGCCCAAGTCGCGCTATGCTAAAATGCTGTCAGTGATTTTTAGAACGCAGCGCCTATAGCCCCAGACGTTCCTTGCCTTTGCGCAACTCGTCGCGGGCGATAACCAATTGCTGAATCTGCGTGGTCCCTTCGTAGATACGGAACAGACGCGCATCCCGATACAGTTGCTCGGCGGGGTATTCGGCGATGTAGCCGTTGCCGCCGTGGATTTGCACACAACGGTCCGCGACACGCCCCACCATTTCTGACGCGAACATCTTGCAGCTGGACGCATCGGCGATCACGTTTTCACCTGCATCTCGGCGCTGGGCGGTCATCAAGGTCATAGCGCGTGCGGCTAACGCCTCGGCGCGCGACTCTCCGATCATGGCCTGAACCAATTGGAAGTCGGCGATCTTTTGGCCGAACTGTTCACGCTGAAGGGCATAATCCACCATGTCGTCGATCAACCGCTCTGCCAAACCCACACAAGCCGCAGCAATACTTAGGCGGCCCTTGTCCAGCACCTTCATCGCAGTTTTGAATCCTTGCCCCTCGACCCCGCCGATCAAGGCACTGGCGGGCACGCGACAGTTTTCAAAAATCACATCACAAACATGCGCGCCTTGCTGCCCCATCTTCTTTTCCGGCTTGCCCAAGGACAGCCCGGGCGTGTGCCGATCCACCACAAAAGCCGAAACACCCCTAGCGCCTGCGATCTCGGGATTGGTGCGTGCCATGACTGTGAAAACCCCCGCATAAGGGGCGTTGGTGATAAAGCGCTTGGTTCCGTTCAGAACGTAGTGGTTCCCATCACGTAGCGCCAAGGTTTTCACCGATCCCGAATCCGAGCCTACATCCGGTTCTGTCAGGGCAAACGATCCAATGATTTCCCCGCTCGCCAGTTTCGGCAGATAGGCGGCCTTTTGTTCGTCGGTCCCGTCGATCACGATGCCTTGCGATCCGATGCCTACATTCGTGCCCACGACCGACCGAAAGGCGGGCGCCGCGCGGCTAAGCTGGAACATCACCTGAACCTCTTCGGCGGTGTTCAACGCCAGCCCGCCGTATTCTTCGGGGATGGACAGGCCAAACAATCCCAAATCACGCATGCTTTCGACGATTTCGGCTGGAATAGAGTCTGTCTGAGCGACCTCGCGTTCACGCGGGATCAGCTTTTCATCGACAAAACGCCGGATGGTCGTGGTCAATTGCTCTAACGTGTCGGGATCAATGGCCATCGGAAACCTTTCCAAAATGCGAAGAAGGACACCCTAGGAACGGTCCGCCGTATCGTCAACGTGACAGGTGCGTGTTTCCGAATGTAGCCACGCCGTTCAGCACCCGCCGTACCAGATCGGCCTGACCCTTTGCGCCGGTTTTTGCATAAATCTGCTTTGAATAGTTGCGGGCTGTTTCGACGGTTAGCCCCAAATGCTCGGCGGCTTCCGAAAGGGATAATCCTTGCGACAGGCAGACCGCCAAACGTGCCTCGGACAGGGCAATGTCTAGCGCTTGCGACAG
>CAYVRN010000001.1:25245-27530 GCA_964453855.1 uncultured Rhodobacterales bacterium
TGCGTGCAAGCCCGTCCAAAAACAGACGCCAACCGTCATCGCCAGGCTGGCTGGCGGCGGTGTAAAGCGCCTGTATCAGCGCGGTGTCTTCAGTACGTCCCAAGGCCATAAACGGCCATTACCACAAATACCTCCCATATGGGAGGTTTAATGCGATTCGCCCCCTGATAGCCAAAAGCCAATCAATAACGAGTGACCCAGGCAAAATGACCACAAAGACATTGACCCATCTGCAACGGCTTGAGGCCGAGGCAATTCACATCATGCGCGAAGTCGTTTCCGAGGCGGAAAACCCCGTGATGCTTTATTCCGTTGGCAAAGACAGCGCCGTGATGCTTCATTTGGCGAAGAAAGCGTTCTATCCATCGCCGCCGCCGTTCCCCTTATTGCACGTTGATACAACCTGGAAGTTTCAGGCGATGTATCAGTTGCGGGACAAGGCCGCGAATGATGCGGGCATGGATTTGATCATCCACCACAACCCCGAAGCCGTATCGCGGGGCATAAACCCCTTTGATCACGGGTCTTTGCACACTGATATGTGGAAAACCGAAGGTTTGAAGCAGGCGTTGGACCAGTACGGGTTTGATGCAGCTTTTGGGGGTGCACGTCGCGACGAGGAAAAATCCCGCGCGAAAGAGCGTGTGTTCAGCTTCCGCTCGGCCAACCATCGTTGGGACCCCAAAAACCAGCGCCCCGAGCTGTGGCGGCAATATAATGCACGCAAAGCCAAGGGCGAAAGCGTGCGGGTCTTTCCGCTGTCCAACTGGACCGAATTGGACATCTGGCAGTACATCCACCTTGAGGGCATCGAGATAGTCCCGCTGTATTTCGCCGATGAACGCCCCACGGTCGAGCGAGACGGGCTGACCATCATGGTCGATGACGACCGTTTTCCGCTGCGCACCGGTGAAACGCCGGTGATGAAATCGGTCCGCTTCCGCACGCTGGGCTGCTACCCGCTGACCGGTGCGGTGGAAAGCACGGCCAAGACCCTGCCGGAAGTGATTCAGGAAATGCTGCTGACGACCACATCGGAACGGCAGGGCCGCGCGATCGACCACGATCAGGCCGCCTCGATGGAGAAGAAGAAGCAGGAAGGCTATTTCTAAGCCTTGTTATAGACGATTTTCGCCCCTTTTGCGGGGCAGACAGGACAGACGGATGACTGACCAGATTTATAAAACAGACGCGCTGATTGCCGAAGATATCGACGCCTATCTGGAAACCCACCAGCACAAAACCATGCTGCGTTTTATCACCTGCGGCTCGGTGGATGATGGCAAATCAACCCTGATCGGGCGGCTACTTTATGACTCGAAAATGATTTTCGAAGATCAACTGGCCGCGCTGGAATCCGACAGCAAAAAGATGGGAACGCAGGGGCAAGAGATCGACTTTGCCCTGTTGGTCGATGGCTTGGCCGCTGAGCGTGAGCAGGGCATCACCATCGACGTGGCCTATCGTTTCTTCGCAACCGAAAAGCGCAAGTTCATCGTGGCCGATACACCGGGGCATGAACAATACACCCGAAACATGGTCACTGGGGCATCGACCGCTGATCTGGCCGTGATCCTGATTGACGCGCGCAAGGGTGTTCTGACCCAAACCAAGCGGCATTCGTATCTTGTGCATCTGCTGGGCATTCGCCACGTGGTTCTGGCCGTCAACAAAATGGATCTGGTGAATTACGATCAGAAGACTTTTGACAAAATCGTCTCTGATTACCGCGAATTCGCCGATAGCATCGGAATCGAAAGTTTTGTCGCCATGCCGATTTCAGGCTTCAAGGGCGACAACATCACCGGACCCAGTGGCAAGACACCGTGGTACGCCGGACCATCGCTTTTACCTTATTTAGAAACTGTTGAAGTCAACAACACGCTCAACCAGCAAAAGCCGTTCCGCATGCCGGTGCAGTGGGTCAATCGCCCCAATCTGGACTTCCGCGGGTTTTCGGGAACCATCGCCACCGGATCCATCAAACCTGGTGACGAGATCCGTGTTTTGCCTTCGGGTAAAACCTCGACCGTCGGGCGGATTGTGACGTTTGATGGCGACAAGGAAGAAGCCGTCGCAGGCGAAGCCGTTACGCTGACCTTCACCGACGAGATTGACTGTTCACGCGGGCAGGTCATCACCACCGCGAAAGAGCCGGTCGAGGTGGCAGACCAGTTCGAATCAACGCTGGTCTGGATGGACGAAGACGAATTGCTTCCCGGCCGCGCCTATTGGATGAAAATCGGAACACAGACTGTCTCGGCCACCGTCGCGCATCCGAAATA
>CAYVRN010000001.1:27630-44920 GCA_964453855.1 uncultured Rhodobacterales bacterium
ATGAAAAACCAGAAACCGGCGGTTCTTTGGATGACTGGCCTGTCTGGCTCGGGCAAATCGACCATCGCCAATATCGTAGAAAAGAAGTTGGCGCGGATGAATCGCCACACCTTCCTGCTGGATGGCGACAACGTGCGGCACGGGTTGAACAAAGACCTTGGCTTTACCGATGCCGATCGTGTGGAAAATATTCGCCGCGTGGGCGAAGTGGCCAAGCTGATGACCGACGCTGGTCTGATCGTGATAACCGCCTTTATCTCGCCCTTCCGCGAAGAGCGCGACATGGTGCGCGGCATGATGCAGCCGGGCGAGTTTGTCGAGGTTTTCGTCGATACTCCGCTGGAAGAGGCCGAGCGTCGCGACGTGAAAGGGCTTTATGCCAAGGCACGGTCAGGCGCGTTGAAAAACTTTACCGGCATCGACAGCCCCTATGAGGCACCGCAAAATCCCGAGATCCGCATCGACACTACGGCTATGACACCGGACGAGGCCGCTGATCTGATCATTGCAAAGTTGATACCCTAATAACTGCGGCATAGGGGCGGGCATCGCACCGCCCCTATACATTCCCTGAAAAGCAGGGTAGAGCGACCCTTTCCTGCGGAACTGCCGCAGCCCTCTTATCCGGACCTACCCCTTCCATGATCAAAACAATCGCCGACGCGCTGGCCGAGCGCGGATATGAAACTCTGACTGACGTACAACAGGCCGTGTTGAATCCTGACCTGCAGGACGCGGACCTTTTGGTTTCGGCCCAAACCGGATCGGGAAAGACCGTCGGCTTTGGTTTGGCGATTGCCAAGACCCTTTTGGAAGACGCCGATCATTTCGGCCCCGCTGCCCAGCCTTTGGCGCTGGTGGTTGCCCCGACACGCGAATTGGCGATGCAGGTCAAGCGAGAGCTAGGCTGGCTATACGAAAAAACCGGCGTGCGTATGGCATCCTGCGTGGGTGGTATGGACGCCCGCGACGAACGCCGCGCGCTTGAACGTGGCGCGCATATTGTTGTTGGTACACCGGGTCGTTTGTGCGACCACATCAATCGCGGTGCTTTGGCGCTGGACGAATTGCGTGTTGTCGTTCTGGATGAAGCCGACGAAATGCTGGACATGGGCTTCCGTGAAGACCTTGAGTTCATGCTGACCGAAGCACCGGAAACGCGTCGGACTTTGATGTTCTCGGCCACAGTGCCGCCGATGATTGCCAAGATTGCGCAAGAGTTCCAGCGTGATGCTGTGCGCGTTTCGACCGTGTCCAAAGGCGACCAGCACGCGGACATCACCTATCAGGCGATGACCGTACACAACTCTGAAGTTGAAAACGCCATTATTAACCTGTTGCGCTTCCACGATGCCCAGAACGCGATTGTGTTTGCCAATACGCGGGCTGCTGTGTCGCGTTTGATGGCTCGGTTTTCGAACCGCGGGTTCAACGTGGTCAGTCTGTCGGGCGAGCTAAGCCAGACAGAACGCACCCATGCCCTGCAAGCCATGCGAGATGGGCGTGCGAATGTCTGTGTCGCCACCGATGTGGCCGCTCGGGGGATCGACCTGCCCAACCTTGACCTGGTGATCCACGCCGATTTGCCCCAAGGCTCTGAAGCGCTGCTGCACCGGTCTGGTCGAACCGGACGGGCAGGGCGCAAAGGCATCTCGGTTCTGATCGCCACGCCGAAATCCTACAAGAAATGTGAACGCCTGTTGAAATGGGCCAAACTTAAAGCCGAGTGGGTGCGCCCGCCCAGTGCCGAGCAGATTCTGGAAAAAGACCAAGAGCGTCTTTTGGCCGACCCCGTTTGGCAGGAAGAGCTGACAGACAGCGAAACCGCCTTTGCAGAGACGCTTTTGGCACAACACAGCGCCGAAAAAATCGCGGCGGCGTATCTACGCTTGTACCGCTCGCGCCAGTCTGCGCCTGAAGAGTTGTCGAACCCCGACGAAAAGCCTGCCCGCAAAAACCATGAAGAGTTCGGCCCAAGCACCTGGTTCTCGATTTCGGTGGGTCGAAAAAACAAGGCCGAGCCGCGTTGGCTGCTGCCGATGATCCTGCGCAACAGCGACTTGGACAAACACGCAATCGGCGCGATCCGCGTACAGTATGCCGAGACCTATATCGAGGTGGCGAATGCATCCTTGGGTGGACTGCAAGCTGTGCTAGCGAACGGTGGCGAATTGGAAGAGGGCGTTCGCCTGAAACAGTTGGACGGTGCGCCAGACCTGAACCAGCCGGGGCCGGACTTCAACCGCAATGAAAAACCCCGCGAACGGCGCGACGATACCCGCCCCAAAGGGCCGCGCCCTGATCGGGAAGAGCGTTCTTCGGACAAGCCGCGTCGGGAAAAGCCAAAAGGCGAGAAGCCCCGCGGTGACAAACCTCGTGGCGACAAACCCGCAGGTAGCAAGCGCGTTTGGGACGACAAGAAGCCGCGCAAGGATGATCGCATGCCCGCCCACGCTAAGGATCCAGCAAAGGAACATCGAGGCCGCGTAAAGCCCGATCCAGTGGCTCGCCAAGAGGACGAGAAGCCGAAGACTCTGCGCAAGAAGGGCGGGGCTGATCCGTCAAAGTCGTTCCGCAAGAAAGACGACAGCAAAGGCAAACCGCGTCACAAAACCGGCGGCAAGCCCGCAGCTGACGGCAAACGCGCCCCTGCGAAGTTCCAAAAACCTGGCAAGAAATCGTTCGGTGGCGACTCCAAGCCGCGCCGTAAGGGTTAAACTACCCCATCGCCACAGTCACGACGGTCGCTGACACGATGTCAGCGACACTTGCACCGCGGCTTAGGTCACACACTGGTTTGCGGAAGCCCTGCAAAAACGGGCCAAGCGCCTGCGCTCCACCCAGTTCTTGCACCAGCTTATAGGCGATATTCCCTGCGTCCAGTGTGGGGAATATCAACACATTCGCCGCGCCGCCGTCGTATCCTTTTTTCGACCCTATCACTGGGTTAAGGGCTGCATCCGCCTGCACGGGGCCGGCGAAACCGCTGATCTCGCAGGCGTCGCGGACCAGATCAACCGACGCCCCAGTGCCCGAGGTTCCGGTCGAGAAGGACAGCATCGCTACGCGCGCCTTGCCAAGAAGCGCTTCCGCTGATCCCGCCGAGGCGCGGGCGATGTCGGACAGTTGCGCAGCATCCGGCGCTACGTTCACAGCGCAATCGGCAAATACCAATTCGCGCCCGTCCGGCATCAGCATCAGAAAAAACGATGACGGTGTTTTGACACCTTCTTGCAATCCGATAGCGATCGAAGCCGCCTCGATCACCTTTTTGGTCGGGCTGTCAGCGCCTGCTACCATGGCGTCGGCCTCGCCTGCGGCGACCATTGCGGCAGCCATATAAAGCGGGCGGTTTAACATTCGACGGGCAATAGGTTCTTTCAGGCCCCGCGCCTGAACCAAGGCTTCGACGTGGTGATCGGCAGGTTCAGACAAACCAATGGTTTCACACAAACCTTGTGCTTCAAGTTCATCGCATGCTTGTGTCACGCGGGGATCAGACATCTCGGGGAAAACCACGCGGGCCTGTCTGGATTTTGCGGCCTCGGTCAGGCGGTCCATCAATGCCATGACTTATCCCTTTCTTCGGAAGAGTTGCGTAAACAGAAATATCGCCGCTGCCATAACAACCACGCTTGGCCCGGCAGGAGTGTCGGCGCTGAACGATAACCAAAGCCCGCCCAGTCCCGCCAGCATTGACAATCCAACAGCCAAAAGCGCCATTCCCGCAGGGGTGTGCGCAAAGTTCCGCGCAGCCGAAGGAGGGATCAGAAGCATTGCCGAAATCAACAGTGCGCCAACGATTTTGATTGAAAGCGCCACAACGATGGCCAGTGCGATTGTCAGAACCATTTGCTCGCGCTCGGGGTTGATGCCCGAGGCACGGGCGATCTCGGTGTTCAGGGTCGTGGTCAGCAAATTCTGCCAGCGCCACAAAATCAGAGCGGGCACCGCCAAAGCCCCCAACCAGATCACCCAAAGATCGTTTTGAGTGACGGCAAGGATATCTCCGAACAGATAGGCCTCGACGTCAATGCGCACTCCGTGGATCAGGCTGATTGCCACCAACCCCAGCGCCAGCGCCGAGTGGGATAATGCCCCCAACGCGCCGTCCATGGCATGGCCCCGGTTGGATAGGGCGGTGACCGACAGGGCCATGCCCAAGGCAACCACCAGAACTCCGATTCCTACGGAAATATCAAAGCCAAAGGCAATCGCCACGCCCAGAATCGCAGCGTGGGCGGTGGCATCGCCGAAATAGGCCATGCGCCGCCAGATCACGAAGCAGCCCAAAGGCGCGGTCGCTAGTGCAAGCGCGATAACAGCCAGACCGGCGCGGAGCAGGAAGTCGTCAATCATTGGAATGCGCCCCGTGATCATGATCGCATCCGTCGTGGCTGTGATCGTGTTCGTGCTGGTACAGGGCCAGCGTACCTTGTGTACCATGCCCGAAAAGCGCGCGGTACTCGGGGGCGTCCCTAACAACCGTCGGCGTGCCTTCGCAACAGATGTGACCGTTCAGGCAAAGCACGCGGTCGGAAGCGCTCATCACCACATGCAAGTCGTGGCTGACCAGCAAAACCGCGCAGCCATGGTTGTTGCGGACTTTTTCAATCAGCGCATAAAAATCGGCCGCTCCGGGTTGGTCCAGACCCTGAGTTGGTTCATCAAGGATCAGAATGTCAGGTTCGTTCAGGATGGCGCGTGCCAGAAGGACGCGTTGCATCTGTCCGCCGGAAAGTTGCGAAATCTGTCTCTGTTCAAGGCCATTTGCCCCTGTTTCCTCTAATGCGGCCTTGGCCTGCGCGTCAGACACGCGCTTGGGCAGCGACAGGAACCCGCGAACGGTCAGGGGTAAACCGCTGTCCTGCGCCAGCTTTTGCGGCACATAGCCGATGGTCAGCCCTGCCTTCTTTTCGATGCGCCCCTTGGAAGGCTCGAAAACCCCCAAAATCGTCCGTAATAGGGTCGATTTTCCCGACCCGTTCGGCCCGACCACGGTGACGATTTCACCGGCCTCGATGGCAAAGCTGACATGCTCTAACGCAGGGAAATCGCCGTGGTGGACGCTGATGTCGTGGGCGCGGATCAGGCTCATGCAGTATTCTCCTGACAGGCGGGGCACAGGCCCAACACTTCGACATTCACCCGTTCGATTTCGAAGCCTGCCTTGTCAGCGGCAATGCTTAACGCATCCTGCACGTCGAGGGCATCCGCTTCGGCAACTTGTTCACAGTCCTTGCAGATTAAAAACACAGGCCGGTGTTTTTTGGTGGGCTGGGTACAGGCAGCAAAGGCGTTCAGGCGCTGCACTCGATGCGCCAGTCCGTTTTCGACCAGAAAATCCAGTGCGCGATAGGCTACTGGTGGCTGGTTGCCAAAGCCTTTTTCCTGCAGCTGCTCAAGCACCTCATAGGCGCCCATAGCACGGTGATCGGATAGCAGGATTTCCAGCGCTGCCCGCCTGACAGGGGTCAGCCGCAGACCTTTTTCTTCGGCCAGCTTGTCAGCATGCCCTAACACGCCGCTGGTGCAGTTGGCGTGATCGTGATCGGCGAATGGAAGCTCGTGCATGATTTTCGACTTGTTATGTTATTACATGTAATACTATAACGCAGCCGATCTGATTCAGAAAGGCTGATTATGCGTTTGCTACCTCTATTGCTGGCTGCCCTTCCGGCGGTATCCCAAGCAGAGCCATTAAGAATTATCACTGATATTCCGCCGGTTCAGTCTTTGGTTTTGCAGGTGGTAGGTGATCGAGGGTCGGTTGACGTGCTGCTTGATCAGAACGCCGATCCACATCACTTTCAACTGCGTCCCAGTCAGGCACGCTTGCTAGCAAGCGCTGACGCGCTGATTTGGATCAGCGAAGAGATGACACCCTGGCTGGATCGAGTGATTCAGGCAAACGGCGACACGCTGGTACACCTGCCTTTGCTGCACGAAGATATTCACACCGATACCGATCAGGAAGAGATCGACCATCACCATGAAGACCCGCACTTTTGGTTGGATCCGGAAGAAGCCGTCGAGATGCTGGACAAGATCGAAACCAAGCTGATTGAGCTCGATCCCGAAGGCGCCGCTATCTATGCCGAAAACGCTGATCGTGCTGTGGACCGTCTGCTGGAAATTGAAGGTGACATCGCTGACATGCTGTCAGGTGTTCAAGATATCCCTTTTGTCGTGACGCATGATGGATACCGGTATTTTGTTCGGCATTTTGGCTTAACACAGGTGGGCACCCTAAGTGACATCCACGACTCTGCCGCCAGCGTAAAAACAGTGTCTAACTTGGCACAATTGGCCGAAATCGGTGGGATCAAGTGTGTATTCGGAGAGGTTGGCGAAAGCAGTAAGCTAGCCAATGTGCTTGTCGAGGCCGGGGCTGTGCAGGGCGATGATCTGGACCCTGCTGGTATCGCCATTACTCGCGGCCCAGCGCTTTATGAAACGCTGATGCTCAATCTGGCGGTATCTTTTGAAAATTGTCTGAGTGATTGAAACTCTTTAAAATATTTCTTGAAAGATTGACGCGATTGTTTGCTTTATCTTGCCAGTAACCTTGAGGGGCAAGAATGAACAGATATCCGCGCAATATGATCGGCTACGGCCCAAACGCACCTGATGCCAAATGGCCGAACGGGGCGAAGATCGCTGTGCAGCTTGTGCTGAACTATGAAGAGGGCGGCGAGAACTGCGTACTTCACGGTGATGCCGCATCCGAGGCGTTCTTGTCCGATATCGCGGGGGCCGCCCAGTGGCAGGGCCAACGCCATTGGAACATGGAATCAATCTATGAATACGGTGCCCGCGCCGGGTTCTGGCGGTTGCATCGCTTGTTCACCGGCATGGATATTCCGGTGACGATCTACGGAGTGGCCACCGCTTTGGCGCGCTCACCCGAGCAGGTCGAGGCGATGAAATCCGCCGGTTGGGAAATCGCCAGCCACGGATTGAAGTGGGTCGAGCACAAAGACATGCCCGAAGACGAAGAACGCGCAGCCATCGCCGAGGCGATCCGTCTGCACACCGAAGTGGTGGGCGAGCCTCCGCGCGGGTGGTACACGGGGCGGTGCAGTGAGAATACTGTCAGGTTGGTCTCGGAAACCGGCCAGTTCGCCTATGTTAGTGACACATATGACGACGATCTGCCCTATTGGCTTGAGGTCGGCGACCGTGATCAGTTGATCATTCCGTACACGCTGGAAGCCAACGACATGCGGTTTGCCACAGCCCCCGGCTACATCGAGGGTGAGCAATTCTACCAATACCTGCGTGACGCGTTTGACGTACTTTATGCCGAAGGGTCTGAAGGTGCGCCCAAGATGATGTCGATCGGGTTGCACTGTCGCTTGATCGGGCGTCCTGGTAAGATCGCGGGCCTGAAACGTTTCCTTGAATATGCGCAGGGTCATGCCGACGTTTGGTTCCCGCGTCGCGTGGACATTGCTGAACACTGGGCGAAAACCCATCCGCATCAGCGGCAGGTTCGCCCGTCGCAGATTGCCAAAGATGCCTTTGTTAGTGCCTTTGGCGGTGTGTTTGAGCATTCGCCGTGGATCGCTGAACGCGCCCACGATCTGGAATTGGGGCCGGCGCATGATACGGCGGCGGGGTTGCATAACGCTTTGGCGCGGATGTTCCGTAGCGCGTCTTATGATGAACGGCTTGGTGTCCTGACGGCGCACCCCGATTTGGCGGGCAAACTGGCAGCGGCGAAACGGCTAACCGCGGAAAGCACCAGCGAACAGGCCAGCGCCGGACTGGATGCGCTGACCGACGAAGAACGCACCAAATTTACCGAGTTGAACACCGCCTATGTCGAGAAACACGGCTTTCCGTTCATCATCGCGGTTCGAGACCATGACAAGTCTGGCATTCTGGCCGCGTTCGAGCGTCGGATTGGCAACGACACAGACACCGAATTCAACGAAGCCTGCCGTCAGGTAGAGCGCATCGCGCGCCTGCGGCTTGAGGACATGCTATGAGCTACGCTTTTCCCCCCGGCGGACTGCCCGGGCAGGATGGAAACCCCGAAGGCACCGCCGTTTTTACCGAATCCTATGCCGTGATCCCCGCCTGCACGATGCGCGATATCGTGACCAGCCTTCTTCCGGGGTGGCAGGCCACACGGGCGTGGATCATCGCGCGCCCGATGTCGGGCTTTGCCGAGACCTTTGCGCAATACGCGGTCGAGGTTCAGCCGGGTGGCGGTAGTGACACCCCCGAACCCGACCCGCAAGCGCAGGCCAGCCTGTTTGTGGCCAGCGGGGAAATGCGCCTTACCATCGACGGCAAACGCCACACCCTGACCGAAGGGGGCTTTGCCTATATTCCTGCGGGAAGCGACTGGACAGTGACTAACATGGGTAATGAACTGCTCAAGTTCCACTGGGTTCGCAAACGCTATGAACCCGCGCCGGGTCTGGACGCACCCGAGGCATTCGTGACCTCTGACAAAGACGTCGCCCCCAACCCGATGCCCGACTGCGACGAGGTTTGGGCGACGACCCGCTTTATGGATCCCACCGACCTCCGCCATGACCACCACATGACGATTGTGACCCTGAAGCCGGGTGGGCGTATTCCGTTTGCAGAAACCCACGTTATGGAACACGGGCTGTATGTGCTTCAGGGTACCGGTGATTATCTGCTGAACAAAGATTGGGTTCCTGTTGGATCGGGTGATTTCATGTGGCTTCGGGCGTTTTGCCCTCAGGCTTGCATTGCGACCGGAGACGAACCGTTCCGCTATCTGCTTTACAAAGATGTGAACCGGCATCCGAAACTGGGGATCGGTCTTTGACGGACCCGATCAGCATAACGGCCCAGCCGCTGACCGCCGAAGCCTTCGCGCCTTTTGGCGATGTGCTTGACGTGTCTGGTGAGCCGGACAAAATAATCAACCAAGGCTTTTGCGGACGCTATCATGACCGCGCCCAACTGGATTTCGGTCCCGAAGGCCGCGCGGGTATCAGCTTATTCAAAGCCCAACCGCGATCCTTGCCCTATGTGCTGGACCTGATGGAGCGTCACCCCGAGGGCTCTCAGGCGTTCCTGCCCATGAGCATGGACCCGTTTCTGATCATCGTTGCCGGGGATGATGGCGGCAAACCCGGGGTGCCGCAGGCTTTTGTCTCGGCCCCCGGTCAAGGCATCAACTTTCACAGAAACGTGTGGCACGGGGTTCTGACCCCCCTACACGAACCCGGACTGTTTGCTGTTGTGGACAGAATTGGAAACACGTCAAACTTAGAAGAAGTTTGGATTAAACCACAATATGTGGTACACATTTAGGCAGCCTGCACAAAGAACGGGCACCTGAACAACTCAACAAAGGGAGTTAGGGAATGACTGACAGTTCACTTGGAAGCGCGGAACAACTGCGCGACCCAAATTACACACCACCACTTAGCAAGGCGATCCCGCTGGGTATCCAGCACGTGCTTGCCATGTTCGTATCCAACGTCACTCCGGCGTTTCTGGTCTGCCTTGCGGCGGGCGCAGGGTCGGAGATGACCTATATGATTCAGATGTCGATCCTGTTCGCAGGTGTGGCCACTCTGATCCAAACGGTCGGCATCGGCCCGGTTGGCGCCCGTCTACCGATCGTGCAGGGGACAAGCTTTGCATTCGTACCGATCATGATCCCCGCCGTTGCTGGTCTTGGTTCCGCTGGACTTGGCGGTTTGCTGACCGGCGTCGTGCTAGGTGGTATCTTCCACTTCCTTTTGGGCTTCATCGTTGGTCGCATCCGCTTTGCACTGCCACCGTTGGTTACAGGTCTTATCGTTTTGATGATCGGTCTGGCGCTGGTCAAAGTGGGCATCCAGTACTCGGCGGGCGGCGTATTCAGCTATGACCGCGCAAACATGCTCTCGGATGCAGCCCGTCTTGGTCTTGCGCCCGAAGTTCAGGACGCCCTGAAAGCTTGGGGTGCCGGTCCTGCTGGCGGCTTTGGTACCATGGCGAAATGGGGTCCTGCCCTTGTGGTTGTGGTCGTGACCCTGCTGATCAAGTTCTTCACCAAGGGCTTCATGTCGGTTGCAGCTGTCTTCATCGGCATCGTTGCCGGTTACATCGTTGCCCTGATTATGGGGCAGGTCAGCTTTGAAAATGTGGGCAACGCGGCTTTGATTCAGGTGCCGATGCCATTCAAGTACGGATGGGACATCAACTGGGCAATCGTGATCGGGATGTGTTTCATGGCCATCGTTTCGGCGATTGAAACTGTTGGCGACACCAACGGGATCACCAAAGGCGGCGCAGGTCGTGAAGCAACTGATGAAGAGGTAAAAGGTGCGACCTTTGCTGACGGTTTGGGAACTGCTATTGCCGGTGTATTCGGCGGTCTGCCAAACACCTCGTTCAGCCAGAACGTTGGTCTGGTTGCGATGACCGGCGTCATGAGCCGTGGCGTTGTGACAATCGGTGCGCTGTTCCTGATCCTTTGTGGACTGAGCCCATGGATTGCATCCATCATCCGCACTATGCCCGAGCACGTTCTGGGTGGCGGTGTGATCGTGATGTTCGGCATGGTTGCCGCTTCAGGCGTCAACATGCTGTCCGAGGTGAACTGGAACCGTCGCAACATGGTGATCTTCGCCACGTCTCTGTCGGTTGGTCTGGGTCTGCAAATGGTGCCCGAGGCGCTGCAGCATATGGGCCGCACGATGCAGGTTCTGTTGTCGTCGGGTCTGTTGCCGTCGGCAGCTTTGGCGATCACCCTGAACCTGATCCTTCCGGAAGATCTGGGCGATTGATCTGAGACACACTCACTGAAACAACTTGCCCCGCGGTTCAACCGCGGGGTTTTTTGTTGTTAGGGAAGCATTTTGAAAAACCGAACCTTGGTGCGTTTGAACCAGCCTTCGGTTTCCTCCCAGGTTTCTTCGACCTCGTCGATCACCGGATCGATGCGCTTTTTGCGGAACCTGATCCAACGCACGCGGAGCGCCCAGAAACCCGCGATTAGCAGTGTCAGAATTATGATGTTGCGCCACGGGATGATCCGAACGTCGGGTCCATCGACGGGCCAGAGTTTGACCGCATTGGGGAAGATCGACAGGAACTCGTTCCGCCAGCCGTAATGGCGGATGACCACCCATTGCTCGGTTTCGGCGCTTTTCTTCGAGATCAGGTCCGAAGCTTCGGCCTGCAGATTCGAGGTGTCGAACTTGAGGTAGGGTGGCCAACCCCAGCCGGTGTCTTCGTTGCGATAGATCATCGGCTTGCCGTTGTCGCGGAAGGTTTGGATGAAAAAGACATCGCGGGTTTCCATTCCCGTTGCCTCGCCGGTGTAGCCTTCGGCCCAGAACATCGAATTGATGCCGTAGTCGACCCGTTGGTTATAGGTATCGGTGATCCGCGCCACATCGTGCTGCGGAAGCGTGTAGTGCAGAAAGCCAGCAATAAAGACGTAAAAAAGAATGCGAAGCGTCCAGCGGACATAAGCCATTTTTCAAAACCCGGATTGATTCCCTCTGGTCTTATATAAGGGGGGCTGTCTGCCCCCCTTAAACCCCCCGAGGGTATTTTTAGACAAAAGAAAGGGGTTTTTGTTGTCTGAAACGGGAATCTCGGGTCAACTTGGTGAAAATCACGGAGGTTTCGGATGCGTTTGAGCGGAAAAGTGGCGCTGGTCACAGGTGGCGGTTCGGGATTCGGGGCAGGCATATGCAGGGCATTCGCGCGCGAAGGGGCGCGGGTGATTGTTGCAGATATCAATCATGAAGCAGCAAAAGAGGTGGCGTCGGAGATTGATGGTACCGCTTTACGCGTAGATGTAGCGGACGGAGCCTCGGTGAGTCAGATGGCGGGGGCAGTGTTTGCCGGGTTCGGGCGGCTGGACATTTTGGTGAACAATGCAGGGATCACGCATTTGCCGCAGCCTTTGGAAGAGGTGGCGGAAGACGCATTTGATCGCGTTTTGGCGGTGAACGCAAAATCGGTTTATTTGACCGCACGCGCTTTTGTGCCTGCGATGAAAGAGCAGCGAAGCGGGGTGATTTTGAACATTGCCTCGACTGCGGGGTTGTCGCCTCGGGCGGGGTTGAACTGGTACAATGCTTCCAAAGGCTGGATGATCACCGCAACGAAAACGATGGCGGTGGAGTTGGCGCCAAGCGGTATTCGTGTGAACGCACTGTGCCCCGTGGCGGGGGAGACACCCCTTTTGGCCAGTTTCATGGGCGGCGATACGCCCGAAAACCGCGAGCGGTTTTTGAAAACGATCCCGTTGGGGCGGTTTTCCACGCCCGAGGATATGGGCAACGCAGCGCTTTATCTGTGCTCGAACGAGGCCAGCATGGTAACGGGCGTGGCGATGGAAGTTGACGGCGGGCGGTGTATCTGATGCAGGCGGGCGCGCGCAATCTGATCACCGATGTGGCCGGACTGAAGGTTGGAAATGCTCAGGATCAGAGACTGAAAAGCGGGTCGACGGTATTGGTGGGCGATGCGCCCTATATTGCTGGCGTGCACGTTATGGGCGGTGCACCGGGCACGCGCGAGACGGACCTGTTGGGGCTCGACAAGCTGGTCGAGCAGGTGGATGCTTTGGTGTTGTCCGGTGGGTCCGCCTTTGGATTGGATGCGTGTTCGGGCGTGGCGGACGGGCTGCGCGCGCAAGGGCGTGGCTTTGACGTGGGTGGACACAAGGTGCCGATTGTCCCGGGGGCGATCCTGTTTGATCTGATGAACGGCGGAGATAAGGTATGGGCGCGGAACCCCTATTATGAAATGGGGTCCGCGGCGGTTCGGGATGCACACGAGGATTTTGCGCTTGGAACAGCCGGTGCCGGATATGGTGCGACCTTAGCCGGATTGATGGGTGGATTAGGGTCTGCTTCCTGCGTGTTAGAGACTGGCGAGACCGTCGGCGCCTTGGTCGCGGTGAATGCGCTTGGGTCTGCGACCGTGGGGGACAGCAAGCATTTTTGGGCAGCCCCCTTCGAGATTGGCGACGAGTTTGGTGGGCTTGGAGTGGCGCACGACTATCCGGTGGACATTCGAACCAAAACGGCAGCTTCGCTAGAGGCTACGACAATAGCGATTGTAGCGACAAATGCGTCTCTAACAAAGGGACAATGCACCCGAATGGCCACAGCAGCCCATGACGGTATGGCGCGGGCCTTGGTGCCGTCGCATACACCGATGGATGGTGATCTGGTTTTTGGTGTTTCGACGGGTGAAGGACCTGCGCTTGATGATCCGTCACGCTTACTGCGTATTGGTCATGCGGCAGCAACCTGTCTGGCGCGGGCGATTGCGCGCGGGGTGTATGAGGCGCGGGCGATTGAGGGTAATCCGCTGCCGACTTGGAAAGAGAGATTTGACTAGAGACCCAAAAGGTCTTTGATCAGCGGGGCGTCAGCATCTTTCAGACCGTCGATCACATCAAAGTGGTGGCGCGCTTCGGCAATATACAAACCGCATTCCCATGCTTTGGACATTTCTTTTGCCTGTTCGATGAATACCGGCCGTTCAATCCCGCCGACCCAGACTGTAATCGGAATATCGAGACTGTTCCGGCTTAAAGTGGGGCTTTCTGCAATTGCTTTGGCTTCATCCAGTTTGAAGCTATCGTTCATCGAGGTTTCCATGATCGGGCGCAGATCGGCGACCGGGGAAATGGGCACTGCTCGGGCGATGCGGGCCTCGAGTTCGGGTGCAAAGCGCCCTTTTTCCAGCATGCGAGCGGTTAGGTGTCCACCGGCGGAATGGCCGGTAATGGCGATGGGTAAATCTGGATATTCGCTCACAATAGTCTCGATCGCGCGTGTGATTTGGGCGGTGATGTCGGGAATCCCTACGGCTGGGCACAGGTCATAGGAAGGCATGGCAACAGCCCAACCGTTTTCGACCCCGCCCTGCGCAAAATGCGACCAGAAAGATTTATCAAAGCGCAGCCAATACCCCCCGTGGATAAAGATCATCAGGCCTTTGGGGGTGCCGTCTGGTAGAAACAGGTCATAGCGTTGGCGGTCAGATGGGCCGTAGGTGCAATCTAGCCGTGTCCGTCCGGATGCGCCGAGGTGCTCTCGAAAAGCGACGGCTTCTTGCGTCCATTTGTCGATATATGCGTCGGCGTCAGGAATGTAGGCGGCATTGGCCCATGCGTCATCGGCTTCTTCACGTGATGTATAATACGACATGTCTGGACATTCTCTCTGCTGCGTGGTTTTCCATTTTGATCATATTTTGGGAGGAAATCATGGGCGATACAAGATCAGACCTTCTGGCAATGTTGAAAGATCCGTCACTTTTGGCGGAACAAGCGTATTTGGCCGGTGAGTGGGTCGATGGTTATCAGACATTCGAAGTGACCAATCCGGCGCGGGGAGACGTTTTGGCCAATGTGGCGGACTGTTCTGTCGCGCAGGTGTCGGAAGCGATCGCCAAGGCCGAGGTCGCTCAAAAGGAATGGGCGGCCATGACCGGCAAGGAGCGGGGTGCGATCCTGCGTCGTTGGTTTGATCTGATGATGGCAAATCAGGATGATCTGGCCGCGATCCTGACCGCCGAGCAAGGTAAGCCACTGGCGGAAGCCAAGGGCGAGATTGCCTATGGCGCTTCCTTTGTCGAGTTCTTCGCGGAAGAAGCCAAGCGGGTTTACGGCGATGTGATCCCGGGCCATCAGCGTGACAAGCGGATTATGGTGATGAAGCAGCCGATCGGAGTTGTCGGCTCGATCACCCCGTGGAACTTCCCCAATGCGATGATTACCCGCAAGGCCGCGCCTGCTTTGGCGTCGGGATGTGCCTTTGTCGCGCGTCCAGCGTCGGAAACACCGCTCTCGGCAACCGCACTTGGTGTTCTGGCGGATCGGGCGGGTATTCCTAGGGGCGTTCTGTCAATCTTGCCGTCAAACCTTGCGTCAGAGGTGGGCAAAGAGCTTTGCGAAAACCCTATTGTACGCAAAATCACCTTTACGGGCTCTACCGGAGTGGGCCGGATTCTGCTGGCGCAGGCAGCACCTCAGGTCAAGAAGTGCAGCATGGAACTGGGCGGTAATGCGCCGTTTATCGTGTTTGACGACGCCGATCTGGATGCGGCGGTTGAGGGTGCGATCATCTGTAAGTTCCGCAACAATGGTCAGACCTGCGTGTGCGCCAACCGGATTTACGTGCAGGATGGTGTTTATGACGCTTTTGCCGAAAAACTTGCGGCCGCCGTTGGCAAGATGAAGGTTGGTGACGGTTTTGACAGCGACACCGCTCTGGGTCCGCTGATCAGCGAGCGTGCGATTGCCAAGGTGCAGTCGCATATCGCGGATGCGAAAGCCAAAGGCGCGAAGGTAATTCTGGGCGACGGTGAAGCGACCCAAGGACCAGGGTATTTCTTACCGCCGACCATCGTGACCGAGGCAACCAAGGATATGCTGTTTTCAACCGACGAAACCTTTGGCCCGCTGGCACCGTTGTACCGGTTCAAGGATGAGGACGAGGTCATCGCATTGGCCAATGACACGATTTATGGTCTGGCGTCGTATTTCTATGCCAAGGATCTGAGTCGCGTTTACAAAGTGGCCGAGGCGCTTGAGTACGGGATTGTCGGGGTCAACACCGGAATCATCTCGACCGAGCTGGGGCCGTTCGGTGGTGTGAAGCAATCGGGACTGGGGCGTGAGGGTAGTCACTATGGCATGGACGAGTTCATGGAGCTTAAATACGTCTGCATGTCGGTCTAAAAGGATTTCCAAGGGGGGCGCTGCCCCCCTTGGACCCCCCGGAGTATTTTTGGAAAGATGAAATCAGAGCAGGGCTTTGATTTCCGCGAGTTTCTCTTGGACAAGTGATGCACTGCCGCGGCCTTCGATGTTGAGACGCAAAAGCGGCTCGGTGTTCGAAGCGCGCAGGTTGAAACGCCAGTTATCGAACGACAAGCTCAGACCGTCGGTTTCGTCTCTGTCAATAGCTTTTGGGCCATAAACTGCTTCGACCTTGGCGATGGCGGCTGGCACGTCGGCGACGCGGAAGTTGTTTTCGCCCGAAGATGGGAAGGCGTTGATCCGCTCGGCCATCAGTTGGCTAAGCGGCTGGTCGTGGCGGGACAGAAGCTCGATCACCAGCACCCAAGGGATCATGCCGCTATCGCAGGCAACAAAATCGCGGAAGTAGTGGTGGGCCGACATTTCCCCACCGTAAACCGCGCCGGTTTCGCGCATGATCTGTTTGACAAAGGCGTGGCCGGTGCGTGACTGAATGGCCTTTCCGCCTTTGTTAGAGACGATATCTTGGGTGTTCCAGACCACACGCGGGTCATGCACGATTCCTGCGCCTGGCTCCTTGGCAAGGAAGGCTTCGGCCAGCAGTCCGACCACATATTCGCCAGCGATGAACTGGCCGGTGTGGTCGAAGAAAAAACAGCGATCGAAATCGCCATCCCAGGCGATGCCCAGATGGGCACCTTCTGCGATGACGGCGTTTGCCGTGACCGGTTGATTTTCGTCCAGCAGCGGGTTCGGAATGCCATTGGGGAAGGTGCCGTCGGGGGTGTGATGCAGGCGGACGACTTCTAGCGGGGCACCTTTGGCGATGAGTGCGTCCCAGATGGCGTCAAATGTCGGACCTGCGGCGCCATTGCCGGCGTTGACAAGCAGCTTCATCGGTTTGAGAGCGGAAACATCAACGAATGACAAAACGCGCTCGACATAGGCGTCACGGGCGCCAGTGGCCTGTTTCACGGATCCAAGGGTGGATTTAGCAGTAATAGAGCCTGTTTCGGCCAGTTCCCTGACTTTGGACAGTTCAGTCGCCGGATCCAGAGGGGCCGAACCTGCTTTGACCATTTTCATGCCGTTATAATCCATTGGATTGTGGCTTGCGGTCACGCAGATACCGCCGTCGGCGTCGAAATGGGTGGTGGCGAAATACATTTCTTCGGTACCGGAGAGACCAAGATCAAGCACCTCGACCCCTTGACTGATCAGACCCTCGGCGACGGCGTTAGATAGCGCTTCGGACGTCGGGCGAATATCGCGGCCAAGAACGACGCGCTTTGCGTCCATGACTTTGGCAAAGGCTGCGCCGATGACGCGGGCAATGTCTTCGTTCAATTCTTCGCCCAGTTTGCCGCGGATGTCATACGCTTTGAAACAAGTCAGTTTTGTCATTGGAAAATCCTTTTTTGGCTTAATCAGAGCCGAATAGGTCTCGGGTAAAGACGCGATCCTGAATATCGCGGATGTCGTCTGTGATGCGGTTGGCGATGATCAGGTCGCAGTTGGTTTTCAGATCATCCAGATCGTGGGTCACGCGCGAGCCGTAGAATTCGGGCTCGT
>CAYVRN010000001.1:45020-68551 GCA_964453855.1 uncultured Rhodobacterales bacterium
TTTGATCCGTTTCATAATCCCCTGGATCGAGGATTGCCGGAAGTTGTCCGATCCGGCCTTCATAACCAGACGGTAGATGCCGACGCGTTTGGGCTTCATGTCGATAACGCGGAAGGCCAGAAAATCTTTGCGTGTGGTATTGGCCTCGACAATGGCGCCGATCAGGTTTTGTGGCACCTGCGTGTAGTTCGCCAAAAGCTGTTTGGTGTCTTTGGGCAGGCAGTACCCGCCGTACCCGAAGCTGGGGTTGTTGTAGTGCGAACCTATGCGTGGATCGAGGCTGACACCTTCGATGATCTGTTTGGTGTCGATGTCGTGGGCCAAGGCGTAGCTGTCGAGTTCATTGAAATAAGCAACGCGCATGGCAAGGTAGGTGTTGGCGAACAGTTTGATCGCCTCGGCCTCTCGCGGGCCGGTCAGCAGGACGGGGGTGGTTTTGTCGATCGCGCCCTGTAGCATCAGATCGGCAAAGGTTTGGGCGCGGTCAGAGCGTTCGCCGACGACGATGCGCGAGGGGTGCAGGTTGTCGTAAAGTGCTTTGCCTTCGCGCAGGAACTCGGGGCTGAAGATGACCTGGTCAGTCTCTAACTTAGCCGAAATCTGTTCGGTATAGCCCACGGGAATGGTGGATTTGATGACGATAGTAGCGTTGGGGTTGGTGGTGATCACGTCTTTGATCACCGCTTCTACTGATGAAGTATCAAAGAAGTTGAACTTCGGGTCATAGTTGGTGGGCGTGGCGATGATCACGAAATCTGCCTGAGCATAAGCGGACAGACCGTCTGTGGTGGCCGTTAGAGACAGGTGATTGTTGGCCAGATAATGTTCCAGATCAGGGTCTATTATTGGGCTTTTGCGGGCATTCACCAGATCCACGCGCGTCTGGTCGATGTCTACAAGCGTCACATCGTTGTGCTGTGCCAGCAGAACGGCGTTGGACAGGCCGACATAGCCGATTCCTGCGACGGCGATCTTTTTCTGCTCCATTATCCCACCTTTGTTTTCCGCCTCTATAGCAGAAATTCGCGGCGGTATAAGCGGTTTTCAGAAGGATTTCGTAAGCGAGTCGATGGCACGCAATTGGGTGCCCAATGCAGTCATTTCCGAGAGCAGCACCATGTTCGGGCCGTCACTGGGGGCGCTGTCGGGATCTTGATGGGTTTCAAGGAAAATACCAGACACGCCAATGGCGCAGGCAGCGCGGGCAAGGGGGGCGACAAAATCGCGGTTTCCACCTGATTTAGAGCCTTTTCCACCGGGTTCTTGTACCGAATGTGTGGCGTCAAAGATCACCGGATATCCGGTTGCGGCCATCTGAGGCAGGGCGCGGAAGTCGTTGATCAGGGTATTATAGCCGAAACTGGTCCCGCGTTCAGTCAGCAGAATACGATCATTCCCAGTGTTAGAGACCTTTTCAGCGACATTAGCCATGTCGTGCGGTGCCAGAAACTGGCCTTTTTTGATGTTGACCACCTTGCCGGTTTCACCCGCAGCAACCAGCAGGTCGGTTTGGCGGCACAGAAAGGCTGGAATTTGCAGAACATCGCAGACTTCGGCCACCTTTGCGCATTGGTCGGGCAGGTGGACGTCGGTCAGTATGGGAATACAGAATTCGTCTCTAACACGGGCCAATATGGACAAACCTTCATCAATTCCGGGGCCGCGCTTTCCGTGGATCGAGGTGCGGTTGGCTTTGTCGAAGCTGGCCTTGAAGATAACCTTGGTGTCGGTCGGGGCGCAGGCTTCAAGGATGCCTTCGGCCATCATTCGGGCGTGATCCAACGTTTCCAGCTGGCAGGGGCTAGCAATCAGGACGAGAGGGTTTTGACCGCCGATCTCGATATTTTGAACGCGGACTGTCATGCCAGATCCCGATAGGCGGCTTCGATTCGGGGGATGTCTTCGGGGTTGTTGAGCTCCCAGAACACACGGCCTTTGGCGTCGACTTCTACGCAGCGGATCGGGTAGCAGTTCTCAAGAAACCGTAACTGTTCCAGCCCCTCAAGCGTTTCAAGCGGTCCGTGAGACCAGTCTTTGTAGGCGGCCAATGCTGCGGGGCGGTAGGCGTAGACTCCCACGTGATGAAACACGGGAACAGGGGCTGAAATCGCCTTGTTGGGGTCTATGTAGGGGATGACTTCTTACGAGAAATAAAGCGCGTTGTTGTTTTTGTCGAAGGTTGCAGTGGTACCACCGACACGCCCGTTTTTGCGGTCGTCGATGAAGTGCGCATAGGTGCGCGGGTCGCACCGCAGGACTGGTGTTGCCATTTGCACCTGAAAGTCACGCTGCATTTCTTTCACCAGGGCCTCGATAAACCAAGGAGGGGTCAGGGGGGCGTCGCCTTGTAGATTGACGACGATATCGGCCTGAATACCCATGTTAGAGACTGCTTCTGCGCAGCGCTCGGTGCCGTTTTCGCATGTGTTCGAGGTCATGATTATATTGGCGCCGAACGCTTCGGCTGCATTGCGGATCTGGTCATCGTCGGTGGCCACATAAACTGCTTCGATGCCGGACACCTGCAGGGCGGCGTCCCAAGTCAGTTCGATCAAGGACTTCTGCGATCCGTCAGGCAACGACAACATCGCCAGCGGTTTGCCGGGATAGCGGGTCGAGGCGTAACGGGCCGGGATGATAATGACTGTGTGCATACTCTTGTTTATTGTGAACACGAGGTGAATGACCAGAGTTTTGAACTGCCTCTTGCAGACTCGGACGAACCTGCGTATAGACCCCTCAACAGCGGTGCGCTGGTCCCGACGGGAACAACGCTCCACCGGGAAATACCAACGGGCCGCGGGCCCGTTTTTTTGTGTTCGGAAGATATGACAAACGACTTGATAGCCAAAGCAGCGATTGACCGTCGCCTTGCCGAGATCGTCACTCCGGTGATCGAGGACTTGGGATTCGAACTGGTCCGCATCCGTCTTATGAGTGGTAAGGAAACCACTTTGCAGATCATGGCCGAGAAACCCGAAGGCGGGATCGAGGTGGATGATTGCGCGGCCATTTCGACCGCGGTCAGTGCGATTATGGACGTCGAGGACCCGATCCTTGATGCCTATTCGCTTGAAGTGTCCAGCCCCGGGATCGACCGGCCTTTGACCCGACTTAAGGACTTTGACACTTGGGAAGGCTATGAGGCGAAGATCGAGACCACCGAGCTGATTGATGGTCGTCGCCGTTTTAAAGGCCAGATCGCAGGCACCGAGGGTGACGAAGTGCTGATCACCATCGATGAGCAAGGCGGCGAAGTGACCATCGGTTTGAAATTCGACTGGCTGGAAGATGCCAAGCTGGTTCTGACCGACGAGTTGATCCGTGATGTTCTGCGCGCCCGCAAGGACGCAGGCGAAGTGGACGAAAAACAGTTTGATGAGATTGAGACCGTCCTGGACGGCGATGACGAAGGACAGGCCTGAGGGCCCTTAGGAGGAAGATAGATGGCAATTACCTCTGCTAACCAGCTAGAGCTGCTTCAAACCGCGGAAGCTGTTGCGCGTGAGAAAATGATCGACCCCGGGTTGGTTGTTGAAGCGATGGAAGAATCGCTGGCCCGTGCCGCCAAGTCGCGTTACGGCAGCGAAATGGACATCCGCGTGTCGATCGACCGCAAGACCGGTAAGGCAACCTTTACCCGTGTCCGCACCGTGGTCGAAGACGAAGATCTGGAAAACTATCAGGCTGAGTTCACCGTCGAGCAGGCCAAGCAGTACATGGAAAACCCTTCGGTTGGCGATATCTTCGAAGAAGAGGTCCCGCCGGTAGAGCTGGGCCGGATCGCGGCGCAGTCGGCCAAGCAGGTTATCCTGCAGAAGGTTCGCGAAGCTGAACGTGATCGTCAGTACGAAGAGTTCATCGACCGCGAAGGCACCATCATCAACGGTGTTGTGAAGCGCGAAGAGTACGGCAACGTGATTGTTGACGTGGGTCGTGGCGAAGCCATCCTACGCCGCAACGAAAAGATCGGCCGTGAAAGCCACCGTCCGAATGATCGTATTCGTGCCTATATTAAAGAAGTGCGCCGCGAAGCGCGCGGTCCTCAGATATTCCTGAGCCGTACTGCGCCAGAATTCATGGCCGAGCTCTTTAAAATGGAAGTTCCTGAAATCTACGAAGGCGTGATCGACATTAAAGCCGTGGCCCGTGACCCGGGTTCGCGCGCGAAGATCGCTGTGATTTCTTACGACGGCGGTATCGATCCGGTTGGTGCTTGCGTTGGTATGCGCGGCAGCCGTGTTCAAGCCGTTGTGAACGAGCTTCAGGGTGAAAAGATCGACATCATTCCGTGGAACGAAGATCAGCCGACTTTCCTAGTGAATGCTTTGCAGCCTGCGGAAGTGTCCAAGGTTGTTCTGGATGAAGAAGCCGGCAAGATCGAAATCGTTGTCCCTGATGAGCAGCTTTCGCTGGCCATTGGTCGTCGCGGTCAGAACGTGCGTCTGGCGTCTCAGTTGACGGGTCTGGATATCGATATCACCACCGAAAGCGAAGATTCGGTTCGTCGCCAGAAAGAGTTCGAAGAGCGCACTGCGCTGTTCATGGCCGCGCTGGATCTGGACGAGTTCTTTGCTCAACTTCTGGTTTCAGAAGGCTTCACCAACTTGGAAGAAGTCGCCTATATCGAGGTTGATGAGCTTCTGAGCATCGACGGCGTTGACGAAGGTACCGCCGAAGAGCTTCAGGCCCGTGCACGTGATGTTCTGGAAGAGCGTGCGCGCAAAGCGGTTGAAGCGGCTCAGGAAATGGGTGTCGAGCAGAGCCTGTTCGACTTTGAAGGTCTGACACCTGAAATGATCCTGGCCTTGGCAGAAGACGGTGTGAAATCGCTTGAAGATTTCGCAACTTGCGCCGACTGGGAACTGGCAGGTGGCTGGACGACCGTTGATGGCCAGCGTGTCAAAGATGACGGTCTGCTGGAATCATTCGGTGTTTCCTTGGAAGAAGCTCAGAATCTGATCATGAGCGCCCGCATCATGCTGGGTTGGGTCGATCCGGAAGAACTGGCTGGCGACGAAGAAGACTTTGTCGAAGGCGAAGACGAGGAGGGCGCCGAGGCCTGATGGGGCTTTGGCGGAGTTGGCCATGACGCGCGGTGGGAAAACCGACGGCTCGGGTGAACCAGAGCGGAAATGCATCGCCACTGGCGAGGCACAGCCCAAGAACGGGTTGATCCGCTTTGTCGTCGGCCCTGATGCGCAGATCGTGGCTGACATTCTGGGCAAATTGCCCGGGCGTGGTATCTGGGTCAGTGCCGATCAATCGGCCCTGACGGATGCTGCTAAGAAAGGCGCGTTTGCACGCGCGGCGCGTCAGAAGGTAACGGTGCCTGAAGGATTGATTCAGGATATCGAGGCACAACTCGCACGTCGGACGGTTGAGCTGATTTCGCTGGCGCGTAAAAGCGGCCATGCCGTGGCTGGCTACGAAAAAGTCAAGGACTGGCTGGTCAAAGACTATGCGGATGTTTTGATTCAGTCATCGGACGGATCAGAGCGCGGAAAATCAAAACTGAGCACGCCATATGGCGGTTCATTCATCGGCTGGCTGACCTCGGATGAGCTTGGATTGGCTTTTGGTCGAGAAACTGTGATACATGCGGCGCTTGCCTCTGGTGGACTCACGTCACGTATTGTAGAGGAAGCGAAACGTCTTAAGGGCGTACGCGGATATGACGGCGCCAAGGGGCGTCGGAAAGGGTAGATGAGCTTTATGAGCGATAACGACGGCAAAAAACCTTTGGGACTGCGCGGTGGACCGCGTGCAGGCAACGTAAAACAGAGCTTCAGCCACGGCCGCACCAAAAGTGTTGTGGTAGAAACCAAGCGTAAGCGCGTTGTTGTACCAAAGCCAGGTGCAGCGGCACCTGCGGCGCAAGGATCGTCTGCAGCTTCGAAACCTGCAGCTGGCGGTCAGTCAAGACGACCAGCGGGCATTTCAGACGCCGAGATGGAGCGCCGGATGAAGGCACTTCAGGCGGCGAAAGCGCGTGAAGTGGAAGAAGCTGCCCAGCGTGAGGCCGACGAAAAGGCGCGCGCCGAAGAGCGTGAGCGCCGCCGCGCCGAGCAAGAGGCCAAAGAGGCCGAACAGCGCGAGATCGAAGAAGCTGCGAAGCGCAAAGTCGAAGAGGAAGAGCGTTCCAAGCGTGAGGCCGAGGATGCTGCGAAGCGCAAGGCTGCTGAAGAAGCAGCAGCGAAAGCATCCCCCAAAGCTGATCCTGCTCGCGAAGCGCCGCGTGGTGGTGGCAAGCCTGCTGCGACACCGGCTGCTGCGGCTCCGCGCAAGAAAGAGCGTGAGGACGAGCGTGCGCGCGGCAAAGGTCGTGATGATGGCCGACGTTCTGGCAAGCTGACTCTGAACCAGGCGCTGTCTGGTGGTGAAGGTGGCCGTCAGAAATCAATGGCTGCGATGAAGCGTAAGCAAGAGCGTATGCGCCAAAAAGCCATGGGGTCTGCAGAGCCGCGTGAAAAGGTTATCCGCGAAGTTCAGCTTCCCGAGGCAATCATGGTTGGCGAACTGGCCAACCGTATGGCCGAGCGCGTTGCCGACGTTGTGAAAGAGCTCATGAAAATGGGCATGATGGTTACTCAGAACCAGACCATCGATGCCGATACAGCGGAACTGATCATCGAAGAGTTTGGCCACAAGGTTGTGCGTGTTTCTGACTCGGATGTTGAAGACGTTATTCAGCAGGTCGAAGAAAAGGACGAGGATCTGAAAGCCCGTCCGCCGGTCATTACCATTATGGGTCACGTTGACCACGGTAAGACCTCGCTTCTGGATGCGATCCGCAACACGCAGGTCACGGCTGGCGAGGCAGGCGGTATTACGCAGCACATCGGTGCGTATCAGGTTGAAACCAAGGATGGCGCCATTCTGTCGTTCCTGGATACACCGGGTCACGCGGCGTTTACATCTATGCGTTCGCGCGGTGCACAGGTGACGGACATCGTTATTCTGGTCGTTGCCGCCGATGACTCGGTCATGCCGCAGACCATCGAGGCGATCAACCACGCGAAGGCGGCAGAAGTGCCGATGATCGTGGCGATTAACAAATGCGATAAACCTGCCGCTGATGCGAACAAAGTGCGCGCCGAGTTGCTGCAGCACGAAGTCATCGTTGAACAGATGTCGGGTGAAGTTCAGGACGTTGAGGTTTCGGCTGTCACCGGCCAAGGCTTGGACGAACTGCTTGAAGCGATTGCGCTGCAGGCCGAAATTCTTGAACTGAAAGCAAACCCCGATCGTGCCGCTCAGGGTGCAGTGATCGAAGCACAGCTTGACGTAGGTCGCGGTCCTGTGGCCACCGTTCTGGTTCAGACCGGTACGCTGCGTCAGGGCGATATCTTTGTTGTGGGTGAGCAGTACGGTAAGGTCCGTGCGCTGATCAACGACAAGGGCGAGCGCGTAAAAGAGGCCGGTCCTTCGGTACCGGTCGAGGTTCTGGGTCTGAATGGCACTCCGGAAGCCGGTGATGTTCTAAACGTGACAGAAACCGAAGCGCAGGCGCGTGAGATTGCAGAATACCGTGCGAATCTGGCGAAAGAAAAGCGTGCAGCTGCGGGTGCAGCTACCACGTTGGAACAGCTAATGCAGAAGGCCAAGGATGACGAAAACCTCACCGAGATGCCTATTCTGGTAAAAGCAGATGTTCAGGGTTCGGCGGAAGCGATCGTTCAGGCGATGGAAAAGATCGGCAACAACGAAGTGCGCGTACGTGTTTTGCACTCGGGCGTTGGTGCGATCACCGAAACCGATATCGGTCTGGCAGAAGCCTCTGGGGCGCCTGTAATGGGCTTTAACGTTCGTGCAAATGCCTCTGCGCGTAACTCGGCCAACCAGAAAGGCGTTGAGATTCGCTATTACAGCGTGATCTACGATCTGGTGGATGACGTGAAAGCGGCGGCCTCGGGTCTGTTGTCTGCAGAAATCCGCGAGAAATTCATCGGCTACGCCAAGATCAAAGAAGTCTTCAAGGTTTCTGGCATCGGCAAAGTCGCTGGCTGTCTGGTGACCGAAGGTGTTGCCCGCCGTTCGGCAGGTGTGCGCCTTCTGCGTGATGATGTTGTGATTCACGAAGGCACGCTGAAAACGCTGAAGCGCTTCAAGGATGAAGTGGCCGAGGTGCAGTCTGGTCAGGAGTGCGGTATGGCGTTCGAGAATTACGACGATATCCGTCCGAATGACGTGATCGAAATCTTCGAGCGTGAAGAAGTCGAGCGTACGCTGGATTGATCCAAGACATTGAGAACAAAACAAAAAAGGGCGCTGAAAATAGCGCCCTTTTTTATTGCAATGGAGAGTGTGAGTGGTGGATTAGCCTCCAGAGCTAAACTTATGTGACCGGCAATCCTACATAGATGCGGTCGCCGATGCGAACAGCCATTTTGCCGTTTTCCAAGGTCCGCACGAGGACACCCTGAACCAGCACGCGGCTACCTGTGATAATTGTCTTGAGCATTTGAAACTCGGAAAAACTTTACAGTCTCAATTTAGAGCGTGGATTTGTTCGTTCACGGAAAAAATGCAGCATATAGCCTTAATGGGCCGTTAATGTACCCAAACGTATGTGTCGAAAACTTTACAACCACTCACGTAGAATTGGAATCAAGGGTACATCCGCTGGTGGCATAGGGTAATCCCGCAGATGATTTGGGCGCACCCATTTAAGCGTTTGGCCTTCTTTTGCTTGGGGAATGCCTTCCCATTTGCGGCAGGCGAAAAGGGGCATCAAAAGGTGAAAATCTTCGTAGCTGTGGCTGGCGAAGGTCAGCGGGGCCAGGCAGCTGGACCAGGTATTGATACCCAGTTCCTCTTCAAGTTCCCGAATCAACGCATGTTCAGGGGTTTCTCCGGCTTCCACCTTGCCTCCGGGAAATTCCCATAGGCCCGCCATGGATTTTCCTTCGGGACGTTGGGCCAGAAGGATGCGGCCGTCTTTATCAATCAGTGCGACAGCGGAAACCAGAACAACTTTTTTTGACATTACGAGCGATAATCCGCGTTGATGGCGATGTATTGGTGGGTCAAATCGCAGGTCCAGACGGTGGCCGTGCCGCCGCCCAAGCCCAGATCAACACCGATTTTCAGGTCTTGCTGTTTCATATAGGTGGCGCCTTGCTCTTCGCTGTAATCAGGCGAGACCCAGCCCTTTTCTGCAACAAGGATATCGCCGAACCTGATAGACAGTAGATCACGATCCGCTGCCGCGCCCGATTTACCGATAGCCATGACGACACGCCCCCAGTTCGGGTCTTCGCCGGCGATAGCGGTTTTGATCAAAGGTGAGTTTGCAATGGCCAGTGCGTGCGTGCGAGCGTCAGCATTACTGGCAGCGCCGGTCACTTCGACCTCGACGAATTTGGTGGCTCCTTCACCGTCGCGGACAACTTGGTGGGCCAGATCCAGCATGACCTTGTGCAATGCGTTGCGGAAATCGTCGTTGCCTGTCACATCCGCGCCCGACGCTCCGGTTGCCGCCAGAAGCAGCGTGTCCGAGGTTGAAGTGTCGCTATCAACAGTAATGTTGTTAAAGGTGACGTCCGTCAGTGCCGACAGCATCGCCTGTAAATCCGCTCGTGCGATTTTAGCGTCGGTGAAAATGTAGACCAGCATCGTGGCCATATCCGGTGCGATCATGCCCGAGCCTTTGGCGATACCTGCGATTTTGACTGGCTTACCATTCACCTGAATTTCAGCGGCTGACCCTTTGGGAAAGGTGTCCGTTGTCATAATCGCATCAGCGGCCATTTGGATGGCACTGTCGCTAAGATTGGCATTCAACTCGTCGATTTTTGCGATGATGCGGTCGTGGGGCAAACGCTCGCCAATCACGCCCGTCGAGCTTGTGAATACGCGGTCGGCGGTTAGGCCGGTGACGCTGGCCACAGCGTCGCAAATCGCGGCAACAGACCCTTCACCGGCGCGGCCGGTGAAGGCGTTTGAGTTGCCCGAGTTCACGACAATGGCCGCGCCTGTGCTGCGGTCTTTGCCGATTTTCGTCTGACAATCCAATACGTTGGCTGATCGCGTAGCGGAGCGGGTAAAAACCCCCGCCAGAGTGGTGCCGGGATCCAAGAGCGCCAGCATCACATCCTTACGGTTGCTGTATTTCACCCCGGCTTCGGCGGCGGCAAAACGGACGCCTTTGATAACCGGAAGATCAGGGAAGCTGGCGGGTGCCAGAGGCGAGACAGGCAGTTTAGCCATGGATTATTGCTCCATCAGGGACTGATCGCGAAGAATCGACGGATCGATTCCTTCTGTCGGCATACGCTCAATGTTGGCAGTTTCAAGCAATTCTGCGACACGGGCTTCTATTGCTTGTTGGCCAAGCTCATCCGCGATTTGGCCGCGCACTTCTGCAAGCGCGGGTGCCTCGATCTGGCGGGTCTCGTTTAGGCGGATCAGGTGCCAGCCAAATTGAGTTTGGACAGGCCCTGCTAAAGTGCCCACTTCCATGGCCGCAACGGCTTCGTCGAAGGGTTGCACCATGGCTCCGCGCTCGAACCAGCCCAGCTGACCGCCGCTGGGACCGGATGGACCGGTTGAGTGCTCTTGTGCTGCCGTAGCAAAATCGGCGCCTGCTTCAAGCTCGGTCAAGATCGCTTTGGCCTCATCTTCGGTTTCGACCAGAATGTGCGAGGCATTATATTCAAGCCCCATATCCTGCCCTGCGTAAATCTCTTGATAGGCCGCTTCGATCATCTCATCAGTGACGGAGGTCTCCATGAGTTTTGCGATGGCCACCGTTGCCAGAAGCGAGCGCTCTTCATTTTCGACCCCGTATTTGACCGCCGCAGGAGGGGTGCCCTCGAAACTGGCCTTCAAAAGTTCAAGCCTGACCAGTTGATCCAGCAAGCCGGGGAATAAAATGTCGTCGGGGTATTGCTGGTATTGCGACGGCAATTTTCCGCGTGCGATGATCATGTGACCAATCGTGATATCAACACCGTTTACGGTTGCAACGACTGTTTCGGCGCTATTCTCGGCCTTTGCCATCATGGGAAGCGATGCCATTGCGATGGCCATTCCGAACGTTGCATTGCGCATAAATTTGATCATGGGGTTCCTTTGCCTTCCTGCCCTTTTGCCTCGCGACGTTGACACTCTCTGACTGTCCCCTTACATCGCTTTGAGGCCTGAAAAATTGGTTATCCGGACTATTTGTATTGAGGATACTCCGGACGGGCAACAGGTAGACGACAATCGTTTTGATCACGCGGAGAAAATATGCTCGGTTTCGGAAATCTCGCCAAAAAGGTGTTCGGTACACCGAACGACCGTAAAATCAAGGCGACCCGCCCGCTGGTTGAAAAAATCAATGCTTTAGAGCCGGAATTCGAGGCTTTGAGCGATGCTGGGCTGATCGAGAAGACCGAGGAATTCAAAAAGCGTTTCGCCGAAGGAGAGTCTTTGGACAGCCTTCTGCCGGAAGCGTTTGCCAACTGCCGAGAAGGCGCAAAGAGGGCCTTGGGGCTGCGAGCGTTTGACGTACAGCTGATGGGCGGAATTTTTCTGCATCAAGGCAACATCTCGGAAATGAAAACCGGCGAGGGCAAAACCCTTGTAGCGACATTCCCCGCTTATCTGAACGCCCTGGAAGGGCGCGGTGTTCACATCGTGACGGTGAACGATTATCTGGCACGCCGCGACTCGGAATGGATGGGCAAGGTTTATGCGCAACTGGGTATGACCTGTGGTGTTGTATATCCGCAGCAGCCCGATGCCGAAAAGGCAGCGGCTTATGCATCTGATGTCACCTATGCGACGAACAACGAGCTGGGTTTTGATTATTTGCGCGACAACATGAAAGCCGAGTTGTCTCAAATCAGTCAAAAAGACCATTGCTTTGCGATCGTGGATGAGGTGGACAGTATTCTGATCGACGAGGCGCGCACGCCACTGATCATTTCAGGCCCTGCCGACGACCGGTCTGATTTGTACGTCTCCATTGACAAATTTATTCCCGATCTGGCCGAAGATGCCTATACCATCGACGAAAAAACGCGCGGCGTGACCTTTACCGAAGAAGGCAACGACGCGCTTGAGCAGATCCTGATGACCAATGGCCTGCTACCCGAAGGCCAGTCGTTGTACGATCCGGAAAGCACGACCATCGTGCACCATGTCAACAACGCCTTGAAAGCGCATAAGCTGTTCACCCGTGACAAGGACTATATCGTTCGCAACAACGAGGTTGTCCTGATCGACGAATTCACAGGCCGTATGATGGCAGGTCGTCGCCTGTCGGACGGATTGCATCAGGCGATCGAAGCCAAAGAAGGCTGCCAGATCCAACCCGAAAACGTGACACTGGCCAGTGTGACCTTCCAAAACTACTTCCGCCTTTACGATAAATTGGCAGGCATGACAGGTACCGCGTTGACCGAGGCCGAGGAATTTGCCGAAATCTACGGGTTGGGCGTTGTCGAGGTTCCGACAAACCGCGACGTCGCGCGTGTTGACGAGGACGATCAGGTTTATCGTACCGCAAAGGAAAAATACGACGCCGTTGTCGAAGCCATTCGTGCCGCGCATGAAAAGAAACAGCCGGTTTTGGTGGGGACAACCTCGATTGAAAAGTCCGAGTTCCTATCGCAACTTTTGAATACAGCAGGTATTCCACACAACGTTCTGAACGCGCGTCAGCACGAAAAAGAAGCCCAGATTGTGGCCGACGCCGGTAAGCTGGGCGCCGTGACCATCGCCACCAACATGGCGGGCCGCGGTACCGACATCAAACTAGGCGGCAACGTCGAGATCAAGGTGATGGAGGCAATTGCCGCCGAACCCGAGGCGAACCCTGACGAAATTCGCGCCCGGATCGAGAAAGAACACGAGGGCGAAGAGCAGGCTGTTAAAGATGCCGGTGGACTTTATGTGCTTGCGACCGAGCGTCACGAAAGCCGTCGTATCGACAACCAGTTGCGTGGTCGTTCTGGCCGTCAGGGCGACCCGGGGCGCTCGTCGTTCTTCCTATCTTTGGATGACGACCTGATGCGAATTTTCGGGTCCGAGCGGTTGGACAAAGTTCTTTCGACGCTGGGTATGAAAGAGGGCGAGGCGATCGTTCACCCTTGGGTCAATAAATCGCTAGAGCGGGCGCAGGCTAAGGTCGAGGGGCGAAACTTTGATATCCGTAAGCAGCTTCTGAAATTCGACGACGTGATGAATGATCAACGCAAGGTGATCTTCAGCCAACGCCGCGAGATCATGGAAGCCAAGGATCTGTCCGAGATCGTCCGGGATATGCGCCTTCAGGTGATTGACGACCTTCTGGACGAATTCATGCCGCCGAAAACCTACGCCGACCAGTGGGATACCGAAGGGCTCTATGCCGCCGTGATCGCCAAACTGGGCGTCGATGTGCCAGTCATGGCCTGGGCCGATGAAGAAGGTGTGGACGACGAAATTATTCAGCAGCGGCTTGAAGATGCCTCGGACGAGATGATGGCAAAAAAGGCCAGCGCCTTTGGCCCCGAAGCAATGCGCCAGATCGAAAAGCAGATTTTGCTGCAAACCATCGACACGAAATGGCGCGAGCACTTGTTGACTCTAGAACATTTGCGCAGCGTTGTCGGCTTCCGTGGCTATGCCCAGCGTGATCCGTTGAATGAGTACAAAAACGAAGCGTTCCAACTGTTCGAGAATCTTCTGAATACACTTCGCGAGCAAGTGACGACACAATTGGCGCAAATTCGCCCGATGAGCGAAGAAGAACGTCAGGCGCTTGCGCAGCGATTGGCGCAGCAGCAGGCTATGCTGGCTGCGGCAGCGCAGCAGGGGCAAGCGGCGCACCCCGCACCCGAGGGCGAGGCCCCTGCGGTTGAGGGCTTTGACGAAAACAATCCGTCCAGCTGGGGCAATCCGGGGCGAAATGATGCGTGCCCCTGTGGATCTGGAAAAAAGTTCAAACATTGCCACGGCAAGTTTTAAAGCTTTTTAAAAACAGTTACTTATTGATATTTACTAAGCGAAAAAATGTTATACACTTGTTAGGTAAAAGTGGTTTTAGACGGTGGTGTTAGGCATTTGTCAGACAAAGAAACGGCGGAATATGCTGAAAAGCTGAAAGACGGTAAGGTGCTGTTGACTACACGCAACGGCATCTTCCAAGCTCGTTTTTACGCTGGCAATCGCCGTTACATCTACAAATCACTTAAGACACGAGACTTAGAAGTAGCACTTGAACGTGCTGTACGTACTACGAGCTTGAGTTCTGCAAAGAACAAATTCTACCAACGCAGCAGAAACGCTTTTCTGACGTAATCAACGAGTATGTGCGTATGCGTGAAGCACAGCACTTACGTGGTGATTACAAGCGAGGAAAGAATGCTAGGGGGCAACAAACAAGCCCCTTTATGCTGCGTCAGATACAGCGTGTGAGTAAGTTCTGGCACGAATACTGTGGTACGAAGACAGTTGAAAAAATAGACGACGCTGTGCTGAAGGACTACGTTGAGTGGCGACGTGATTACTATGCTCGTATGCCAAAAGACGAAATACCTCGTAATGCCAAACTAAATCCCGCAGATAAAACGCTTGAGTGGGAAACAACCTTCGCACTGACGCTGCTGAAGTACGCACACGAACGTGGCTATAGAGGCAACAAGCCGCTTCCCAAGTTCCGTTACAAAGCACAGCGTAATCGTACTCGTCCGCCATTTACTGCTGAAGAATATCGCAGACTATACGTAGGGATGCGGCGCTGGATACGTGACACAGACAACACTCGTTGGCGTTACACACGTGAACTGCTCAGAGACTATGTGCTGTTATTAGCGAATAGTGGCTTGCGTATAGGCGAAGGAAATGGATTGCGCTTGGGCGATTTAGTGAAGTTTAAAGACGAGAACGACAGAGAACTGTACGGCTTTAACGTTGACGGTAAGACGGGCAAACGCTTCGTCGTCATACGCTCTAACGCCAATCGTTATGTTGACAGAACGATTGAACGTAACAGAGTCGTTGGCAAGCTGAGTGGCAGCGTATCGCTGAGGAGCGTGGCGAGGCAGTGAACGACTATCTGTTTAAGATGGCAGATGGTGCGCCAATAATCTCACTCATAGACCAATTTAACACACTGTTAGAGCGTGAAGGTTTGACGCACAGTGCTGACGGCGAAAAGTATTCGCTCTACAGTCTGCGGCATTTTTACGCAGTCCATATGCTACGTAAGGGGCGTGTGAATGTGTTTGATATCGCACGAAATATGGGCACAAGCGTACAGATTATTGAGAGCTACTACGGCAAACACGCAACGAGCAGAGTGTTGGCTACGAGGCTTGGTAGCTGAGTGTTAACACGCTTACAACAGCTCTACAGCGTTCGCCAATTGAGCGTCGTTTACATCAATGGCCGCAATCCGTTACGCAGACGATTTGAATGTCTAGGCGCGGAAGTTCCGAACATGAAAGGGTCACTGGGGAAACTTGAAGAACTGGCAAAGCTTCGTTTTGAGCTGCACTTGGCCAAACTTCGGCCACTTGCCCAGCAAGAGGCATCGATCAGGCGCGCAATCGACGAACTGTGGTGTGATCCAAGTGGTGAATCTGTGGCTGCAAACGCGAATTTACACGAGCGTTCGGGGGCTTTGCGTGCTTGGAAGTATTGGTCGTCGCAACGCATAGACGTTTTAAATGTTCAGTTGGCCCAGGTTCTTGCTGCGAAAGCGGATCTGTTGGAAGCTTCCCGGCTAGAGTTTGGTCGAAAAGAAGCAATACGGTTGCTTGATCAAAAGACCGTCAAAACAAAGTCATAGCCTAAAGGATTAATAACTGGAAATTCCACGCGAAATGTCAAAAAAAATGCCCTAATATGGTCTAAATTTCGAAATAAGCATTGAAGTGGAAACAACCAAGAGGGCGTCGTCGTGTTCAATTACGTTCACAAGTGTATAATTTTAATGATCGCCGGGATGAGCGCGAGCTTTCAAACTGGAGCCGCCACCGCCCAAGGTGCCTGCAATACCGTGTTAACAGCAGAGACAGCGGCCGGAGCCATGGTGACGCTTAATCTTTCCTCACCTTGTCATGCCGGATCCGAATTTGTCCTGCATCACAGTGGTTTAATGGTTTCCGAAGTACTGGATGGGGCCGGAACCATGACTCTTGACTTCCCGGCCATGAACACATCCGCTTTGTTCATGATCGAATTCCCCGACGGAGAGGTGGTGATCGCCTCGACCGATGTCCCATCTTTGTCGTTTTATGATCGCGTTGCTATCCAATGGCAGGGTGCTGCGGGGTTAGAACTTCATGCCCGGGAATTTGGCGCGGCATATGGCTCTGAGGGGCACGTTTGGCGTGGTGCACCGCGGTCGATGGATTATGCGGCGCTGGGCGAAGGCGGGTTTTTGGTCGAGCTTGGACGAGGCGACGCAGAGACATCGCAACTGGCCGAGTTTTATACCTTTCCTTCGGCAACGACACGGCAGAACGGGGTGGTCAGCATGTCGGTCGAAGCTGTAATCGAAGACGGGAATTGTGGCCGAACACTTGAAGCCATGGCCATCAAAGCGGCGCCAGACGGAAATATGACTGCCAAGGAGCTGACGGTCGAGATGCCCACTTGTGATGCGGTCGGAGACATTCTGTTATTGAATAATCTGGTGGAAGACCTGATCATCGGCTCCAATTAAAAAAAGCTTGCGGGCGGGGCGCTGACATGAAACTTCTGGTCGCGGTGTTATTCACCGCACTGTGCGGCACCTTAATTCCCGTCAGATTATTTGCGCAGGATGTGACTTTACCCTAGCGCGACAGAAGCATCGAAGTGTCCGGCAATCTTCTGGGTTTTGATGGCGATTACTACCGGGTTGATACGGTCTACGGCGAGCTGACGATCGACAGCACCGGGGTTCTTTGCGAAGGACCAGCATGCCCAAATTTGGAAAGTTATATTGTACAACTGACGTTTAGTGGCAGTCCGGTTATCGGCCGTGTTCTACTGCCCGCTCTTATTGAAGGTTTTGCGCGGCAATCCGATTTGGTGACAGTTCGGAAAGAAGTGGGTGACTCGCAGATCGGATATTGGTTGCAATCCTCGGATGCGGTTGAAACATTGGCCTATTTCGACATTCGGCTTACCAGTAGTGACGAAGCTTTTGCCGATCTATTGGCGCTGGATGCCGACGTTGCAATGGCTTTGCGTGTTGCAGAGCCGGACGAAATTACACTGGCAAAGGAAATTGGTCTTGGTGTTTTAACGAATGGCCGTCAGCAGGCGTTCTTGGGAATGGATGCCGTGACCTTTGTCGTACCTGAGCATTCTGGGCTGACTTCGCTTTCAAAGCTGCAACTTTCCCAGGTTATGTCAGGTAAAATACGAAATTGGGCGGAACTGACAGATTCAGAGCCAGCGCCTTTACGCTTGTACAGCCAACCCGGAGCTGTGTCAGTTTTGATGCAGTCAGGTTATGATTTCACTTCCGAAGACGCCGAAGGGTTAACGCCTCAAACATCTCCATTCCCCGAGCAACCGGGCAATCTTGCATTTGGCTTGGCGCTTTTGTCGTCTTTGCCTAAGAAAATGCGCCCAATTGGTTTAACGACACCTTGTGGTATAAGCCACGATCCTAACGAATTGGCCGTCAGGTCAGGAGAAATTGCGCACGCGTTCCCTTTGGTTCTTTACAGGCCTATGCGTCGGCTACCCGAGATTGGGCAGGATTTTTTCGACTATCTTGAGTCATCGGCCGGTCAGAGAGTGGTGACGCGAGCGGGCTATGTCCCTTCTGCGCCAACGATTTATGCATTTGAGGCTGTGTGGTCGCGGATTGCCAATGCGTTGTTGCAGGCAGAGACGCCAGAGCAGTTTGAGGCCCTGCAAAACGCTGTTCGAACTTTGAAGCCAAGGGAATTGTTTGGTGGTGCATTCCGTCTTGAGGTGGGCACTGAGATGCTTGATGCGCCGTCATCGGCCATTCTTCGTCAACTGGTGCGTCTGATTGAATATGGTGAACTTGACAGTAGGCAGTTGATGTTTGCCGGTTTTGGCGCGGATGGCGCAAATGCCCGGATGGTTGAGCAGGCACTTCACGACGCGTTGCATCCACTTTCGCTTACCGCAAAAACCGTTTCGGTCGAGTTTGGGGACATTATTCCATTGGAGTGCCCAGAGACCGAAGGCGCCGATCGGTTGAATACCCGGGTCGAGGTTTGGATTCGCTAGGTTTCAGTCATGTAACCGCAGGCGCGTAGGCTGGTTTCGCCCTCAATTCCGACGATGATGTGATCATGAACGGTTATAGATACGGTCTGACAGGCGCGTTCAATGTTTCGTGTCAGATCAATGTCTTGTGGAGAAGGGGTCGGATCCCCTGAAGGGTGGTTATGTACTAAAATCAAGGACGATGCCGAAAGATCGAGCGCGGTTTTGACGACCTCGCGGGTGTAAACGGGAACGTGGTCTACAGTGCCTTCGCCAAAAAGGTGATCTTTGATCAGGCGATTTTTTCTGTCTAGAAATAGAACTCTGAAATGCTCGGACTTTCGATGAGCCATTTCTAGTCGGCAATAAGCGACCACTGCATCCCAGCTAGAGATGAGATCACGGTTTACCATTCTTGCGTGTGCTGCGCGCTGAACAATGGCTTCGATCGTTTTGAGGTGGATAGCAGTAGGAGCCCCGACACCCTGTACCGTTTGAAGCTGCGTTAGCGGCGCTGATACGACGGAAAAGAGATCGCCGAACTTTGCGAGCAACGCCTTTGCGATCGGCTTTACATCCCGGCGCTGGATAACTTGCATAAGGAAAAGTTCGAGCAGCTCATAATCTGGCATGGCTTTTCCGTGATCGGCAAGAAAGCGGTTTCGTAGACGTGCGCGATGGCCGTCATTTTCAGGCTTTGTGCTTGGGTTGATGGGTGCAGCGGGCGCCGTCCCGAAAAGCAACGCCTGCATATCGCTGAAACCTGAACCGTTTGTGCCGCTCATAACACCAGATTGCACAGACTTGGTTAGCTTTCAGTAAACAACGAAAAAGGGCACCCAATCGGGTGCCCAGATCGCCAAAACATCACAGGTGTTTAGCTTTTCATGTTGTCCCAAAAGCTCTTCACCGACGAGAAAAAGCTTTTCAGTTCCGGGTTGTTGTCTTCGGACTCTTCTTCAAAACTGCGCAACAGTTCTTTCTGGCGTGTGGTCAGGTTGACCGGCGTTTCTACGGCGAGTTCTATGAACATATCACCGATGCCTCCGCCACGCAGAGCAGGCATGCCTTTGCTGCGCAAACGCATTTGGCGGCCTGATTGACTGCCTGCCGGAATTTTCACCCGAGAGCGGCCACCGTCGATTGTGGGGACTTCGATGTCGCCACCTAACGCTGCGGTCGTCATTGATACCGGAACGCGACAAAACAACTGGGATCCGTCACGTTGGAACAGTCTATGATCTGCGACGTCTATGAAGATATACAGATCGCCCGAAGGACCACCACGCAAGCCAGCCTCGCCTTCACCTGCCAGTCGAATGCGTGTGCCTGTTTCCACACCAGCCGGGATATTCACGCTAAGTGATCGGTTCGTTTCGGTGCGGCCAGAGCCGCCGCATTTCAGGCAAGGGTTCTTGATATTCTGCCCCAAGCCCTGACATGTCGGGCAGGTGCGTTCCACCGTAAAGAAACCCTGCTGCGCGCGCACTTTACCGCGCCCCGAGCAGGTCGGACATGTCGTCGGTTCTGCGCCGCCTTCTGCACCTGATCCTTCACAGCCACCGCAGGTGACGGATGTCGGAACTTGAATGGTTTTTTGAAGACCCGAAAACGCTTCTTCCAGTGTAACGCGCAGATTGTAGCGCAAGTCGGCGCCGCGCGATGCGCGAGCGCGTCCGCCACCTCCACCGCGTCCGCCCATGATGTCGCCGAACAAATCGTCGAACACGTCTGAGAACGCCGACGAGAAATCGCCGCCGCCGCCAAAGCCGCCACCGGGTTGACCGCCGCCACCCATGCCGTTTTCAAAAGCGGCATGGCCAAAACGGTCATAGGCTGCCTTTTTGTCGGCGTCTTTCAGAACTTCGTAGGCTTCGTTGGCCTCTTTGAATTGTGCTTCGGCATCGGGGTTGTCGGCATTGCGATCGGGGTGAAGTTCTTTCGCTTTTTTGCGATAGCCTTTCTTGATCTCGTCAGCCGAGGCCCCTTTGGCGACGCCAAGCACCTCGTAATAGTCACGTTTTGACATGATCTATTCCCCTTTCCTAACGAACAAGGCCGGTCCGGTTGGTTCGGACCGGCCCTGTCGAGGGTTTGTTATCGGCGATTAACGCTTGTCATCGTCGAGATCTTCGAAGTCGGCATCAACTATCGTGTCGTCATCGCCTTCGTCCGCTGCACGGGGCTCGTCGTCGCTATCGTCAGCCTGCGCCTTGTAGATCGCTTCGCCCAGCTTCATTGCAGCTTCGGTGACGTTCTGAACGCCAGACTTGATCTTGTCAGCCGTGGCCTTTTCATCGTCCAAATCGTCTTTCAGCGCAGCAATCGCCAGCTCGATGGCTTCGATGGTGGTCGGGTCAACCTTGTCACCGTGCTCTTCCATCGACTTTTCGGTCGAGTGGATCAGGCTTTCCGCTTGGTTGCGAGCTTCGACCATTGCGCGACGCTCTTTGTCCGCATCGGCGTTAGCTTCTGCATCTTTGACCATTGCTTCGATGTCTTCGTCCGACAAACCACCCGAGGCCTGAATGGTGATCGACTGTTCTTTACCGGTGCCTTTATCCTTGGCGTTGACTGACACGATACCGTTTGCGTCGATGTCAAAGGTGACCTCGATCTGAGGCATGCCGCGCGGTGCTGGCGGGATGTCTTCCAGATTGAACTGACCCAGTAGTTTGTTGTCGGCTGCCATCTCACGCTCACCCTGGAACACGCGCAGGGTCACGGCGTTCTGATTGTCTTCGGCGGTCGAGAAGACCTGAGACTTTTTGGTCGGGATGGTGGTGTTGCGGTCGATCAGGCGGGTGAAAACACCGCCCAGCGTTTCGATACCAAGCGAGAGCGGGGTAACGTCAAGAAGAACAACGTCTTTCACGTCGCCTTGCAGAACGCCTGCCTGAATAGCAGCGCCCGAAGCAACGACTTCGTCAGGGTTCACACCTTTGTGTGGTTCCTTTCCGAAGAACTTGGTCACTTCTTCGATGACTTTCGGCATACGTGTCATACCACCGACCAGAACGACTTCGTCGATGTCCGAGGTCGACAGACCCGCATCTTTCAGCGCGGCCTGGCACGGTTTGATCGATGCTTTGATCAGGTCGCCAACCAGCGATTCCAGCTTTGCACGAGTCAGTTTCATGACCATGTGCAGCGGTTGACCGTTCGCGCCCATCGAGATGAACGGCTGGTTGATTTCGGTTTGCGACGACGACGAAAGTTCAATTTTGGCTTTTTCAGCAGCTTCTTTCAGACGCTGCAGGGCCATTTTGTCGTTGGTCAGATCAACGCCGTGTTCTTTTTTGAACTCGTCCGCAAGATAGTTGACGATGCGCATGTCAAAGTCTTCACCGCCAAGGAAGGTGTCACCATTGGTCGATTTTACTTCGAACAGGCCGTCGTCAATTTCCAGAATGGTCACGTCGAAGGTACCACCACCAAGGTCATATACCGCGATGGTGCGTGTCTCTTCTTTGTCCAGACCATAGGCCAGTGCGGCGGCGGTCGGTTCGTTGATAATGCGCAGAACTTCCAGACCAGCGATTTTACCTGCGTCTTTGGTCGCCTGACGCTGGGCGTCGTTGAAGTATGCAGGGACGGTGATAACCGCTTGAGTTACAGATTCACCCAGATACGATTCAGCGGTTTCTTTCATCTTTTGCAGGATGAATGCTGAAATCTGCGAGGGGCTGTACTTTTCGCCGCGCGCTTCAACCCATGCGTCGCCATTGCCGCCGTCGACAATGTTGTAAGGCACGATTTTCTGGTCTTTTGTCACTTCCGCATCGGTAACACGACGACCGATTAGACGCTTGACTGCGAAAATCGTTGCATCCGGGTTGGTGACGGCCTGGCGTTTTGCAGGCTGGCCAACAAGGCGCTCGTCTTCGGTGAATGCAACGATTGAGGGGGTTGTACGCGCCCCTTCGGCGTTTTCGATGACCTTTGGCTGCGAACCATCCATGATAGCGATACAGCTGTTTGTTGTACCAAGGTCGATACCAATCACTTTAGCCATGATTAAGATCCCTTCTTCTTAGGCGATGTTGCTAGGCTTGGACCCGTTTCGGCATCCTTGCCCGATCACGGCACGACAGCCCATCAAGGGTCTGCCACGCTTGTTCGGCTATATAAGGAGGCTGTTTTAACCCTGCAAGCGGGCTATGTGTGGAATAACGTGAAAAACTTCGATTATTTCGAATAAAAGTGACACAAGGAAGGTTATGCAGCGCATTGAACTGAATGAGGCTGAAATCCTCTCGGGGTATCTTTCCCCAGCCGCGCAAAGGGCATTGGTCGCTGAGTTGCGCGCGGTTGCGGGTAAAGCGCCGTTTCGTCAGCATGTGACACCTTCGGGTAAAAAGATGTCCGTGCGCATCACGGCAGCTGGGGACTATGGTTGGGTAAGTGACAGGTCGGGCTACCGATACGAGCCTAGTCAGTCTAGCGGAGAGCCGTGGCCTCCTATCCCGCCTGCTCTTTTATCCTTGTGGAGTGAGTTGGCAAATTGTGATCGGAAGCCCCAGTGCTGTCTTGTCAATTATTACGGAGAGTCAGCGCGGATGGGTCTTCATCAGGACCGCGATGAAAAGGATTTTTCTTGCCCGGTGCTTTCGATTTCTCTTGGAGATGACGCACAGTTTAGAGTGGGTGGAATAAATCGCAGTGATCCAACGCGTTCAGTTTGGCTTAAATCCGGTGACATCGCTTTGCTTCGGGGGCCATCCAGGCTGGCGTTCCACGGGATCGACAAAATCCGTTTCGGCAGTTCGTCCCTTTTGCCTAATGGCGGTCGGATCAACGTAACCCTGCGCGTCGTGGATTGAGGGTTAGTTCTTTGCACTCCAGCTGATAGACACACTGCGCCGAGTGGCAAATTCGATCATCATGCCGATCACAAGCATGATCACTGTAACTTTGAACGGATAAAGAATGTCGCTGTTGTGCGGGTAGTAATTTATAAACGCGAAGCCTCGCGCTTGGTCGATAGTATGGAACAGGGGGTTCCAATCGAACATGACCAGCATTGTCGAAGGAAGGGTGTTTGCGACAAACATTTTGCCCGACGCGATCATGTTGGCGCGCATATAGATCATGGCGACCACGCCAACAATGCCAGGGGCCCATGGTTTTGCCGCTTTCAGAACTAAGCCGATAGCACATCCGGAAGCCCATGCCAGAAGGAACATCCCAAAGGCCGCAATCGGGTCTGGCATCCAGATTGGTGTTACCGCAACATGGTAGATGACCATCATTACCATCATCGACAGAATGCTTGTATAAAGTGTCCCAAATGCCGACGCACCGATTGCGATCACTGTATTCATCGGTGAATTCGGGCCATCCGATCCCATAACAGAACTCAGTCCTTTGTTGTG
>CAYVRN010000001.1:68651-72299 GCA_964453855.1 uncultured Rhodobacterales bacterium
TCATCGGTGAATTCGGGCCATCCGATCCCATAACAGAACTCAGTCCTTTGTTGTGAGTCTGAAACAGAAAAATACCGGTCATCAGATAAACCAGAAAGTCGCCACGAATAGCGCTGCCTCGAAGCCCTAGAACCGAAAACATTACGTAAAAAGCGGCCAACATGATCATCGCTTGCATAATGTTCAAAGCCAGGCCGATCACAGCGTTACCGTGAGACGAGCGGACTTCGCGCACGGTCGCGTGGTACAAAAGCTCAGCTATCCACAGTATGGCCTGCAATTGCGATTTTTTCTGCGAATGCTGAAACATGCGGAACCTGCAATGGTTTGGGTCGAGTCATCCGGCTTCTTGATGGCCTGCTCAACTTGGACCATAAGTGAGGCGGTTGCTTCTGGCAACAAAACTGAATTTCTAAACGCCGTTGGAGTCTGTAATGAATTTTGAAAAGCTGATCCCTGTCATTCGTCGCTTGGCGCTTGAGGCGGGGGATAAGATTATGGACATTTATAATTCGCCTGAATTCGAAGTGAAAACCAAATCCGATGCCAGCCCTGTGACCGAGGCAGATGAGGCCGCCGATGCGATTATTTCGGCGGGTCTGCGCGCTGAATTTCCGGATGTCATTTTGGTAACCGAAGAGCAGGCGGACTCGCATGCGGCTAAAGGCGAGACGTTTTTGATTGTCGATCCATTGGACGGGACCAAAGAATTCATCCACCGACGCGGCGATTTTACCGTGAATATTGCATATGTCGAAAATGGTGCTCCGATACGAGGTGTGGTTTATGCGCCCGCTAAGGGGCGCATGTTCTTCACCCTGCCAGATGGATCCTCGGTTGAAGAAAGCGGTGCGCTCGATAAAGTGACTATCGGGCAGGTGAATCCGATTGGCGTATCTGTGCCGGATAACACATCGCTTATGGTGGTAGCGTCCAAATCTCACCGTGATCAAGCCACTGATGACTACATTAATCTCTACAATGTCAAAGACATGACCAGTGCTGGTTCATCGCTAAAGTTCTGTCTGGTCGCAACCGGCGAGGCAGATCTTTATCCGCGTCTGGGTCGGACCATGGAATGGGATACAGCCGCTGGTCACGCGGTTTTATCTGGCGCTGGTGGGCATGTCGTTCGGTTTGACGACCATATCACTCTCACGTACGGAAAACCGGACTTCGCAAACCCGTTTTTCATCGCCTATGCTCCGGGGGTAGATTTGAAATCGGCTGCAGGCTAATCTTGTCGCTGCAATTGTTCAGGAAATGCCGTGCTGTCTCCTTGGAGTTGTCACAAATGAACAATAGCTTGGTTTTTGATTAATTGTGTGCCTTCCAGAAATTCTGGTGCAAGCAACAGTGGTTTTTGTGAAAGAAGAGAAATGTCAGCTATTCGACCTGTAACCAAAGCCGTTTTCCCTGTCGCCGGATTGGGTACAAGATTTTTACCGGCGACCAAATCGGTTCCCAAGGAAATTATGACCTTGGTGGATCGCCCGCTCATTCAGTACGCCATTGAAGAAGCGCGGGATGCCGGGATCGAAGAGTTCATTTTTGTAACCTCGCGGGGCAAGGGGGCTTTGGAAGACTATTTCGATGAAGCGCCGAACCTCGAGGCATCACTGGAAGCAAAGGGCAAAGATAAACTGCTCAAAATTCTCCGTTCGACCAACATGCCAAGCGGTCAGATTGCCTATATCCGCCAACATCAAGCGCGCGGACTGGGGCATGCGGTGTGGTGTGCCCGCCGACTTATCAGCCCAGACGAATCCTTCGCAGTCATTTTGCCAGATGACGTAATCGCATCTGATACTGCTTGTCTAAAGCAGATGGTGGATGCGCACATGCAGACCGGTGGAAGCATGGTGGCGGCTATGGAAGTTCCAAGCGAAAAAACCTCTGCCTACGGTATTCTGGATATCGAAGAAGACATGGGATCTTTGGTGCGTGCGCGTGGCATGGTCGAAAAGCCTTCAGCCGGCAAGGCACCCTCAAATCTTGCCGTAATCGGGCGCTATATTCTGTCTCCGAATGTTTTGACCAACCTTGAAAAAACCGAAGCGGGATCGGGCGGCGAAATCCAGTTGACCGACGCCATAGCGCAAGAAATCGCCGAAGGACGGGGTGTCTATGGTTACCGCTTTCAGGGCGAGCGCTTTGATTGCGGGTCAAAGGCAGGATATCTTCAAGCGACGGTGGCTTTTGCGCTGGAACGCCCCGAGTTGCGCGAAGAACTTAGTCTGTTCCTGCACGATCGGCTTTCGATGGACAAAGCAGCGCAATAATATTCTGGACGTTTCATGACTCATATACTGGTGACGGGCGGGGCGGGTTACATCGGATCGCATGCCTGTAAAGCCTTGAAACAGGCGGGCTACACGCCTGTGACCTTCGATAATCTTTCGACAGGATGGCAGGACGCGGTTAAATTTGGCCCGTTTGAGCAGGGTGATCTTTTGGATCGCGCGCGAATTGATGAGGTTATGCAGAAATATACCCCCTCGGCCGTCATGCATTTCGCGGCATTCAGTCAGGTTGGCGAAAGTATGCAGGACCCCGGAAAATATTGGCGCAACAATGTTCAGGGTTCGCTAAATCTGATTGAAGCGGCTGTTGACGCCGGCTGTCTTGATTTTGTTTTTTCATCGACATGCGCCACGTACGGTGACCAAGACAGCGTTGTTCTGGATGAAAGCAGTGCTCAGTTCCCGATGAATTCCTACGGCGCTTCGAAGAGGGCGATTGAAGATATTCTTACAGACTTCTCGGTATCGCACGGCTTGAACCACGTTATTTTCAGATATTTTAATGTGGCTGGCGCCGATCCCGATGCAGAGGTAGGCGAGTTCCATCAACCTGAAACGCATCTGATCCCTTTGATGTTGGATGCGATCGACGGCAAACGGTCGGCTCTTACGATTTTTGGCACCGATTATGACACACCAGACGGAACCTGCATTCGTGACTATGTGCATGTTTGCGATCTGGTTGATGCGCATGTTCTGGGTGTAAAATGGCTGGAAAACGGAAAAGGGAACAGGGTCTTTAATCTTGGCACAGGAAGCGGATTTTCCGTTCGTGAAGTTGTCACGTACTCGGCAGCCGTCACAAACCGGGAAGTTCCTGTTGTCGAGGGTGCCCGCCGTCCTGGGGATTGCACAAGACTGGTTTCGGGTTCCAAGCGCGCGGAAGAAGAGCTAGGCTGGCAACCGAAACGCTCGGACCTGTCGTCGATGATCTCTGACGCATGGCGTTGGCATCAGTCCGGGCACTACGATCGTTAAAGGCTGAATGAACACAGATACAGACAGGACCCTCACATTGTGGGAAGCATATCGCATGCGTTGGAAGCGCAAGCGTTTGCTTTGGCGATCCTTCCGTAGCGGCATCAGTTAACGCCAGTCATTGATAGAACAAGCCAAATCTCGCCACGAGGCGTTCTTTTGTTTGCGACGATCCGGAATGAATTTGATCGGCTTGATGCCTTTCTAGAACACTATCGCTCTCTGGGCGTGCGTCACTTTCTAGTGGTTGATAATGGCAGCGAAGACGGATCAGCCGAATTTCTTCAAACGCAGCCGGACGTTTCGCTTTGGGTGACACACGCAAGTTATAGGCAATCGCGGTTCGGAGTGGATTGGCTGACGTGGT
>CAYVRN010000001.1:72399-89889 GCA_964453855.1 uncultured Rhodobacterales bacterium
TGGTGACAATCCGGACATATCGTTGAAATTTACTCTTCGTTTACTGCAAATAAGCGAGCAATGATTGTGAAATGGTTGAAATGTTGAGTGTATTTGCCGTAGCTGCACTAGATACGGTAGCGTTATTGCAGGAGTAACGGGTGAGCCTTTGGGAATCCTACAAGATGCGTCTAAGACGCCGCCGCAAGTTGATACGCGCCCTTAGGAAATCCCGGGAACTAAAAACTGTTCAGGATCATACACCGGAAATTCGCCCGTCTGATGTTCTGTTGGTAACCACAATGCGAAACGAAAGCGTTCGGATACCGTATTTTCTACGATATTATCGATCGCTCGGGATCAATCATTTCCTCATTATCGACAATGGCAGCACCGATGATACCCGACAGCATTTCATCGGGCAGAGGGATGTTTCGCTTTGGTACACTGAGAATAGTTATAAAAGCGCCTCGTTTGGGGTTGACTGGATGAACTATCTCAAGCGCCGGTATGCCCACAATCATTGGACGTTGGTGGTCGATCCGGACGAGTTTTTCGTCTATTCTTTCAGTGATACGCGGCCAATTCGGTCTTTGACAGATTGGCTGGACAATTCGGGCGTACGCAGTTTTGGGGCTATGCTTCTTGATATGTACCCCAAGGGTTCCATCGAAAAGCAACCTTATCGGGCCGGACAAGACCCGATGGAAATCGCCTGCTGGTTCGACTCGGGCAACTATATGATGGATCGCAACCCAGAATACGGGAACCTATGGATCCAAGGCGGCCCGCGTGCGCGCGTTTTTTTCGCAGATGCGCCCGAACAAGCCCCGGCGCTGAATAAAATCCTGTTGGTCAAATGGGATCGTAGCTATGCCTACCTAAGTTCGACGCATATGATCCTGCCACGCGGACTTAACCTTGTTTATGACGAATGGGGTGGAGAAAAGGCCTCGGGTATTCTTTTGCACGCCAAGTTCCTGGACACTTTGTCAGATAAGACGGCGGAGGAAATGAAGCGAAGGCAACATTACAAAGGGTCAACTGAATATCAGGCTTATTCTGATGCGCTTCAGCAGAATCCGGACCTTTGGTGTAAATGGTCCGAGAAGTATATCAACTGGCGTCAGCTCGAGATTCTGGGACTTATGTCCAAGGGGAACTGGGCATGAGCGTTGGTGTCGTTATGTTGGTCCACACGGCATTAGGAGGGGCAGAACAAGTCGCTCGCCACTGGGCCGAGCATGGTTGTCCTGTCGTCATCCACGCTGACACAACGGTTCCTAAAGAAAATTTCGACCGCTTACAGCGTGGACTGTCCGATTTGAAAAATGTCTCGTTTTCAGCGCGGTTTCGGTGTGAATGGGGCACTTGGGTCATGGTGGCGGCGACACAAGCTGCGTCGGAACAAATGCTGCGTGAACATGCGGATGTGCGGCATGTGTATTTGGCATCCGGTTCATGTCTGCCGTTAAGACCTGTCAAAGAACTGTAGGACTACCTTGCGTCGCGTCCGCAGGTGGACTTCATCGAAAGCGCGAAAACAGCAGATTTTCCCTGGACAGTTGGTGGGCTGGATTCCGAACGTTTTACGCTGCGCTTTCCGTTTTCTTGGAAAAAACACCGTGTGCTTTTTGACGGCTATGTTCGACTTCAACGGCGATTGGGGTACAAGCGAAAAATCCCTAAAGGGCTGGTTCCGCATATGGGTAGCCAGTGGTGGTGCCTAACACGCCAAACGCTTTCTGCCATTCTGGAAGATCCGGACCGAGACATCTATGATCGGTATTTCAAACGGGTTTGGATCCCGGACGAAAGCTATTTCCAGACCATGGCGCGGCAATATTCCCTGAAGATCGAAAGCAGATCATTGACGCTTTCGAAGTTCGACTATCAAGGGAAGCCGCATATTTTCTAAGATGATCATTTGCAATTGCTTCGGCGGTCGGATTGTTTTGTCGCAAGAAAAATCTGGCCGTTTGCGGATAAACTGTACGACACGTTTCTTCGCGAAGCGGTCTCGACTGGCCCTCGGACCGAGCCAAGTCCGTCGAAGATCGACAGGATATTTTCAAAAGCGGTCGAGCGGCGCACAAGGGGGCGTGAGGGTCTGGTCATGCAAAGCCGATTCCCGCGTGAAGGCTTCGAAAATGGCTTAAGTGCAGGACCGTATTCTGTTTTCGAAGGATTCTCTGAGCTTTTCGAAGATTTTGAGACGTGGCTTGCACGTATGACCGGCGCAAAGGTGCATGGGCATTTGTTCGACCCTGATCGCGTCGAGTTCGCTGAACGACAGAATCTGGTGGCAGGCTGCCTTTCCGATAGCGCGGCACTTCGTGATCACCGGCCAAATGCATTTTTAAACAACCTGATTTGGAACACGCGCGGAGAGCGTCAGTGTTTCCAATTTGGACCGCGTGATAATCAGGAAATCAGCTGGCACATTGCCAAGGATGTGAATGCCCAAATTTCAGTCATATCAGGTGCCTGGGCGCTTTCCCTGTTCCGGCAGAATAGGAATTTCTCTGAAATACGAGAAGAGGCTGCGAAACTACAGAAGATAGAGAATGATCACATCGTCGCTCTGCGCTCGCTCTACGCCAAGGCCCGTATACGCATCTGGACGCTAGCCGAGTTTGTTGAAGCGCCCAGCGAACCTTTGCAAACTATTGTTGATGAAATCGGCAACCGCGAGGCACATCGCTTGACCGAGTTGCCGCGCATGGTTGACGTGGCGGGCTTTGGTCAATTCCTTCAGAACCTGAAAAATCAAGGCATGCACCCCTATCTGATGGGAGAGTTTCCGGTTGCAGCTGTTGATGATAAAGCTAAGCCCAATCCACGAAAGCCGTATTTGGTCCGGTAAATGAATGGCTAATGAATTCGAGTATTTCGTCCTGTTTGCGGAAATGAGGACGGGCAGTAATTTTCTAGAAGTCAATTTGAATGAAATTGACGGCCTGTTTTGCCATGGCGAAGCGTTCAATCCTGCATTTATTTGCTATCCGAACCGCGCAGATATCATGGGTATCACGGAGGACATGCGGGACGATGACCCGTTTCGATTGTTGACGAAAATCAAAGAGTTTTCACAGGGAATGGGTGGATTCCGTTTTTTCTACGATCATGATCAACGGATCATTGATCAAGTGTTGAACGACCCGAAATGTGCAAAAATCGTTCTAACCGGAAATCCGGTGGACAGCTATGTTTCGTGGAAAATTGCTCAGGCAACCGGTCAGTGGAAACTGACCGATGGCTAAAACCGCAAGGAAAGCCGGATTGTCTTTGATCCCGATGAATTCAGCGATCATTTGAATAACCTGCAAGCATTTCAGGTCAGGATCCTGAACACGCTACAGCGCAGTGGGCAGACGGCGTTTTACATTGGATACGACGATATCAACGATGTGGAAATTCTTAACGGTATCGCCGCTTTTTTAGGTGTATCTGGCCGTCTGAATTCGGTGAGCAAAACGCTCAAAAAGCAAAACCCCGAGGGGATCGAAGATAAGGTTCAAAATTTTGAGAAAATGACCGAAGCGCTGGCGCGCATGGATCGCTTCAATTTAACCCGTACCCCCAATTTTGAGCCTCGGCGGGGGGCTGTTGTGCCCGAGTTTGTGTCGTCAACCGGGGCGCCTTTGCTGTTCATGCCGGTCAAGGGCGGACCTGTTCAAAGTGTTACTAACTGGCTATCTCGGTTAGGGCAGGATCAGTGTATAACCAGAAACTTTTCGCAAAAATCGCTGCGGCAATGGAAGCGGTCAAATCCGGGGCATCGGACTTTTACGGTCGTTCGGCATCCGCTTGAGCGGGCGCACGAAGTTTTTTGTCGACATATCCTTGCCGATGACGATGGCGCGTTTCCAAACATTCGCCGCAAACTTCGAAAGCGCTACAAGATACCTTTGCCTGATACGCCGTATGACCTTGCTTATGACCTGAACGAGCATCGCGGCGCGTTCCTTGGATTTCTAGAGTGGCTTCAAACAAATCTGGCAGATCAGAGCAGCATTCGCGTGGATGCCCATTGGGCAAGCCAGTCTCAGATCATTCAGGGCTTCAGCAGTTTTGCTCTGCCTGACTTGATTATTCGTGAGGAAGACCTGTTAGAAGAGTTGATGGGACTTGCGGCTAAAGTTGGGCTTGAGCAGGCACCGACAATCGAACGCTTCACGCCGACAGGGCAATACAAGCTGGCTGACATCTACGACGATCAAATCGAAAAGGCCGCGCAGGCTACCTATAGCAGGGACTATATGGTCTTTGGTTTTGACAGGTGGCGCCCGCTTTAAGCAGCCTTGGTCGTCACGCTTTCGGTCAAAATCGCATATAGCGCTGTTGGATTTGGATTGGCACGCAGTTTCGTCCGTGAATTGGCGTCTTTCAGCGTCCGCGATATTAAAGCCAAGGCTTTCAAGTGCTCAACGCCTGCGTCAACGGGTGCAAAAAGGGCGAACACTAAATCCACTGGCTCGCGATCGGGTGATGAAAAATCGACAGGCTTTTCTAGCACCACGAAGATGCCCGCCAGACCTTCCATGCCTTCAAGGCGAGCATGGGGCAAGGCTACACCGTGCCCCACGCCTGTTGGTCCAAGGCTCTCACGATCAATCAGAGACTCGACGACAAGGCCCGCGTCCAGCCCATAAGAGGCTTCGGCGATGTCTCCCAATTCTTGGAATAGGCGCTTCTTACTGGTCGAAGAAGAAACGACCTTAACGGCATCTGGCCGAAGAATCTCTGAAAGTTGCATTTTGCCTTCTCTGCGGAACCCGAAAAGGTCGAGGTATCACATTGCGTTATTTGGGTCTATCCAACCGATATTCCCGTCTTCGCGTCGATACACGACATTCAGTCCGCTGTTGCCTTCGTTCTTAAAAATAAGAACCGGCGCGCCGGCAAGCTCCATCTGCATAACCGCTTCTCCGACGGAAAGGGACGGGATTTTCGTCTCCATTTCGGCGATGATCATCGGCTGCAGGCTTTCGGGCTCGACGTCGTCCGATTCCTGATCTGCGGCGAGGATATAGGATGATGCGCCAAAATGTTCAACAGGCGCAGTACGCTCGCTGTGATGATCTTTTAGGCGGCGCTTATAACGGCGGAGTTGCTTCTCCATTTTTTGGCCTGCGCTATCAAATGCTGCGTGGATTTCGTGGGCATGCCCCTTCGCGGAGGCGGTTAGTCCTGTGGACAAGTGAACCGTGGCTTCGCAGACAAATTCCGAACCGCTTTTCGAAAAAATGATGTTCGCGTCAGTCGGACGTTCAGCGTATTTCTGCACGATAGCGCCCAATTCGTCCTGAACGTAGGTTTGCAGGGACGCACCTATGTCGATTTGTTTACCGCTGATTTGATAAAGCATGCGAAGTTCCTTTCGTTAGGAATTAGACAGTGTTGACCACTTGAAAGATTAACGGTCTCACGGTCTTATTTTTTATGGAAAATATGGCGTTCGGTTTTAGCGCATTGATGCCCTGCGAGATGCGCGGGGCCCAATGAATCGCGCTGATGCACTGAACAACCATAAACTAATTGGGCGCGAAATATCAGGAAGAGTCAATGATCTAGAGCAAGTCTTTTTCAATAAATTGACGGGGTTCAGAATATCTTAAAATCCTGACCCAAATAAACGCGGCGCACATTATCGTCGTTGACGACGTCATTGGGAGAGCCGCTCATCATGACGGTGCCGTCGTGCAGGATATAGGCCCTGTCCACAATTTCGAGTGTCTCGCGTACATTGTGGTCTGTAATCAAAACTCCCAGTCCACGCTTGGTTAAATCGGCGACAAGATGGCGGATGTCGCCAACCGAAATCGGATCCACGCCCGCAAAGGGTTCGTCAAGTAATAGGTACTTGGGATTGGCAGCAAGACAGCGTGCGATCTCGACCCGTCGCCGTTCACCGCCTGACAAAGCCATCGCATTGGCCCGACGTAGGTGTTCGATCGAAAACTCGGAGAGCAACTCTTCTAGACGCTCGCGTCGCTTATGGCGATCCTTTTCGGATATCTCCAAAATCGCCATTATATTGTCTTCGACTTTCATTCCCCGAAAGATCGACATCTCTTGTGGTAGGTATCCGATGCCCAATCGTCCACGACGATACATTGGCAGGCGGGTCACATCCACGCCGTCAACAGTCACGCGACCGCCCTCTGGGGTAACCAGACCTGCGATGCTGTAAAAACACGTGGTTTTTCCTGAACCGTTTGGACCCAATAGCGCAACCACCTCGCCTTTTTTCAGCTCCATCGAAACGTCACGTATGACCACTTTTTTCCGATAGCTTTTCCGAAGGTGCTCTACCCGTAGACCGGCGGACCCTTCAGTTAAAGACAGGTTAGGGTGCACTTCGGTCATTCGTTGGAGTCCCGTGGGCGCAAGATGGTCCTGACACGACCGCTTAGAAGTGCCGTTCCGTCGTTCAGATTAACCAGCATGTCCGCTGCAGCTAGCGTGATTTGACCTTGCGCCAAAAGCACATTTCCCCGCATTTCAATCATACCCGTTGTGACGGAATATTCGGCTTCTTCCGCTTCGGCGGCTTCTTCACCTGAGATCAAGGTCACCCCACCGGATGCCAGCAGTTTGGCGATTTCTGACGTCTCTGGGTTATACACTACGGTCACCAACGGGGCATATAGCATCATATTACCCTGACTGATCGTCACATTCCCTGAGAATGTCGCGGAGCTGTCTGCCTGAGAAATTGCCAATTCATCCGAATTGATTTCAATCGGTGCGCTTGTGTCTTGGCCTAATCCGCCGAACGAAAGTTGGGTACCTTGAGCAGACACCCATCCGGCCAAAACTGTCAGACAGATCACAGAAACAATGCGAAAAATTCTCACGGTTAATCCTCGGTTGCTTTTGAAGGAAAGTATATCACCTGAACGCCTTTGTCGAAAACAAGTAGAGAGGTTCCGGTATTGTTTTGCAATAACACGGTCATTTTCCCGGCGATAATGGTTCCGATGGGGCCTTCCGCTTTGACCTGACCAGACGTGGTGATCCGCGTCCTGTCCAGCTCGGCACTGAGCTCCTGAGTTTCAATGCGGTACCCATTCGAGGTTTCAATCGTGACATCGCCCTCAAGCCGCGCGATGCGGGCGTTTTCGATGGATCCTCTGTCCGCAAGAGCGCTCACCTCTGCACCATCTGGTGTTTGTATAACCGCTGATAACTTTTCGATCGATGCATCTTCCAGTTCGGCTGGGTCAGTTTTCGCTGTTACGGCTGACAGAGTGATCGCAGCCCCGTCTGCTGTCATCCCGGAAAATTCGGGGGCTGTGATCCGAGGTTCTCGGGCAAGCTCTTTTACGTCGACCGCTGCGTACGGAATCGATTTCTCGGGATCGATGGTTTTCGAAAATAAAAACAACGTTGACAGCAGTCCCAGGGCCGACAAGGGGAATATGACCTTCAGCCAAGCGACAACGCGCGAGTAGGTGGCTATCCTCCCTATCATTTTCTTGCTTGTTTCCTTGAGTTTGATGCGACGGCTATGATCACCTCTATGGCGCGCCCCTGGTTAGTGCGAAGTTAGTGCGAAAAAATATCAATCTCGGGCCACCCTGCGAGATCAAGTTGAGCCCGTGCAGGCAAGAAATCAAAACACTTTTGCGCCAACTCAGTTCGCCCTTCACGCTCAAGTCTCTGATCAAGTACTGCCTTGAGTTTGTGTAGATACAACACGTCACTGGCCGCATAATCCAGCTGTGCATCTGTCAGGTCGGGAGCACCCCAGTCACTCGATTGCTGGTATTTTGAGATGTCCACGCCCAGAAGCTCTTGCAGTAGGTTTTTTAAACCGTGCCTGTCGGTGTAGGTGCGCACCATCTTGCTGGCGATTTTCGTGCAATAGACCGGCGCGGCCAGTGTGCCGAAAGCGTTGTACATCGCAGCTATGTCAAAACGGCCGAAATGGAACAGCTTGAGAACCCTCGGGTCTTTCAAAAGACGGCACAAATTTGGAGCCTCTGTTTGCCCTTGCGCGATTTGAACCAGATGCGCATAGCCATCACCCGAAGACAATTGAATAAGGCACAGGCGATCGCGACTGGGGTTGAGACCCATTGTTTCACAATCAATAGCGACAATCGGACCCAAATCCAGATCATCCGGTAAATCGCCTTGGTAGAGATGGTTCGCCATTTTCAATCCTTTCGTCTGAGCTAATGGCATAGGCGTGATGCGATTGTTTATCAATATCTCGGCCCACTTCACGGTCTCATCAAGGATTAAAATCGTTCAGATATCAGAATCTTTGCATGCCGGGATAAAACAATGGATCGACCTGTCGTCTTTAAGGACATAGCCCATTTTGGAGACAACCATGCGCTTTTGGAAGAATTCCATTCTTTGGCCCCTTTTATTGCCTATTCCCGTCGCTTTTATTGCGGTTGCTTACATTACAATGTCTCTGCCTCAGAAATTGCAGGACAACATTGTGAATCAGAGCGTCGGCGAGGCTGAAAAGCTGATCAGTCAGCTGGTAACTTTCCGCAGTTTTTATGCCAAAAATATTGTGCCAAAATTTGTGTGGATTGACGGAAAATATGCGTCGACCGAACATTTTGACGATCCAAACGCAATTCCCTTCCCTGCGACCATGATTCACGATGTGAATTCAGCGGCGCGAGACATTGCTGGTTATGATTTGCTTGTCTACAGCCCTTTCCCATTTCCGAACCGCGAAGAGCGCGTGCTGGATGCATTCGAGCAAGATGCATGGAATTTCCTAAAAGATAATCCGGATCAAACATTCAGCCAACTGTTAGAGGAAGATGGATCAACCGTTATCCGTGCCGCGCGCGCGTCAGTCATGTCGTCCGAATCTTGTGTAAATTGTCACAACACTCTTTCCTATAGCCCCATGACCGATTGGCAAATCGGGGATGTTCGGGGTGTTATCGAAGTAACTCAGGAGGTGACGGAAGAATTCGCGGCAGCAACGCGGTCGGTCAACGAAAGCCTTGTAATCGTCGCCGCGATCATCGGAGTGATGGGCATGCTTGTCGCAATTACGGCCGCTCGCACTGTCGGACCGCTGCGCAAATTGACCGATCTTCTAGAAAAGCGTGAAGCTACGACTGAGCAGTCAGCCGTCCCCTTCCTAAGCCGCAACGATGAAGTCGGCAAGTTTGCTCGGGCAGCCTGTGAAGTCATCAAAGCTCGGAGAGATATCGAAGAGATCATGGGCAAAGTTCGGGATTTCAGTTCGGTTATCGGGGGGTCTTCGTCTGATCTGCACAATGCTTCTCAAGTACTGTCGTCCCGAACTGAAAATCAGAAGCTTTCGCTTGAACGTGCGAATGTTACTTTGGGTGAAATCGCGGAAAATGCCCGCTCGAACGTTGATAGTGCTGAAAAGGCGTATACCGTTTCCAACGAAGCCCTCGCTCTGGCTAGAAAAACCCGCCACGTCGTCGTTGCCGCTAAAAGCGCGATGGAACACGTCGATGAAAGTGCAGAGAAAATCGAGACAGTTATTGGAGTAATTGACTCGATTGCTTTCCAAACGAACTTGCTTGCGCTCAACGCGGCTGTCGAAGCTGCGCGTGCGGGTAGCGCTGGCAAAGGGTTTGCTGTGGTCGCCCAAGAGGTTCGCGCCTTGTGTCATCGCTCGTCGAAAGCGGCCGAGGATATCAAGGATATGATCAAAGAGTCTCATAACCATGTTGCAACCGGACGAGGACTCGTGCAGCAAACCGGCGTCACTATGGAAGAGCTGGTGGCCAGTTTGAAGACGACAACCGTATTTGCTGAAGATATTTCCAACCGTGCGGCAAGGCAGGCCCCGATTATCGACACACTAGATACGACCGTTTCAGATATGCAAGAATTTGCTTCGCACAGCGCAAAGGTCGCTGATCAAAGCGCAAAGTCAGCGCGCGCCTTGGCGTCTGAAGTGGCCATTCTGAATCGTTTTGTTGAGCAATTTGATCAGACGGTTGGCTCAAAAGTCGTGGAGGGTGAGGTTCTGGCTCCTGTGTCCCGGCAAGCATCTGGAGCAGAAATAGGAACAAACAACGCCCAAAACCGGCTTCCGAAATCGGGGGGGTCAGAAGCTGCCTAGCTCTGAAGCAGATACAAGACGTAAGTAACTGTCGGAAATGAAAGCGTTGTCGCAACCAACAAAGCGGTTGCGGCGACGCTCTGGCTATCAGTCCTGCGGGCAAACAACGGGTAAATCGTTAGCATCGGGATCGCTGTGAAGAGGATGCAAGTCGCCAAAAGCCTTGGATCAGACACGAAAATCGGGAAGATCAACATAGCAAGCAGTGGTTGCACAATCAGCTTGGCAAACGTGATCGTGGAAATCGCCGCCGGAGAGCCGCTGAGACTGAATTTCGCGACAGTTGCACCGATATAAAACAAAGCCAGACCAGGCCCAGTCTGCGCCAGTATATGCAGTGTTTTAAGGGCAGTTCCTTGGGGTCCAAGATCCGTTCCCCGAGCTGCCAGAGCCAGTAGAACCGCCAGCAAAATTGGATTGCTTAACAGAGATTTTCCGATTTCCCGGATGGTTTTACCCATGCCCTTTGGTTTGCTTCCAGCAACATCAGCCCCGATCAAGGTCAAAGGGATGAGAATGACGTTTTCGATTAACATAAACGAAGAAAAGACGATTGCCGCATGATCGGGAAAAACGATTGTCGATAGAGGCAGTCCGATCATGACCGAATTTGGGTTGGCAACCCCAAGCGACAGCGACCACGATTGACTGGGACCAAAGCCAAAGCTGCGATGAAGCAGCCAGCGCCCTACAAGCATGAGGGGCAAAGTGGACAAAAGGTATCCTGCCATCGCGGGAATGTTCAACACTGCCCCTTTACCGGCGGTCGAAATCGCAAGGAACACCAGAACCGGCAGGCTGATCCTGATCGTAAACTGGCCTAGGGCATCTATAAAGGATGCGTTGATGAAACCCGATTTTACGAAAATGTAACCGAGCGCGATAATCGCATAGAGCGGCGTGGTCAGAGTCAGAATATCGGACATAATGTGGTCTTTCGCAGTCTATTCGAACTCTATCGATACATATCCGAACCCGCCAAAGTCAGCCTCGAAACGGCTTCCGCTTGGGGCTTCGACAGGGCGGATGAACGATCCGGAAAGAACCACTTGACCAGCGGAAAGCCCATCCCCGTATAGCGCAAGTCGTTTCACCAACCAAACGATGCCAGTTACCGGATCGTCAAGAACGCCGGCGCCAAGTCCGGTTTCTTCGACCACGCCGTCGCGTTTCAAAATACAACCCTGCCAACGCAGGTCGTGCGCATCAATGGCGTGTTTTTCACCGCCCAGAACGATTCCGGCATTTGCGGCATTGTCCGAGATCGTGTCGGTGATGATGCGCGCCTGTCCGGTCTTCGGATCTGCCCGTAGGATACGGGTATCAAGGATTTCCAAAGATGGGGTCACGTAGTCGGTAGCGGCAATGACATCCGCGCGCGTGACATTTCCGCCGGATAAATCAGTTTTCATGACAAACGCGATCTCTGCTTCGATCCGCGGCTGTATGAAGCGCCCTTTGGGAACCCTTTCGCCTGTCTGAAACAGCATATCGTCGAACAGAACGCCCGAGTCCGGCGTCGTGATATTCAACGCTTGTTGCATGGCGCGCGAGGTCAAACCGATTTTCCACCCGATCACTTTGCCACCGGCGGATTTCTTCAGTTGAACAAGCGCCGACTGAACGGCGTATGCATCGTCTAACGTCATTCCAGGATTGGCCAGTGAGATCAATCCCGTTTGAGTACCGGATTTTTCCGCCTCAAATAGGATTTTGGCTGCCGCTCGTGACTGATCAGGCGTCATTCGTCAGCCACCCCGTTGACCAATTTTCCGATGCCTTCGACTTCGACCTCGACGACATCGCCCGGTACCAGATAGCGTGGCGGGTCAAAACGTGCGCCAGCACCAGTGGGCGTGCCGGTTACGATCATATCGCCAGGCTGCAGTGTGGTGAACGTCGAGATATATGCGATCTCTTCTCGGATTGGGAACATCATGCGGTTCAGAGTATCGTCTTGTCGGACCTCTCCGTTGACACGGGTGATGATGCGAGCGTCTTCTAGCTGCTTTGGATCGGTGAAAGGCACTAACCAAGGACCAATTGCGCCGGATTTGTCCCAGTTTTTACCTTGCGTGACGTTGAACTTCGCGTGCCTTACCCAATCACGGATCGTGCCTTCGTTGCATAGTGTCAGAGCCGAAATATGGTGATAGGCGTCTTCGACCTTAATGCGTCGCCCGCCTTTGCCGATGACCACCACAACCTCGCCTTCGTAATCAAGCGTATGGTTTTCGGGCGGCCTTATTAGAGGCTGATTATGGCCCGTGAAGCTGGACGGGTACCTTGGGAAAAGCGACATGTACTTGGGTTGGTTGCTACCGTCTTTGTACTCGGCGTTTCGGTCGGGGAAGTTGACGCCAACACAAATGATCTTGCCTGGGTTCGGGATCGGAATGTCGAATGTGAAAGTGCCGTCGGGATGCGAGATTTCTTTGTTGGAGGCAACAGTCTCTAATTCAGGGAAACTACCGGATTCCACCACATCTTTCAGAGTCTGATACTGGGGAAAGTCATCCGTCAACGAGATTGCGCCACCTTCCATAATCGCACCGAAATGTTCTTGCCCATCGGCGGTGAATGTTGCGAACCTCATTTGAGTGTCTCCCATACGTCTTGAATGACCTGAACTGCCATCATTACCTGATCGCGGGTTGTGTCGAATTGACCGACGGAAAAGCGGATCATCTTTCGTCCGTTGAACATGCCTTGCGTTATGTAAATCCGACCATCGTCGTTTAGCGCATCCACCAGCCGCTGCTGCATGTCGTCGTCGCCCGGGCAGCGAAAGGTGAACAAGCTGAGGATCGGGTCGGTCACAATCTCGAATCCTTCAAGTTTCCGGATCGCTTCGCAAACCTCGTTCGCCCACTTTACGTGGTTGCGGATGCGGTTTTGTAACCCTTCCAACCCGTACGCTCGGATCAGGAACCAGATTTTCAGGGCGCGAAAACGACGACCCAGCGGGATGGTCCATTCCGAGAAATTGGTGACTTCGGCACCCGAGGTCTTTAGATATTCGGGCTCGATTTTCAGCGTGTTTAGCTGCGGCTGTGGATCACGCAGGAACTGGACAGAGCAATCGAACTGGGCCCCCAGCCATTTGTGCGGGTTGAAAACGATGCTGTCGAAACCTTCGACTCCCTTCCAAAAGTCCTGACGGAATTCTGGGCAGATCATGGCCGATCCGGCCCATGCTGCGTCTAAATGCGTATAAAGCCCATGAGCTTCCGCCACTTGACGGACAGCTTCCAGATCATCGCTGGCACCGATACCAGTACCTCCTGTCGCGGCAATGATTCCCGCTGGAATGTGTCCCGCAGCAAGGTCTGCCTCAATCGCTGCGCGCAACCGGTTGGCATCCATTCCATAGCGCGGACCAGAAGTGGGGAGTTTGATTAGGTTGTCCTGTCCAATGCCCGCCACCCAACAGGCGCGATCGATCGAGGAATGCACTTGTTCCGAGCAATATATACGAAGATTGCCTTTGCCGTTCAGCCCTTCGCGGTTGCCGGTATAGTTGGTTGCGCGCTCGCGCATTGTCAGCACAGCTGATAGTGTTGCCGAGGATGCGCTGTCCTGAATGACGCCGACATAACCTTCGGGCAGATCCATCGCCTGACGCAACCAATCGATCATTAGAATCTCGACCTCGGTCGCAGCGGGCGAGGTTTGCCACAACATACACTGCGACGCGATTGTCGTGACTAACATGTCTGCCAGCATCGACGGCGGCGTGGCGTTCGCTGGAAAGTATGCGAAGAAACGGGGATGCTGCCAATGGGTCATGCCCGGCAGGATGATATCCTCAAAATCCTGCATAATTACGTCCATCTGCTCAGCCATTTGGGGCGGGGCCGACGGTAACTGCGCCATAATCTCGCCCGGTGCGGTCTGTGCACGCACGGGACGGTCGGCCAAAGTTTTGTGATAGTCAGCCGCCCAGTCAGAGACATGCTTGCCCCAGTCGGCGAATTCATCCCAGTTCATTTGCGCTCCTTACTGGACGGGGAACAGGACATTGACCTGACCGGTGCCCGAACTTGGGAAGTAGTCAGTCACGACCTCGCATTTTCCGGTGTATTCGTCCCAGCCAAGTGCACCATAGAGCATCGCTGTGTCATGCATTGCCCCTTCGCCCGAACATCGCACAGCATAGTCGCCCAGCATCTTGAGGAATGTCGCGTGATCCCCGCGTTTCCACATTTCTAGCACCATAAGATCGACCTGACGGTTGAACTCGGAGCTGATGTTGAAGGTACCGTCGTTGGGGGCATAGTCCTTGTTTGACCACATCTGATGGGAAAGCGAACCGGATGCGACAAGCAATACCTTGCTGTCGCTTGCTTCGACGGCTGCACGAATGGCCTGACCGACGATGCGGCTTTCATCATGGTCATGTGTGGTACAAAAGGCAGCAATAGAGACGACTTTCATGTCGTGTTCACGGCTCATGAAGCTCATCGGGACCAGCGTGCCGTATTCCAGATCGAGGCTGTCGAGCTGATGTGCCAGGGTGTACACACCCATCTCGCTGGCTTTTTCCGCGATAGCGTTGCCCAAGGTCGGATTGCCACGATGCGAATAAGGCATGTTCTGGATAAACTGCGGGAACTCGGATGAGGTTAGTAGCCCTTCGAATTTCTCATTCGCGTTGATGTGAAAACCGGCGTTGACCAGCCAATGAGTGTCGCAGATCACAACGGTGTCCACGCCAGCGGCCTTGGCGCGGCGGGCGATTTCCAGATGACCATCAATGGCGGGTTGCCTTTTTCCCTTAATCGGGCCTTCTTGCTCGGACATTTGCATTGTCGGCACGTGGGTCATTTTAGCGGCGAGTACAAGTTCTCCCATAGTATTCTCCCTTATGCGCCCAAACGCATTATTTTGTGTTGGCCGGTGGCGAAACCGATGTGTTTTTGTTCCATATAAAATTCAAACGAATAATCTCCGCCATCCCGGCCGATTCCGCTGGCTTTGACGCCGCCAAACGGTGTGGGCAGGTGGCGGACGTTTTCACTATTTACCCAAATCATGCCTGCCTCAAGCTTGTCGGTAAAGCGCAAGGCGCGGGTCAGATCGTTGGTCCAGACATAGCCTGTTAGGCCGTAGGGTGTGTCGTTGGCGATTTGCAGCGCCTCTTCTTCGGTCGAAAATGGAATTGAGGTCAGAACAGGGCCAAATATTTCTTCACGGGCAATACGCATCTGGTTGTTGGCATTGGTGAACAACGTTGGGCGGATGAAAAAGCCCTCGTCGCCTATCTTTTCGCCGCCAGCAGCAATGGTTGCGCCATCTTCCGTAGCTTTGTCAAAGTATGAACAGACCTTTTCATAGTGCTCATTTGACACCAGAGGACCTATTTCAGTTGCCGGATCTAACGGGTGTCCAACTTTGATGTTGTTGACGCGCGCGATCAACTTGGCCTCGAATTCTTCGCGGATAGTGTCCTGAATTAGTAGGCGAGACGACGAGGTGCAGCGTTCGCCGTTGATCGAGTAGATCATGAAGATCACAGCATCCAAAGCGCGGTCCAGATCGGCGTCGTCAAACACGATCACAGGGTTCTTACCGCCAAGTTCAAGGTGCATCCGCTTGAGCGTATCGGCCCCTTGTTTGGTGATGATGCTACCAGTGCGGCTTTCACCGACAAAGGCGATGGCTTTAATCAACGGATGCTCGGTCAGGCGTTTGCCTGCATCGTGCCCGTAGCCGTTGACGGTATTAAGAACGCCTGGGGGCAAGCCTGCTTCTTCGGCGATTTCCACCAGCAGTCGGGCGGTCAGTGGGCTGTCTTCGGCTGGCTTGTGAACGACGGTGCAGCCTGCAGCCAATGCAGGGGCAATTTTCCAAGTGGACAGCATAAATGGCGTGTTCCAAGGAGTAATTACACCAACTGGCCCAATTGGTACGCGGCTGGTGATGTTCATCAACGTCGGCGATTTCAAATGCTGCCCGTCACGGGCTTGCACGACCTGATCTGCGAAAAAGCGAAAATTTTCGGCCCCGCGCAATGCTGCTTTGGACATAAAGCGCATGGTCTGGCCAGTGTCCCAGCACTCACACAAGGATATTTCTTCAGCACGCACCTCGATCGCGTCGGCAACATTCAACAGGATACGACGGCGTTCTGTAGCGGGCATGTCGCGCCAGGCAGGGAAAGCATCTGCGGCTGCTTCAGCTGCTTTATTAATGTCCTCCTCGGTTCCTCGCGCGACGTCACAGATCACGCTTTTGTCGACGGGGGACACAGTTTGGAACACGCCTCCGGAACCCAATTGATCTTCACCAGCGATGCGGTTGCGAATGCCAGTTTCCTTGAAGCGGCCTAGAAAGCCACTGAGCTTTTGGATGTTCTCGTCAAGTTTGGTCATTGCATGTCCTCGGGCAGGTATTTGCGGATAGAGCTGGTTTTAGGGGAAAGTGTTGGATCAATGTCGCGCATTTCCATCGAGAGCATGAAAGAAGAGCTTTGCAGAAGCTCGGAACAATAGGATTCGGCGGCTTGAAATATATGGGCTGTGGCAGCGTCTTTGGCGTCCTGCGACCGACCCGCACGCAACCTGATCGACACGTCCAAAAAGGCATGGTCTGGGTTTCCATCGGCCATGCTGAAATGATTGCAGGCCGTAGCTCGTACACGGATACCAGCGGCAGGGAACACGCCGGTTTCAATTGCTGCCAACCGGATCGTGTCGCAAAAATCGGCGATATCCAGTCTTGCATCCAGATTGGGCGAATAATCGATCATGAAATGGGCCATAGGCTCCTCCTTAATAGTTAATTTGTTAACTAAAAGCGATTCTTGTCAAGTCCCGTGATTTCCGACACCATCGGATCAACAAAATGAATGGAAGATATGAGCCAGATCAACGACGTGCCCGCCAAGCAGCAACTGACATCGACAAATCGTTCTCTGCCGATTGCTTTGCTGCGTGCCCGTGAGAAAGTGATGGGGCCATACCGTGAAATGTTGGCGGCTAGTGGCATTTCCGAGCAGAAGTGGCGCGTGTTGAGAGTCGTCGATGAACAGGGGCCGATCACGCAAGCTCGAATTGCCGAAGCGGCTTGTTTGATGTTGCCCAGCCTGACGCGCATTCTGAAAGCTATGGAAGATGATAGGTTGTTGACCCGTGAAACCTCGGCTGAAGATCGTCGAGCGACCATGGTTGATCTAACGGATAATGGTCGCGCATTGATTGCGCAGCATTCGCTTCAGGGCAAAGAGATCGCCAAAAACCTTGCAGACACTTTCGGGCAAGAGCGGTTGGATCAACTGCTGGATTTGTTGGAAGAGTTGCGCAAACTGCCCTAGGACTATTTGCCGAAGTAGCGCCCGATCACAAATCGGAATGCTCCGGCCATACAGGCGATGGCCGCAAGCCAAAGCAAAGCCCCGCGCCACCATGGGCCTTGGTTGA
>CAYVRN010000001.1:89989-96555 GCA_964453855.1 uncultured Rhodobacterales bacterium
TGGTTGAAATGACTTCGCCGGTGCTGCGGGGATTTCTATTGGTCATGTCTTAGCACCTTTCATGACTTGTCCGAATTCATCAAACAGCAAATCTTTCGGAACGTCGACCTTCGGGCGTATCGAAGCCTGTCCGCGGTTGATACGATAGACGTGAGCAAGGATCGTTGCGACAGCGGTATATAGTTCATATGAAATCTCGGCGCCGATATCTCCGGTGAAGTACAAGGCACGCGCAAGCGGTGGAATACGCATGACTTGGACGCGGGCATCTTTTGCACGAGCGATAATTTCATGCGCCATCGGACCTTTACCCATCGCAACGATGGTCGGCGCGCCTTCTTGACCCGGTTTGTATTTAACAGCGACGGCAAAGTGGGTTGGGTTGGTAATTACTGCAGTTGCTGTTGGCACATCATTCAACGCAGCGCGCTGTTGCGAGGCTTTCTGTGACGCTTCCATCTGGCGACGGCGGATTGCCCCCTTCAACTCGGGCGAGCCTTCAGATTGCTTGTGTTCGTCTTTGATTTCCTGACGCGACATCCGCAGACTTTTCGTCGTGCTATAAATTTGCCAACCAAGATCGATGGCCCCAATAATTGCCAGTCCGATTAAAAGCGATGAAACCACTTGAATTACGCTGGTACCGAGAATTCCAACAGCGTCGCCAGCATCCATGAATGTTGTTTTATCCAATCGCGGAAGCAGTGCGTACACAACGCCAGCCGCGGATGCGACTAAAAGAGAGACTTTGAGAATGGCCTTGCCGAGCTCTACCAAAGCCTGAGTTGAAAACATCCGTTTCAAGCCTTTCATCGGATTGATTTTCTCGGGTTTGAATTTCATCGCCTTTGGAGCAAAGTTAATCCCGCCAATGCTTGCTTGCATGAGCAAAACTATAATGAGCAGTGGTTGGAAAATCAGTTGGGTCGAGCGCCAGAAGCAAGTGAAGTGGCCAAGCACCTTGAATTGGGTCTTCAAGAATATACCGAGTGGCAGTCACGGTTTGAGGCAAATCACGTCCAGTCGCTGGACGAGATCTACACCGACCATTCAATCCTGTTCAAAGATCAAAATCCATCGCCTGAGGACTCGACCCATCAAAGCCAGATGAAGGCGCAACTGCGTTTGGCACTGGAAAAACTGCCAGAACGCGAAGCATTGGTGCTTCAACTGTACTATGTTGAAGAGCTGAACGTATACGAGGTCGCGGCCATTTTGGGCGTGACGACTGGTCGTGTCTCGCAGATCAAGAAAGCGGCAGTAGAACGACTGCGCGCATTCATCGAAGACAGCATTGGCGGCACCGAGTAAGGTGAAGCCTAATCTTTAAAGGATTCCCAGATCACGGGCATTGATAACCGCGTGTGTACGGTTGTTTGCATCCAGCTTTTTACAGATCGACTTGACGTGCATTTTAATCGTGGCTTCAGACAGATTGATCGCGTTTGCGATTTCCTTGTTCTGCATGCCTTCGCCCAGATAGGTCAGAACCGTCATCTCGCGAGCGGATAGCGGGTTTGTCTCGGACTGAGTTGTGTTCATGTCATCGCGCATCAATGACAAAGGCATGTAGGTTTCGCCAGCTTTGATAAAGCGGATCGCGTTCGCAAGGCTGCGTGCGGGAATGGTTTTCGGCAGAATGCCAGCAGCACCCGAGGCCAAGGCTTCATCCACCATGCGGCGTGTCGGGCTGCCGGTAATGATTGCGACCGGATTTCCACCATTTGCTTTGATTGCGCGTGTCAGGCCTTGCAGGCCGTTCATGCCAGGCATGTGATAGTCCAGAAGGATGACGTCAAAAACGCCATGTTCAGCGACCACATCCAGCGCATCGTCCAAGGTTTTTGCCGTCTTCACTTTGAAACCATTTTCCTCGGACAGATACATGGCCAGAAAATCCAGTATCATTCCGTGGTCGTCTGCGATCAAAAGGCTGATCAGATCACTTTGCCCGCCGTCTTGCACTAAATCGGTCCTTCTTATGGGTGGGTACTATTCACTACTGGCCCCAGTATACTTTTGGGCGGAAAACCCGCAAGCATCTATTTAAAAACATGAATAAAGAAACACCTCAATAAAAATAATGGGTTGAAATTGCTTTAGTAAGTACACCGTCACAAAATGTTATACTAAAACATGTATAAATATGCGTAAGTATATAAAAATATCCAAAAAGTCATGATACCTTATAGCCTAATGGCTGCTAGTATGACGCCCATGTGTGTCGGGTGCTTCATCGAGTCTGGGTTTCAGAAATAATCAGACTAAAGTCCTTAAAGAGTGCAATAAATTATTGAAAACACGGTCGAGGTGACGGCCGAGCGATTGAGAATAATACAGGCAAACGATTGAAGCAGATATTTGAACGCAGTTTTGGTGGGGTGGACCGAAGCGTTTTTCGCTTCGCGGTCGTCCTGTTGTTTCTGACGTTCGCTCTTGCCGCGTCTGTTGCAGTTTTTGCCTCAAAAAAGCACGCGGCCGATCAAAACTGGGCGGCAGAACGGGAAATTCATAAAGTCATTGGCGACATGCAGAGGGCCTTTAACTCACTGTTTCAGAGTGTAAATGCAATGACGGGGAACGCGCCAAATTACACTTTGTTGAAAGCTGCGGTGAATGAGATCGAAAAAACGGCCGAGGATTACGACTCAGCCGTTTTAGAAAACGCATATCTCGCCAGCAAATCACCCATGCCGGTTGCAGCGATTGCACAGGCTCAGTTGGCTGAACTCCTGCAATTATTTCAGGACACGGCTACTGCGTCCAACGGAGTTGTGGTTCTTCAATCACTTCACGATGATGTTCTGATTTCGGCGCAGGATTTCTCGAACCGGTTGAATGACGAAAGATTAGAGATTGATCGCGCGCTTAACTCTGGGCTGATTGTCCTTGGTTCCGGCCTTGGGCTGGTAATCTTCGTCTTATCCATCATGGTCGCAAAAGTTTTGATCTCTGCGCGGCGGCAAAAGTATCATTATCAGTATTCAGTTGAAGTGCAGGGTAATTTGCGTGCGGTAATCGAGGCCTCTTTGGATGCCGTAATCGTGTTCGGTAAGAGTGGCAATGTTCTCGAATTTAACTCATCAGCTGAACGTATTCTGCATATTGAGAAGAAGAATGTGCTTGGGAAAAGTTTGTCGCGGGTATTGGAGCTTTCGTTAGAGAACTCTCCGATGGACACGGCTCAGGACAAGTGCATGCTGATCACTCTAGGGCCTGGTCGATACATTGCGAATGCTCGACGCTCCGACGGCTCATCTCTGCCGGTCGAAGTTGGCATATCCGAAACACGAGGCGGCAGTGGTCAAGAGCTGAAGATCGCTTATCTTCGCGATTTAACCAGTCAGAAAAAGCGCGAAGCTGCACTGGAGCAGGCTAAAGACGACGCGCTAAAAGGTGAAAGAGCGAAGTCGAGGTTTTTGGCGGTCGTCAGCCATGAAATGCGAACCCCACTGAACGGTCTGCTGGCAGGCGTTGAGCTTCTGAAGGCCACATCGGAACTGACTGACCGACAGAAGTGGCTGGCGGACGTTATTCAGGATTCGGGGAAAAATGCGTTGGATCAGGTTGATAACGTCCTTGAAATGACGCGACTGGAAGGATCTCAAGGCAGTGATGAAGACCGCGCCGTATTTCGGCCAAGCATCGTTATTGAACAAATCATATCGGAAGTGGCCGCCTCTGCGTCGCTTCAGGGAAATACGGTCACCTTTAAGAACGTTGGAGTATTTGACCCCGTGGTTGCCGGATCAGAATTGTTGTTCCGACGCATTGTGCAAAACCTGCTGAAGAATGCGAACAAGTTTACTCAAGATGGGCAGGTGAACGTCGTTCTGGAAGCAGGCGGTCCAGAAACGGATGGAAAAACACCAATCAAGGTGTCCATTGAAGATACCGGCATCGGCATCTCTTACGAACATCAAGAGCGTATTTTCAGAGATTTCGAAGCAGTAGATTCCAGTTTTTCAAGACGGGCGGATGGTGCCGGGCTGGGCCTAAGTATTTCAAAGCGCGCTGCGGAAGCCATGACTGGCCGTATTCATCTGGTCAGTAAGATTAACGAAGGAAGTACCTTTACGTTCAGCGTGAATTTACCTGTCGCCGATGAAAACGATTTGATAGCTGCGGAGTTACAGGACGAATCCGAGGTGAAGTCGTTGGACATTCTTGTTGTTGAAGACAATAACGTAAATCGTGATATGCTCTGTGAAATTCTAGAACTTGAAGGGCATAGCGTAGCAGAGGCTGAAAACGGTAAAGAAGCGGTTGATATTGCCAATGATATTCATTTTGATGTTATTTTGATGGATATTAGTATGCCCGTGATGGATGGACTTGAAGCCACACGGCAGATCCGCGCGGAAGGCAGATTCCCAGATACACCTATTATCGGTGTTACAGCACACGCTCTGCCAGAACAGGTTGAAAGATTTGTTCAGACAGGCATGAATGAAGTAGTGCTCAAACCGATTTCTATTGGGGCGATCTCAAAGGTATTGGCCAAGTTTAGGGCCGGAAAGGTAACCATGTCCGACGATTATACGCTTCACGGTGCGTCAAGCCCGACAGAAATGGATCCGACATTTGTCGATCAGGATACCTATGGTCCTTTGCTGGAGATTTTGGGTGCAGATGCTGTTCGGGGCTATGTCCAACAGTTTCTGGACGATTTCGATGCGGTGCTTCCCGAGGTCAAAGCTCTTCACGCAAACGGACAGGGTGAAGAAGCAGCAACTACTGCACACAAGATTGCTGGTTCCGCCGCGGTTTTAGGGGCAGCAGGCGCCCGCTCGCTTTTGATCAGTTTCGAGGACGCGTCCCGCTCGGGCGATCTAGAGAAATGTGATCGTTTGCTTGTCGAAATCGAAAACCTAAAGGGTAAAATCGGTCCAGTGTTGATGCCCAAATAGGGCGTGCCATTTCCATTCAGCCGTCGCGAGTTCAGCTTTAAGTTTCCTCTGTACCGGGTAGGGTTTCACCTTCGTCAGTGTCTGTCATGCTTGACAAGTCTGACAGCATAGCAAAGCTATTGGATAGATCAGTCTCGCTGGCCGTTGGCGAGCTGTTTATCTTTGCACTGGTTGCTGATTCAGCAGCTTCTTCCACGCTCGCGTCAGCGTCAGAGCCACCCAAAGCGCCTAGCATATCCAGTGCGGATGGATCTAAGGCTGCTGGCTCGCTTTTTTCGGCAGTGGGTTTAGATGCTTCGGCCTGGTTATGGCATTTTGCCAAACCCAAAAAGAGATGCTCAGATAGACGGCTAGCGCAGCCCACGGGCTGATGGCGAAACAAAAGGCGGTGATTGCCTGGGCTCCTGCCATGACAGACCACAATCGCACGTTCATCAACCACAAAGGCGCAGCGACCAGGGCAAGCAATGGCTTATGAAGTGAGTGCAGCTCGTAATAGCCTTGGCGATTGCGCAGAATTTCCCAGTTCTCAAGTGATCGTGGATCAAGCGGTTTTCTGTCTGCAAAATCAATCTCGGGTACGGCCACCTCTTGCCAGCGACACAGATCATAAGTACCGCTGAGGATCGTAAACTCCAACCCATTCCGTAGAAATGTTAAAGCCAACTGAGATGTTTTGCGCCTGGCGAACTTGCCGCGCAACGAGTTCTTGTTGCCTGTGAATCGCTCTCCGTTGACTGCAATCAAGCAATCGCCTGGGCGCAGTCCAAAGTCGTTCCCGACCGCCCCACGCTGAACGTAGCTCACCCGAATGGTATATTCAGCTTGGCCGTTTTGGGCTTCGGTTTCCATTTTCCGCTCGAATTATGGGAATGAAAACGGGTTTGGTTTTGCGGCGCTTGCAGATGAGCTGCGCGTGCTTGAGCTGCCGGTCGATCTGGTCGATGATGTCCGTGACGCCGTAGATTTGACCAGTTCCTGTGTTGCCCTCTGCTGCTCCTGCAGAAGTATGATCTGTTCGATAAGGGCTTCTGTTGCGGGGTCCATCGTGCCATCCGGGCTTGCGGTCGAAACCCCCGAGGCGAGACGATCCAGCATATCCGCCAACGCCGCCATCGTCGCCTGGTCGCTTTCCTGAAACTTTGCCGAAATGTGGTCGTTGATAGTCGACGCGATTTCCGGCTGCATATTGCCTGCCTGCTCAGCAAAGCTTTGCAAGTCGTTCATTAGATTGGTGCGCGCTGCCTCAACCGTTGTTACCATTTCTTGAGACATCGCTGAAATGGTCTCTGTGCTGGCCAGAATACCGTCTGACAAGGCCTGAACCGAGTCTAAATTGTCGTTCAATTTGTCCACAGACTCGGCGAACAAGGCCAGCGCCTCGATCTGTGTGGCATTGGCTTTGCGCATCTCCGAGATTGTGCGGAAATACACCAGCGAACTAAGAGTCATTGCTACTGCCGCGCCACCCAAGGCACCAAACACGACAGTTGTTATGCGCTTGCGAAATACATCTGTTTTCTCAGCAGCGATGGCTGCATCAGACTTAATGGTTTCGATCTCGGCGGCCGCATCATTTGCGGCATTTGCTGCTTCAAGCGCTAGGCGGATTGTATCATCGACGCTTGGCTTTTCGGTTTTCGCGGCCATCTAGGG
>CAYVRN010000002.1:0-61529 GCA_964453855.1 uncultured Rhodobacterales bacterium
GATTGTTTGACCTATCCGGCCGTGGGACTAAGGCCCAGCGAGATTTCATTTCGGTTGAAAATTAGCCCGAAAACGTTTGAAAAGCACATCACCAACGCAAAACCAAATTGCGTGCCCGCACACGCGATCTCGCAGTGGCAAAGGCCGCCGGGCTTCGCGTACTGCACCCTCAATGGGGAAAGTTCCCCAATTGAGTGCATGCTCTTTACGGCACACTTAACTTGGCTAAGCCAAAGTTTGGGCGCACGCATTTTATCTGACTTTTTGCCTTTCGGGGAAGTCGAGTATCGTACCAGTTTTTTTATGCCGTGTGAGTGAGTGGTGGCAATGTTTAGATTGGGTGGCCGTTCCCCGAGATTATCCTCGTGGCTATCTATACTGTGCGTCCAAACGACTTAGCTTCCGCGATAGGTTGAGTATCCGAACGGGGAGAGCAGCAGCGGCACGTGGTAGTGGGCTTGCTCGGACATGCCGAACCGCAGCGGGACAATTTCTAAAAAGCGTGGGGACTCAGGCGGGGTGCCGATCGCGTCAAGATATGCACCGGCGTGAAATACCAGCTCATAGGTTCCTAATGCGAATTCGGATGCCGGCAGAATTTGCTCGTCCGTTCGACCATCATCGTTGGTGGTCAGACTGCGCAGATGGGTCCTGCCGTCACCTTCAATGCGGTAAAGGTCAATTTTCAGCCCCTCCGCCGGGCAACCGCGAGCCGTGTCGAGTACGTGAGTGGTTAGATATCCGGACATTTATGAAACTCCTGTTTGGGAACAAAATGATCCGCATTCGAGGCGCAGGCAACGATGAAAGTTCCGAAACAGTTTCAAGCAAACGCGAAAAACCGAAATGATATTGTGTGCAATGCAAGTTGCGTTGGATCCATGGCGAGGACAAAGTGTGCAAAGTTATAAGGGAAATGGTGGGTCGTGAGAGGCTCGAACTCCCGACATCTTCGGTGTAAACGAAGCGCTCTACCAACTGAGCTAACGACCCGCCGTGAGCGTCCGTTTAGCCAAGCTTTTTCACGGGTGCAAGAGGTCTGGTTAAGTTTTTTGCGGAAAAGTTTGTTGAAATGAAATGGGCGGCTTTCGCCGCCCTTGAATTGTTTAACTTTGCGTCATCGCATCCAGAATGCGCGCCCATGACCTGATCCCTTTGTGAAAACTTTCCACATCATATTTTTCGTTGGGCGAATGGATCTGGTCATCATCTTTTCCAAATCCGATCAGCATGGCGTCCATATCCAAATAGGTTTTGAAATGTCCCGCAATCGGAATTGATCCGCCGCATCCCACAAAGGCAGCTGCATCGGGCCATTCGTCTGAGAGGGCTGTACGGGCTTGATCAAAAGCGGGATGATTGGTGGACATTTGCGAGGCTGGCGAAGCTCCGTGTGCTTTGAATTCGACTGAACAGTCGGGTGGAAGCATGTCTTGAACCATTTTGCGGAAGTTTGCACGGATCGCTATTGGATCCTGCTGACTGACCAGCCGGAAGCTGATTTTGGCGCTGGCTTTCGAAGGTAAAACGGTTTTGAACCCGTCGCCGGTGTAACCACCGTTGATGCCGTTCACATCGCAGGTCGGGCGGGACCAGATCATTTCAAGTGCGGACCGATCTTGTTCGCCTGCAGGGGTGTTTAAATCGACACCACCCAGAAACGCCTTGTGATCGAAGTTCAGCCCGTCCCATTGAGCGCGTATGTCCTGAGGTAATTCTGGAACACCGTCATAAAATCCGGGAACAGTAATACGGCCCTGATCGTCGTGCAAACTAGCAATGATCCGCGACAAAACCCGAATCGGATTGATCGCCGCGCCACCGTACATGCCCGAATGAAGGTCTTTGTCGGGGCCGGTGATAATTAATTCTTCGCCCAAGAGACCGCGTAACATCGTCACAATCGACGGGACGCGACTTTCAAACAGTCCTGTATCGCAAATCAATGCGATGTCGGCTTTGAGTTCTTCGGTATTTTCTTTCATGAAGGGGATAAGGCTGGGCGAACCACTTTCTTCTTCACCTTCGAAGAAAAACGTGATGCGGCAAGGCAAGTTGCCATGCACGGCTTTCCATGAACGGCAAGCTTCAACAAATGTCATTAACTGACCCTTGTCATCTGAAGATCCCCGCCCTCGAATGACTTTGCCCTTAGCGGTCTCTTGGAGCTGCGGATCAAAGGGGTCGTTGTCCCAAAGATCAAGCGGATCAACAGGTTGCACGTCATAGTGCCCGTAAAACAGAATGTGCGGGCCGTCGCCATCGATGTGCCCGACCACCATCGGGTGCCCTGGCGTTGGCCGTTTCGAAGCCGTAGCTCCGATGCTTTCCAGATCAGCAACAAGCCAATCAGCTGCGGTTGCGCAGTCGCCTTTAAAGGCGGGGTCAGTGGAAATTGAGGGAATTCTTAATAGTTCGCACAAACGTTCGATTGATTGGGGAAGATCAGCATCAATATGGTCAAGGACTTTTACTATGGTCATTTCAGATGGCTCCGATTTTGCATTGGACCTAGCGTAGCAACGTTGTAGATGCTGTCCAGATGGACTTGATCCACATCAACGCAAACCTCGCGGCAATTTGTAACGTCGCAGAAAATGAAAACGTGACATACATAATCACAGATTGTAATATGTTCTGACGCGCACCCCATCACTCGGGGCAGGACGATACGAAGGAGACGCCCGTGGATTATACGGACCAGCTCGATTTAGCATTGAACCGTCTGCACGACGAAGGCCGTTATCGGACCTTCATCGATATCGAGCGGAAGAATGGGCATTTCCCTCATGCTGTGTGGAGCCGTCCTGATGGATCCAAACAGGAAATCACCGTCTGGTGTGGCAATGACTACCTAGGCATGGGGCAGCATCCGACTGTTCTTGCGGCGATGCACGAAGCTATCGACGCGACCGGAGCGGGTTCGGGCGGTACGCGCAATATCTCTGGCACCACGGTCTATCACAAACGTCTTGAGTCTGAATTGGCCGATCTGCACGGAAAAGAATCGGCACTGTTGTTCACAAGCGCTTACATTGCCAATGACGCGACCTTGTCGACTCTTCCAAAACTTTTCCCGGGTTTGATTATTTATTCGGACGAGCTGAACCACGCTTCAATGATCGAAGGTGTTCGCCGCAACGGCGGCGCAAAGCGTATCTTCAAGCACAATGATGTAGCGGATCTGCGCGCCAAACTTGAAGCGGACGATCCGAATGCGCCCAAGCTGATTGCATTTGAATCGGTGTATTCAATGGATGGCGACTTTGGCCCCATTGAAGCGATCTGCGACCTGGCGGACGAGTTCAATGCACTGACATATATTGACGAAGTCCATGCTGTGGGCATGTATGGTCCACGCGGCGCAGGTGTGGCCGAGCGTGACCGCTTGATGCACCGTTTAGACATCATCAATGGCACTTTGGCAAAAGCCTATGGCGTTATGGGGGGCTACATTGCCGCCTCAGAGAAAATGTGTGACGCGATAAGATCTTATGCGCCGGGCTTTATCTTTACTACATCGCTTTCTCCGGCGGTGGCTGCGGGGGCCGCGGCGTCGGTTGCACATCTGAAGACTGATCAAGCGTTGCGTGACAAGCACCAAACGCAGGCGAAAATTCTGAAGGCCCGTTTGAAAGGACTTGGCTTGCCGATTATTGATCACGGCAGTCATATTGTGCCTGTGATCGTTGGCGATCCGGTTCATACTAAAAAACTGTCTGATATGCTTTTGGAAGATCACGGTATCTACGTTCAACCGATCAACTTCCCGACTGTGCCTCGCGGAACTGAACGTCTGCGCTTCACACCGTCACCGGTTCACGGTCCGAGAGAAATTGATGCCCTTGTTCATGCGATGGACGATCTCTGGTCGCGTTGTGCGCTGAATCGCGCCGAGTTATCTGCCTGATAGAATTCCCCCTGAACTAATCCTTTCGATGTGGTAAAGAAACCGCATCGAAAGTTTCGTTTTTGCGAATCGCCTCTGGGGAGAGGTCTCGCTGCCGGGGCTTTCTTGGGGACAGGCAATTTGACCGGAAGGGCTGTCGTATGTTGCGACGCAAGCCAGGGCGTGAAGAGGCGTCGGCTGAGGTTGAACCTAAAGGGTTCGACGACTACGAGGTTAAACTCGGCGACACCATGCGCGGAGAGCGTGCGACCCTTGGTAAATCCCTATTAGATGTTCAACGTGAATTGCGTATCAAGGCTGCTTATATTGCGGCAATCGAAAACTGCGATGCATCGGTTTTTGAATCTCCTGGTTTCGTTGCAGGATACGTGCGCTCTTATGCCCGTTATCTGAAAATGGATCCGGAAGTTTCTTATGAACGCTTCTGTGCCGAAAGTGGCTTTTCGGTCTCTCGCGGTCTGTCGAGCGATGAGCAGGCCAAAACAACTGGTGCGAAACCGAAAGCCAAAAAGCAAAGCCGCCATTCTTCCGACGATTTGTTTGAGCGGGCAAAAACCCCCTTTATCCCAGCTCCGTCTTCGGCACTTTCTGGTGTTGCGCCGGAAGCAGTCGGGTCGTCTATGATTTTACTGTCGGTGATTGGTCTGATTGCTTTTGGCGGGTGGACCGTCTTGAAGGAAATCCAGAAAGTCAGCATTTCGCCTGTGGAACAAGCCCCGCAGATTGCCATGTCGGTTGGGCCTGAGTTCGATTTTGCTCAGAGTAATGTTCGCGATGAAGCCGATATGCCGGAGCCTTCGGCCGAGGCGTTTGACCGTCTTTACCGTCCACAGGCGTTGGATATCCCCGTTATAACAGCGCGGGATGAGCCCATTGCCTCCTTAGATCCGTCCAAACTGGGAATGTTTGCATCGCCGGAATTTGAGACAGATATCGTCATTGCTGATTTGAGCGAAACAGTTTCGGAAGATGTCGCTAGCCTTGTCATGGAAGAGCAAACGGGAAGTGCCGAAGTGACGGTTGCTGAGGCCGAGACGCCTGATCCAATCGTTGTCGAAGATTCAGCCCCAGAGATTGCTGTGCTTGCAGTTCAACCAGCATGGGTGCGTGTACGTTCGGCGGACGGGAACGTGATATTCGAGAAAATCCTCTCGGCCGGTGAAGAATATGTGCTTCCCCAACTTGAAGGCGCACCAACCTTGCGCGCCGGCAATTCCGGTTCCGTCTATTTCAAAGTTGGAACTAAAGTATATGGGCCCGCCGGCGGGGCAGGCGGGGTGGCCAAAAATGTTGCGTTGTCATCTGACAACTTGACGGCTTCGTATGCACAGGCTGATCCGGCAGCAGACAATGATCTGGCCCAGTACCTAAACGTCGCTCAAGCGAACTAATCCCCGATACCCGATTGCCGCCAAAGGCATGGCGGACTATGTAGGCGTCAAGTCCGAAAGCCTTATTGACGAGGGATATTATGTCTTTGAACGCTGTTCGCCCGTGGCGTACAATCGAACGCCGGAAATCCCGATTGATACATGTTGGCAATGTTCCTGTCGGCGGAGACAGCCCGATCAGTGTACAAACGATGACCAACACCATCACTTCGGACATAGCGGCCACGGTGCTTCAGGTGCAGGCAGCGGCCGATGCGGGGGCAGATATTGTGAGGGTCTCGACCCCTGACGAGGCATCTACAAAGGCTTTGAAAATAATCGTTGACGAAAGCCCCGTGCCTATCGTCGCTGATATTCACTTTCACTATAAGCGTGCAATTGAAGCCGCCGAAGCAGGGGCTGCCTGTCTGCGGATCAACCCCGGAAACATTGGGGATGAGAAACGTGTGAAAGAGGTGATCAAGGCAGCAAAGGATAACGGTTGCTCTATCCGGATCGGTGTGAACGCCGGATCGCTTGAAAAACACCTGCTGGAAAAATACGGAGAGCCATGCCCAGAGGCTATGGTGGAAAGTGGGCTCGAACATATCCGCATTCTAGAGGATAACGACTTTCACGAGTTCAAGATCAGCGTGAAAGCCTCTGACGTGTTTTTGGCGGCGGCTGCCTATCAGGCACTGGCAGAGGCGACTGATGCGCCAATCCATTTAGGGATCACTGAAGCGGGTGGATTAATGTCTGGCACGATCAAATCCGCCATTGGGTTGGGAAATCTTTTGTGGTCGGGTATCGGTGATACAATCCGCGTTTCCTTGTCCGCTGACCCGGTAGAAGAAGTTAAAGTTGGCTACGAAATACTCAAGGCTCTGGGGTTGCGTCATCGTGGCGTGAATATCATTTCTTGCCCGTCCTGCGCCCGCCAAGGATTTGACGTGATAAAAACTGTTGAAGCGCTTGAGCAGCGTTTAGAGCATATCAAAACACCAATGAGCCTGTCGATTATCGGCTGTGTTGTGAATGGTCCTGGTGAGGCGTTGATGACGGACGTGGGCTTTACCGGCGGCGGGGCAGGGTCTGGCATGGTTTATCTTGCTGGCAAGCAAAGCCACAAACTTTCCAATGATCAGATGATTGATCACATCGTAGAGCAAGTCGAAAGAAAGGCCGCCGAGATTGACGCGGCGGCCTTGGAGGACTGAGTTAAGCGGAATTAACCGCGCAACTCGTCCAGAATTTGTATAAACTGATCCATAGGAACATAACCGCGTAGCGCTTCAGTTCCGACTATAAACGTGGGTGTGCCGTCGATCGACAGGGCGCCTGCCAGTTGACGGTTGCGATTGATTTCATTGGTAACCGCATCTGAGGTCATTTCGGAGAGTATCTGATCAGCATCCAATTCAAATTCACCTGCCAACCGTCGCAGTACTGGTTCAGACACGTTGCCCTGCAGATTCATAAGTGCGTCGTGAACTGATTTGTATGCGTCACCACCGTAGATCATTCGGGTAGCAATGGCGAAACGGGACGCGATAACCGATTGTTCTCCTAGAATTGGCAACTCCTTGATCACCAGAGCAATGGTGTCGTCATCTGCCATCATTTGCAGCAGCTCTGGGTGTGCTTTTCGGCAGTATCCGCAACGGTAATCCAAAAACTCAACAATGCGCATGCTGCCGTCTGGGTTGCCGTCGACATAAGAATAGCCGTCGTTAAATATCTCATCCGAGTACGCTGTGATCATCTGGACTTCAGAATCTTTCGACGCCTGCGCTTGGCGGCTTTCCAGGACACCGATTACCTCGATAATCAATTCAGGGTTCTCAAGCAGGTAATTGCGGATCTCAGATCGAAAAGCGCTGCGCTCTTCATTCGTCATAGCTGAAATATCGAAAGCAACCGCAGGGGACGCAATGGACAAAAGCAGTGCAAGGGATTTCAATAGCCGAAGCATAAAGGCTCCTTTGTTTGTTTAGGGGCCGTATACAAGGCCGTGAATTCTTGACTTTCTCGCCTGTTATCCGATGACAGCACGTCATGCATTGACCCGCAACCGCCGGAATGAAAAAAGCAGTTTAGGCATGAATAGGGGGGCAAGATGCGGAACTCAAGCAGAAGCGAGGTTGATCCCTTTATCGTGATGGATGTGATGGAGGCTGCGCGAGCGGCCGAGGCCGCAGGTCGCCACATTATTCACATGGAAGTTGGTCAGCCAAGTTCTCCGGCACCGGAAGCTGCACGCGCGGCTTTGACGGATCGTATTGCTGCTGATCCACTTGGATATACAGTTGCCTTGGGGATTCCCGAACTACGCGCCCGCATCGCAAAGCTGTACAAGGATTGGTACGGCGTCGATGTATCCGCGGATAGGATCGTTGTAACATCTGGTTCTTCCGGCGCATTCCTTTTGGCATTCACTGCACTTTTTGACGGCGGGGCCAAGGTTGGCATTGGTGAACCCGGCTATCCCAGTTATCGTCAAATTCTGACTGCGCTGGGAATGGAAACTGTTGGTATCCAGACAAGCGAAGCGGCGCGATATCAGCCGACGCCGCACGACCTTGAGGGGCTTGAGTTGGACGGTTTGATGGTTGCTTCGCCTGCAAACCCGTCCGGCACGATGCTGGGTTATGCCGAACTGAAAGAGTTGATAGACGCCTGTCATGCAAAAGGCACTGCATTTATTTCGGACGAGATCTACCACGGGATTGAGTACGAAGCGAAAGCTGTCACAGCCTTGGAAATCAGTGATGACGTCTATGTGATCAATTCGTTTTCGAAGTACTTCAGCATGACCGGATGGCGCGTTGGTTGGATGGTCGTGCCGCCGGATCATGTGCGCCGGATTGAACGATTGGCGCAGAATATGTTTATCTGCCCACCCCATGCCAGCCAGATCGCAGCATTGGCGGCGCTGGATTGCGAGGATGAATTGCAGGCCAACCTTGCCGTTTATGCAGAAAACCGACGTTTGATGCTGGAGGGCTTGCCAGACGCAGGATTTGACCGGATCGCGCCTCCGGACGGAGCGTTTTACGTGTATGCGGATATCAGTCACTTGACCAACGACAGTCTTGGATTCTGCAAACAGATTCTGGATCAGGCGGGCGTGGCGGTAACGCCAGGCATGGATTTTGATAAGCAACGTGGGAACGGAACCCTGCGGTTTTCTTACGCGCGAAGTACTGACGACATTCGTGAAGGCTTGAAACGTCTGAAGGCCTTTATGGAGACCCGCGCATGAGGCATCTAGTTGCCGCGATAATGTGTCTGTTCTGGGGGGCATCCTTGGCTGCTGCCCAGGACCTGACGGCTTTGGCGCGATTTGACGCCGAGCAAAGCGCTGTCAAAGATCGCTGGCGCGGAGCGTCGATTGAGCTGATGTTCTCTCAGGGCGTGCCCTGGCGGGTTTTTACCCTTGATGACCCTCGTCGTCTGGTCGTGGATTTCCGCGAGGTTGACTGGGGTGGTGTGTATTCACTTTCAGCAGATGATACCGAGCGGGTCAGTGCTGTACGCTTTGGGCAATATCAGCCTGGTTGGTCTCGCATGGTGGTCGATCTGGCGGCCCCTTTGGGATTAAGTTCGGCTGATATGCGGGTTGATGAGACGATCGGACAGGCGGCATTGGAAATCGTTTTAGAGCTGGTGTCCGACGATGAGTTTGCTTCGTCGGCCGGAGCTCCCGACATGGTCGGGTGGCGCAACACTCCCGCGGCGCAGGTCGCCAAAGCGCGGATGCGCCAATCTGGAGACGGCGATATCACCGTTGTTATTGATGCTGGTCATGGAGGTATTGATCCTGGGGCAGAACACGGCAACGACACGGAAAAGGACCTGATGCTGGCGATGGCGCGCGAGCTAAAAGATGCGCTTTTGCGTGCTGGACGGTTTAATGTGATCCTGACGCGCGAAGATGACAGTTTTGTTCCGCTTGAAACCCGTGTCGCTATTGCTAGGCATGCCGAAGCGGACTTGTTTCTCTCGTTACATGCGGATGCGTTGGGGCAGGGACAGGCCACGGGAGCGACGGTCTATACCCTCTCGGAAACCGCTTCGGACGAAGCCAGTGCGGCCTTGGCTGAACGTCACGATCGTGAAGATCTTTTGGCCGGTGTCGATCTTAGCGGACAGGATGACACAATCGCCGGCATCTTGATGGACTTAGCGTGGCTTGAAAACCAGCCTAGATCGGATGCCGTGGCGAATGCGATTGTGTTAGCCTTTGATCAGGCAGGTATTGCGCTTCACAAGGTTCCGCGCAGGGCCGCCGGATTTTCGGTCCTCAAAGCGCCTGACATTCCGTCGATCTTGATTGAGGTTGGGTATCTTTCTAGCAAAGAAGATCGCGACCACATCACTGATCCTGCTTGGCGTGCGACCGCTGTTGACGCGATCCGTCAGGCGATTGAATCGTGGGTTGTGACCGACGCCGCTATCGGTAATCTTGTGCGGCAATAAGAGGGATTACTTGGTTTGAAGCCATTGTGTTTTGACCCCGCTCGCGGGGCTGTTTATAGAAGCTCTCGAACCTATTAAAGGCACTGGTTTTGCTGCGCGCTATCTTTTCATTTTTCGGGGCGATTTTTAGCTTTTTCGTCCTTTCGACCTTGTTGGGCGCGCTCTCGCTGGGCGCTATCTTCTGGGTCTATGGTCGTGACTTGCCCAGTCATGCTGCATTGGCGAAATATACGCCGCCGACAATCAGCAGAATTTATTCAGGTGAAGGGCGGATCATTGACGAATTCGCCAAAGAACGCCGCCTGTTCGTGCCGATCGAGGAAGTGCCAGAAATTGTCAAATGGGCCTTTGTTTCGGCAGAGGATAAGAATTTCTACAATCACGCAGGCTACGATTTGCGTGGGATCGCAGCGGCAGCGGTTGAAGGGGTGCTGTCCGGTGGGCAGTCCTTGCGTGGAGCTTCAACCATTACCCAGCAGGTTATGAAGTATTTCCTACTATCCGGTGACCGCAAAATTGAGCGGAAGATAAAAGAAATCATCCTGGCCAGTAGAATTGAGGAAACGCTTACGAAGGATAAAATCCTTGAGCTTTATATGAACGAGATTTTTCTTGGGCAAAACTCATATGGTGTAGCGGCAGCCTCTCAGACTTATTTCAATAAACCTCTGTCGGCATTGGCCCCTCATGAAGCGGCCTTTCTGGCCTCAATGCCCAAAGCTCCGGGAAGTTTCCATCCTGTTCGTCGTAAAGAACGTTTGAAACAGCGGCGCGATTTTGTTCTGAAAGAGATGATGGAGAACGGCTACATATCGGCCGAGGTCTATGAAGCCGAGCGGGCCTTGCCGCTGAAATCCGTGCAGAACGGCGACTACGAAAGCTTTCGTGCAGAATTGCCCCCGCGTGATTACTTTACTGACGAAATTCGCCGCCAGCTTTCGCGTGACTTTGGCGAGGGCGAGTTTTTCTCAGGCGGGTTGACTGTTCGGGCAACATTGGACCCCGAGATGCAGGACGTAGCTGCGTTAGCGTTGCAGACCGCGTTGGAACGCTATGATCGCGCACAAGGGCATTGGCGCGGTACAGGCATCGTCCTTGAGGGAAGTAAGCTGGAAGAGGGAGTTTGGCGAGAAGCGTTGGCCGAGGTCGATCTTCCGCGCGACATAGATGTGGACGGTAAGTGGCATTTGGCCGTGGTTCGCATGCTTGGTAACTATGCAGCGCAGATAGGCATTGAGGACATCCCAGATGATGACGACGGGCATTGGATATTACGCGAAGACGTACAATGGGCTAGCCTGACCCAAATCGAAACCGAAGACGGTGTAAAACCTGGGCCGAAAGCCTCGGTTGCCAAAGATTTGTTGCAACTAGGCGAGGTTGTCTATGTCCGCGCCGAATTGAACGATGAAGGCGAGTTCGATCGATGGACGCTTCGTCAAGTGCCGGAAATCCAAGGCGGATTCATGGCTATGGACGTTCATAACGGGCGTGTTTTGGCGATGCAGGGAGGGTTTAACTATTCAAATTCGGTTTATAACCGAACCACCCAAGCCATGCGTCAACCGGGGTCTGCCTTTAAGCCGTTCGTTTATGCTGCTGCTTTGGACAGTGGTTATACTCCCGCTACCATCGTTATCGACGCCCCTCTTGAAATTGAAACTCCCGAGGGCGTGTGGCAGCCGAAAAACTCGTCAGATCGTTTTTATGGTCCGACACCCGTGCGTACGGGAATCGAGCAATCTAAGAACTTGATGACAATTAGACTAGCCCAAGATGCGGGGTTAGAACTAATCGCAGATTATGCCGAGCGTTTCGGGGTCTACGACAACATGAACCCCTATCTGGCAAATTCGCTTGGCGCCGAGGAAACCACGCTTTATCGTATTGTTGCCGCCTATGCGATGTTTGCCAATGGTGGCGAAAGGGTTGAACCAACATTGGTGGATAGGGTTCAGGATCGCTATGGGCGGACTGTCTATCGTCATGATCGCCGAAAGTGCACAAATTGCTCGGTACCAGAATTGCCGGATGGTGAGCGCCCTGAGATCGTGTCCAACCGCGAACGGGTAATGGATCAGATCACCGCTTATCAGTTGGTGTCGATGCTGGAGGGCGTGGTCGAGCGCGGTACGGCGGCGCGTTACGTTGATCTTCCGGTCCCTTCAGCCGGCAAAACCGGTACAACAAACGAAAGCCGTGATGTGTGGTATGTGGGCTTCACCAGCAACATCGTTGCGGGATGCTACATGGGGTATGATGTGCCCAAACCTTTGGGACGGGGCTGGTACGGCGGCTCGGCCTGTGGGCCCGTGTTCCAGCAGTTCATGGAAAAGGCGGTCGAAAAATACGGAGGCGGTCAGTTTGTCGTTCCGCCAGGGGGGCAATTCATCAATATGGATCGCTATTCAGGTGCCCGCCTTCCGGATGATGCTGAGGGTGAAAATGTCGTTGCCGAGTATTTCCGCATCGGAGAAGAGCCTGTTTTCGGAGTTAGCATCACGGATAGTTTTGCGCTGGGCACCAACCTGAAATCCGAACGCGATATTGCCGAGGAGACTGCTGCGGCAGCAGAAGCCGCTGCAACCGCTGCAGAAAACGGAGAAGGGGGCGAAGCGACGCCACTTCCAGCGGACGAAGGTAAGGCAGATTTTGGCACGCTCAGCTCGGGTGGCCTTTACTAGCGGCCCATCCGCTTGCCCATGCCGTGCCTGTGGTTTATCACGCGAAGCACCCAAACAAGTAGGACGCAACAATGCGCGCAGACGTTCAAAACGCGGTCAACAAGATCGAAAAATCGCTAGACCTGCTCAAGCAGCGGATGGACTGGGAAACCGTCGAACACCGGCTTGAAGAGTTTAATGCGCGTGTGGAAGACCCGACCCTTTGGGACAACCCAGAAAATGCCCAAAAGCTGATGCGTGAACGTCAGATGTTGGTTGATGCCAAAGCGACCCATGATGGTATCGCCCAAGACCTTTCGGACAATATCGAGATGATCGAATTGGGCGAAATGGAGGATGATGCCGAAGTGGTCAAAGACGCCGAAAATTCGATTTTGGCGCTGGTCGAAAAAGCGGCCGAAAAAGAGCTAGAAGCTCTTTTGGATGGAGAGGCTGACAGCAACGATACATTCCTTGAGATAAACTCGGGTGCCGGAGGTACGGAAAGCTGTGACTGGGCCAGCATGTTGGCGCGGATGTACATCCGCTGGGCCGAGAAAAAGGGTTATAAGGTTGAGCTTCAATCGGAAACTCCTGGGGAAGAGGCGGGAATCAAATCGGCTGCCTATAAAATCTCCGGTCACAATGCTTACGGATGGCTTAAATCGGAAAGCGGTGTTCACCGACTGGTGCGTATTTCACCCTATGACTCGGCGGCGAAGCGGCATACCTCTTTCTCGTCTGTTTGGGTTTATCCGGTCGTCGATGACAATATCGAGATCGAAGTTAATCCATCAGATATTCGCGTCGATACATACCGTTCATCGGGCGCGGGTGGTCAGCACGTGAATACGACAGACTCGGCCGTTCGAATTACCCACATTCCAACAGGCATCGTGACGACGAGTTCCGAGAAGTCGCAACACCAAAACCGTGACATTGCAATGAAAGCGCTGAAATCGCGTCTTTATCAGATGGAGTTGGACCGCCGGAATGCGGCGATCAACGAGGCACACGAGAATAAGGGTGACGCGGGTTGGGGCAACCAGATACGATCGTACGTGTTGCAGCCCTATCAGATGGTGAAAGATCTTCGCACCAATCATGAGACATCGGACACCAAAGGTGTTCTTGACGGAGATCTAGACGGCTTCATGGCTGCTACTTTGGCGCAAGACGTTTCAGGAAAAAGCCGGGCAGAAGCCCAAGGGGCGGATTGATCCTATGACCCACGATATTCTGACCCGCTCTGCCGTTGATCTTGTTTCACAGATGGCGCGGGGTGATGTCAGCGCTGTCGAATTGATGCGTGCGACGCTTTTACGCATCAATCAGGTGAACCCTGTTGTGAACGCGATTGTCTCCCTTCGTGACGCCGATCAGTTGATGGCCGAAGCCCTCAAGGCGGACGAAACGCCGATTGATCAACGCGGCCCTCTTCACGGGCTTCCTTTGGCAGTAAAAGATCTTGCGGCGGTTAAAGGCTTGCCGACCACAATGGGTTCGCAAGCGGTTTCTCATGCCCCTGCGAAGGCAGATGAGTTGATGGTCGCGCGCATGCGTGCAGCGGGTGCCATATTTGTTGGAAAAACCAATGTGCCGGAATTTGGTCTGGGGTCGCACACGTTCAATCCTGTTTTCGGAACTACTTTAAACCCCTATGACACAGGGCGTTCAGCTGGTGGATCTTCGGGCGGAGCAGCTGTTGCCCTTGCAACGGGTATGATGACGCTGGCTGACGGATCGGACATGATGGGCAGTCTGCGCAATCCGGCAGCTTGGAACAATGTCTATGGTTTTCGCCCCACCGTCGGGCGGGTTCCTGGGGATCCTGTTGGTAATATCTTTCAGACGCCGTTGGCGACTTTGGGGCCTATGGCGCGTAATCCGCGCGACATTGCCCGTCTGTTGTCAGTTCAATCCGGACCGGTGCCGCACGCCCCCAACTCTCTGGAAAAGTTCGAACTTGGAAGTTTCAAAGCTGCGAGCCTAAAGGGGATAAAGATCGGTTGGACCCGAGATTGGGGCAGCGCACTTTCTTTCGAACCCGGAATCTTGGACCTTTGTGAAAAAGCGCTAGAGCAGTTTAAGGATATGGGAGCCGAGGTCATCGCTCTTGATCCGCCGTATAGCCGTGAAGCGCTTTGGGAAAGCTGGATGCTTTTGCGTGCACATGCCAACGCCAGCCGTCTTTCGATTTTGATGGAGAATCCGAAAACCCGTGACTTGATCAAAGAGGATGCTCTTTGGGAGGTCGAAACCGGTTTACGCCTAAGCGCAATGGATATTGAGCGCATGCAGATGATCGCTAGCGACTGGTTTCGGACGTCAGCGAAACTTTTTCAAGAGTTCGATGCATTAATCATGCCTACGGCACAGGTTTGGCCCTTCCCTAAGGACGAATCCAAACCGATGAAAATAAACAGCACTCAGATGGATACCTATCACCGCTGGATGGAAACGGTCATACCAGTCAGCTTGATCGGTTTGCCCAGTCTGAACATCCCAATAGGCTTTGGTAAAAACGAGCTACCTATGGGCATGCAAGTCGTTGGACCTTTCGGTGCGGACCGACGTGTTTTAGAGATCGGGGAAACCTGGCATCAGGCGACCGATTGGCCGAATAAAAAGCCCCCGCAAAGCTGAGTTTCGAATACACTTGAAAATATACTCAGTTCGCTGTCCCATTCCCTGAAGCAGGGAAGGAATAAGAATGATCAACGACAAACCCCACGGGGCTCCAGAGTTTGAACGGATCACGCCGGCTTTGATCGGAAAAGCCCTGAAGCTTGCAATGGGGGATATGAAAGCAAGCCTAGGCTATGGGGTTATTTTTGCTTTGCCTTACGTGCTTGGCGGGATCGGATTTCTATGGCTGACTTGGGTGACCGGCCAATCCTACTGGTTGATTTTCGCCGCTGTTGGATTCCCTTTATTAGGTCCCTTCGCAGCCGTCGGTTTGTACGAAGTCAGTCGTCGTAGGGAAGCGGGGCTTGCTATGGATTGGCGCGCCATCCTAGGGCTTGTGTCCAGTCAACGATCGGGGCAGTTGCCATGGCTATCTGCGGTGATCATTATGGTGGTTATGTTCTGGTTCTTTCTAGGTCATATGATTTTTGCCCTGTTTTTGGGACTATCCACGATGACCAATGTCTCAAGCAGCTTTGAAGTGTTTCTGACGCCAAACGGGCTAACGATGCTTGCGGTCGGGTCCGCGGTTGGCGGTGTTTTTGCTTTTATTGTGTTTGCGATTTCCGTGATGGGTATTCCCATGTTGTTGGATCGAGAAGTCGATTTTGTAACCGCTATGATAAATAGCTTTGCGATGGTTGTATCCAATCCGGTTACGATGTTGCTTTGGGCTGCTGTGATCGTTTTCCTGAATGTTCTGGCGATGCTGCCTATGTTCCTTGGGATGTTTTTCGTGTTGCCGCTTTTAGGGCATGCAAGCTGGCACATGTATAAAGAGGCCACTGTTTTGCCAGATCTTAGAAAATGAGACCGACTGCTGTCGGTACTAAGTGACTTTGCAAGAATATTTGGAAGCGATGTAGGAATACCAAAGCAAAAACGCGCCCGAATTCAGGGCGCGTTTTGATTTTCAGTCAAGAACGTAATTTTAGTCTTTAGCAGCTGTTTTTTTCGAGCTCGAATTTGTCAGCGGGTCTTCGGCGCGCTGGACTGACCCCTCGAAGTGAGCGCCTGATTCTATGGCGATGGTCTTGTGAATTATGTCGCCCTCGACCCGTGCCGTTGAAGTCAGGCGGACTTTTAGACCGCGCACGCGACCCACGATGCGCCCGTTGATGACCACGTCATCCGCGACGATTTCGCCCTTGATGGTCGCACTTTCGCCAACCGTTAAAAGATGCGCTCGGATGTCGCCTTCAACGGTGCCTTCAACCTGAATATCGCCTGATGTTTTCAGATTGCCCTGAATCGTAAGGTCCGAAGACAGGATCGACGGTGCAGGCTTCGGCTTGGGTGCGGTATTGGAAGTGGTGCCGGTAGCACCGGTTTTAGCTGGCGCTTCCGAAGCCACCGGAGCAGTTGATGCTGAAACCTCGCCTGCTTTTGCGCCGGGTTCATTGATTTTGCTTTTAGAAAACATTGTATGCAGCCTCGATATAGTTCATCGGATTAACAGGTTTGCCATTCACGCGCACCTCATAGTGAAGATGGGTGCCGGTCGAGCGTCCGGTACTCCCCATATCACCTATTTGCTGACCGCGCGAGACTCTTTGACCTTTCTTGACACGAATGCGCGACATGTGGCCATAGCGGGTTTCGATGCCAAACTCGTGTTGAATTTCAACATAGTTCCCGTAGCCGGAATTCCAGCCTGCGAAGGTGACGACACCGTCGGCGGTTGCGAATATATCGGTCCCGTGTGGCGCTGCGAAATCAGTGCCATTATGCATGCGCCGTCCGCCAGTTTTCGGGTCTCGTCTATACCCGAAGCCCGACGTAAAGCGATAGGCTGACTTTACTGGATTCGCGAACGGAGCCCCTTCGGCAGCCATTCTGTATAGGTTCAGTTGGTCCATCTGGTTTAAAAGTCGGTTGGCCCGTTCCACGTTACTTGATGGGCCAACGCCCATTGTCGACAGGCTGATCGGTTCAAGCGGACCACCTTCGCCATTATATCCGCGCTGAACTTGGCGGATCATTCGGTCTGTGTCCATTCCGGCGTTCTCGAACATCTGCTCTAAGGGCGCAACTGAGACGGTCATGGCTTCTTCAAGCTGACGGAAGATCCGTTCGTTCTGCTCTTCCAGAAGTTCCATCTCCAGAATTATATCATCAGCCATAGCCAGTGCTTCGGCGCTGTCCGAACTGATGCGATCGCGATCATCCGCTGCCTTCGTCAATGCCTCGGTCAGCTTTTCAAGAGTTGCTTCTACTTCAGCAGCGCGAGCTTCGGCAGGGCGCGAGGTGCCTGCTTCCCCTTCGAGTGAGGCTTTGATACCTGCCACTTCAGCACGGGCCTCGTCTCGTTCTGCAACTGCACCGCGAAGCGTCCGTTGAATGACGTCGATGCCTTTTTCAAGTTCGCGGCGGCGATCTTCGGATGCCAAAAGTTCCGACTGCATGGCTGAAATCTGTTCCAGCGCTGTGTTGAACCGTTCTTGAGCGGCCAAAGCCGATGCCGCATGACTGTCGCGTTCTTCTGCCATGGCGTTCAAACGGGTTTCATAGGTTCGTTGATCACGTTCTGCCTGAGCGCGGAAATTCCCGGAACCAATGCTGTCCATGATCAGGATCGCGGTGGCGAAAACAGCCCAAGCGACAATCCCGCAGAAGGCCAGAATGCCAGCCAGCTGCGTCGTCGGTCGCAAGCGCACAAAACGGGTTTCGTTGTCTGATCGCAAAAACAACCTGCGGTCCGGCAAGACCGGTTCAAGAAGCACGTCGATTGTGTGTAGAGGGCCGGTAGTCAACGGCCATCTCCTTTTCCCATCCCATTGTATAGCGCTCTGTAGGCGCGTTCAAACTCGATATCCGCTGATACAGAATGAGGCAAGATATTTGACCCAGTTCAATTGTCGCGACGCGCGGATTGCTGCCTATCAGTTTCAGACGTTTCCGCTTTCCGTCAGAGGCCAGTAAAAATCGGGTGGCAGACCTGCCTCGGCGCGTTTTTCTTCGTTGAAAGGCGGTTTCAGAGGGCCGTGGAAGTACTTACGCACGAGTTTGTGGAACACATCTTTTGGATCAAGGTTGTCGCGCCCGCACAGGAAGTTGAACCATTTCGAGCCAAACGCGACATGTCCGACTTCTTCAGCGTAAATGACATTCAGCGCATCAACGGCTTGCGTTGCTCCAGCTTTTTTGAACACGTCAATCATCCCAGGGGTGACGTCCAACCCACGCGCTTCTAGCACCATAGGAACAACCGCCAATCTGCCAAGGATATCTTCTTCGGTATCCTCGGCTGCGCGCCACATGCCGGCATGGGCTGGCAGGTCGCCGTAATAGCTGCCTAGAGATTCAAGACAATCGCACACCAGATTGAAATGCTTTGATTCCTCGTCGGCAGATTTAACCCAGTCGTCGTAAAAGCCAAGCGGCATAGGGATATGTCCAAATCGGGCAATGATGTCCCAGTGCAGGTCAACAGCGTTGAGTTCAATATGTGCAACAGCATGCAAAAGTGCGATCCGTCCCGCCGGACTGCCGGGCTTGCGTTTGGGGACGTCACGTGGGTCCAGCAGGTCCGGTTTTTCGGGACGAGATGGTCGCAAGGGAGGGCTAGCCTGACCGATAGCCAGCGGCTCACCCGTTTTTCGGGCAGCAAACCATGTGGCCGCGTGCTGGTGTGACAAGGCTGTTTTGGCGCGTCCGTCTGCGGTGGTTAAGACTTCGGTTGCTAATTTGGTCAGGGTCTTTTGCGTCAAAGTGCTTTCAGTGCCTCCAGCACTTCGTCAACATGTCCGGCAACTTTAACTTTGCTCCAAACTTTCGCAATGTCGCCATTTGGATCAATCAACATTGTTGTTCGTTCGATCCCTAAAAAGGTCTTTCCGTACATTTTCTTCTCTTTCCACACGCCGTATCGCTCGCAGACGTCGCTGTCGGCATCCGACAGCAGGGTTACAGTCAGGTTGTGCTTGTCACGGAAATTGTCGTGTTTTTTGACCGAATCTTTCGAAATACCCAATACGGTACATGAGAGGTCGGCAAATTCCTGTTGCCTCGCCGAGAAATCAAGCGCTTCTGTTGTGCATCCAGGCGTATTGTCTTTAGGATAAAAATAGACAATGACGGGCGCGCCTTTAAGGGCGGACAGGGATACATCGCCACCTCCGTCGCGGGGTAGTGTGAAATCGGGGGCAGCTGAGCCTGGGGTGAGCATGAATATGTCCTCTTATCTGAATTGCCATTGCCACCAGTGTAGGGCGAATACATCCAAGTGAAAGAGCGGGTCAACAAACACAAGCGCAAAAGGGCCGCAAAACCTCCGGCGTTTCGTCGACTGGGGGTGATGGTTGCTTCAGCCACTTTGTTAATTATTTTGGTAATAGTGATCGCTGCGGAAGTATTTTTGCGCGGTCCTTTCGAAGCCCCTGTTTGGGTCAAGGACAGGATCACAGTATCGGTCGAAAGGGCGCTGCCGGGGCGGTTAGTCCGGTTCGAAGGATTGCGTTGGAGTCTTGGAACCGATGGGCGTCCTGTTGTGTCTTTACGGAATGCTGTTGTGCTGGATTTGGACCAATCACCGATAATTGAGCTATCAGAACTGGAAAGCACCTTATCCCTTGGAAGCTTGTTGTTGGGCGAAGTGCGCCCGAAATCTATCGGTCTGTCTGGTCTGTTTCTAGATTTAAAACGGGATGCCGATGGCGGTCTAGGGGTATCGCTGGCAGGGACCACGTCATCGTTAGATACGACGAAAGAAAGCACCTTGGCCTCGTATCTCAGAGCTTTTGAACAGCCGGCGTTATCGTCGTTGGAAACGCTGTCTGTCGAAGAGATTACGCTACAGTATGACGATCTGCGTGCACAACGAAGCTGGACAATTGATGGCGGTCGTTTCCGCATGGCGGTGAAGGAAGATGAAATCGATCTTTTCGGCGATCTGGCCTTGCTAGCCGGAGGCGCATCTGCTGCAACGCTGGAAGCCAACGCGCGCGTCAGCCGGACAACTCCGGCGGTCCAGTTCGGGATCAGTTTTGATGAAATGCCAGCTGGGGATCTGGCAAGCCAGCAAGCTTCACTTGTTTGGCTTACATTGTTAGATGCGCAAATTAGCGGGTCGATACGTGGAGGATTTGACGACAACGGCAATCCATTACCCATCGCCGCGGCCTTAAAAATTGGCGAAGGCGTGCTCAGGCCCACAGATGCAACGCGCCCCATTCCATTCCGCTCAATGGAGAGTTATTTCAGCTATAGCCCGCGCTTGGAAGATATCCGGTTTGATCAAATATCGATCGATAGTGACTGGATTTCGGGAAGCGCAAGTGGACACGCATCGCTTGAATTGGGTTCCAACGGGCTCCCAAATGAATTCAGCGTTGAAATTGATGCGCCTCAATTTTCTTCGACAGAAAGCGGACCTTGGCAGCGCAAGATTGTTTTTACGGATAATCGTTTGGCCTTTGATATGCAGGTGCAGCCGTTTCGTGTGCTGTTACGGGATGCCACGATAAGCAATCAAAATGCGAAGCTTTCGGCGTCGGGTTCTGTTTCGGCTGGGCCGGCTGGATGGGCAGTTTTGCTAGGGGCATATACATCCGACATGGATCACCAGCAATTAATGGGCTTGTGGCCAGTGGTAACTGCGGCAAAAACTCGGTCGTGGCTCGATACTAATGTACGCGAGGCAAGTTATTCAGGAGCGAAACTCAGTCTTGAAGCAAAGCCATCGCAACAGGCGTCTTTGTCGGTCGAGGCGGATGTAAGCAACGCAGTTATCACTTATGCCCCGATGATGAGCCCTGCGCGCCAGGTGTCGGGTAAACTGTTTCTGGATAACACCAGCTTTGCGGCCGAAGTCGAAAGTGGCATAATCTTTACTGAGGGCCCCCACGGGATCGATGTAAAGGGGACGCGCTTTGTTGTCCCGGATGTTTCGGATAAGGATGGTTGGGCAAACGTTGAACTCTATGGTCGCGGCTCTCTGTCGACGGTCCTACACCTGCTAGAGCAGATTCCGGTCTTAGAAGCAGATGAAACGGACTTGCGCACCATGGGGGAAGGCGAAGCTGACATTGCGGGCACGCTTGCATTCCCAATCGCGCGAAAGCCCGAGGCGAGTGAATACGTATACGATGTAAAGGGAACTGTAACGGACGTTTCTAGTGACACGTTGGTTCCGGGGCAGGTGGTCACTGCGGATATCCTAGACGTTTCTGCTTCGAATGAAGGCATTGACGTACACGGAAGTGCGCAGATAGGCGGCGTTGATCTGGATGCAATATGGACATCGATTTCATCAGGTGATGGTGGCAACGCAAGCACATTGACCGGTGAAATTGAGCTTTCACAAGAATTTGTCTCTCAATTCGGTATCGGCCTGCCTGACGGAACCGTGACTGGACATGGTATCGGAATTCTCTTTGTTGATTTGCCCAAAGGTGAGGCGCCGCGGTTCGAGTTGATTTCCAATCTGGACGGAGTGGGCTTTAATCTGGATTTTGTCGGGTGGCACAAGAAAGCAAACACTAAGGGCGATCTGCGGGCATCCGGGAGCTTGGGAAATCCGACGGCGATTGATTTGCTGGAAATCAAGGCATCGGGATTCGAGGCAAAGGGGCAGGTTTTGGTGAATGAGGACGGATCGCTTGATGCGGTTGAATTTTCGAACTTGCGGCTGGGAACTTGGTTAAACGCACCTGTGCGCATTCAGGGGAATGGTGCCGGACAACCTGCGGATATCTATATCAATGGCGGTGTTGTTGATGTGCAATCTTTGACCGAAGCAACGGGCGGTATAGGTGGTTCGTCAGGTAAACAAGTTCAGGGACGCATTTTCACAGATATCGACCAGCTTTTTGTTTCGGACTTCCTAAGTATGTCAGATTTCTCGGGAGAGTTTGACTTGGGGCGGAACATGCAAGGGCAGTTCTCGGGGCGATTGAATGATACCGTAGATATCGGAGGCACCATCTCCTCGGATGCAGATGGAAGACGGCTTATTTCTGCGACTGCTGATGATGCCGGTGCCGTTTTGTCGGCGCTGGGTTTGCTGGATAAGGCCTCTAAGGGGTCTATCTACACTGAGCTCACAGAGAAATCACAAGGGTACGGCGGGCGCTTTGTGGCTCGCGATGTGCGTTTGTTGGACATGCCCCTTTTGGCTGACTTGCTGAACGCTGTCAGCATTGTCGGTCTGTTTGATCAGCTGACTTTCGATGGAATAGGCTTTTCGGAAGTTGAAGGTGAATTTTACTTTACCGAGTCCGAATTTATCCTTTCTCGGGCAAGTGCAACGGGTCCGTCTATGGGCTTGTCGCTGGACGGAACATATGATTTCGAAAACGACCAACTGGAGCTTCAGGGAGTTTTGACGCCGATCTATCTGGTAAATGGCATCGGAGAGATATTTACCCGAAGGGGTGAAGGCGTGATTGGGTTTAACTTCACGGTGACCGGTAGCTCAGAAAATCCCAAGATATCCGTTAACCCTTTGTCGGCGTTGACCCCGTCGATCTTCCGTGAATTGTTCCGAAAACCCTCGCCTAAGGTTCCCGAATGAAACTGTCCGATTTTGATTTTGACTTGCCAGACAGGCTGATCGCAACCCGTCCAGCCAAGCCACGCAGTTCTGCCAGACTGCTTGTGGCCAAAGATGACGAAATTACGGATGCGATTGTTGGTGATCTTGTTGACTGGCTGCGTCCGGGTGATCGTCTTGTTTTGAATAACACCAAGGTGATTCCGGCGCGTTTGTACGGACAACGGAACAGGCAAGGCGCTGACGGGGCGACTTCGGCAAAGATCGAAGTCACCTTGCTGGAGCCACGTGCGGATGGCGGGTGGATGGCAATGCTAAAACCCCTCAAGAAAATCCGGGAAGGCGAAGAGATCGTCTTTTCCGAGAAACTGACGGCGACTTTGCGCGAAAAGCGCGAGGGGCAGGGGCTATTGTTCTTCAATTGCGCGGGGGCTGATTTTGATGCTGCGTTGGCTGATGTCGGCAATATGCCGTTACCGCCTTATATTGCGGCGAAACGGGCGGCCGATGCGCAGGATCACCGGGATTATCAAACCGTTTGGGCCAAGAACTCGGGGGCGGTCGCGGCTCCGACAGCCAGCCTGCATTTTGATGAAGAACTGTTAGAGAACCTGCGGCAGCGTGGTGTCGAATTCACTCAGGTAACCCTGCACGTTGGGGCAGGGACGTTCCTTCCGGTCAAAGTAGAGAACGTGACCGAGCACAAAATGCATGCCGAATGGGGACAGGTGACCGAAACTGCGGCGTCTGAGATCGCAGCCACCAAAGCGGCGGGCGGGCGCATCATTCCTGTGGGTACAACGTCTCTCAGACTGATCGAAACAGCGGCCCGTGACGGCGGAGGGCATATAGCGCCATGGACAGGCAAGACGGATATATTCATTTATCCCGGCTTCAAGTTTAATATAGCTGATGGCTTGATGACAAATTTTCATCTACCTCAGTCGACTCTGATGATGCTTGTTTCGGCTTTGTTGGGGCATGACCGGATCAAGCAGGTCTATCAACATGCTGTTGCGAATAACTACCGGTTCTTTAGCTATGGGGATGCGTCGCTGTTGCTTCCAAAAAAGTGACATGCAACCGTAGACGCATCAGGAAGTGTCGGTTCATGACCTGCGTTTCGGCGATATTGGATGTAGTTGACATCAAAGACCACTGGAGAAAGTAATGATTTCAGTAATTTCCTCGTCATGGGCTTTGATGCTCGGAATGATGCTTTTGATGGTCGGCAACGGCTTGCAGGGAACGCTTTTGGGTGTCCGTGGCGACATAGAGGGATTTACGACCTTCCAGATGTCATTGGTTATGTCCGCGTATTTCGTTGGCTTTCTTGGAGGGTCCCGCATGGCACCCGAGATGATCCGCCGCGTTGGACATGTGCGGGTCTTCGCGGCGCTTGCGTCATTTATCTCGGCCGTGCTGATATTGTATCCAGCTCTTCCGAATACATTCACTTGGTTTTTGGGGCGAGCAATTATCGGGTTTTGCTTTTCGGGCGTGTATGTGACGGCCGAAAGTTGGCTAAACAATGCAGCCACAAATGAGAACCGTGGTAAATCGCTTTCGCTTTATATGATAGTTCAGATGATCGGTATCGTTGGGGCACAAGGTATTCTTGTTCTAGCCGATCCCTCTGGCTACGAACTTTTTGTCATTGCCTCTGTAGCAGTTTCAATATCATTTGCCCCAATTCTTTTATCGATCAGTCCAACACCGGCCTTCGACACGACCAAACCAATGAGTTTGAAGGAACTCTACAGGATTTCACCGCTCGGCGTGATCGGCATGTTCTTGCTGGGGGGAGTGTTTTCAGCGCAATTCGGAATGGCTGCGGTTTACGGTTCTGAGGCGGGGCTGACGATTGGTCAGATATCCCTTTTTGTATCGGCATTCTATGTGGGTGCGCTTATTGTACAATATCCGCTGGGGTGGTTATCAGACCGCATGGATCGCCGTGTGTTGATTATGCTAGCCTCGGCTGTCGGCTCGGCTGGGGCGCTATTGGCCATTATCGTGGGCAGTTACTTTGAATTTCTACTGGTTTCAGCGTTTTTGATCGGTGGCATGTCAAATCCATTATATTCACTTCTCATCGCCTACACGAATGACTTTCTTGATTACGACGACATGGCGGCAGCTTCTGGCGGGATGGTATTTATCAACGGCTTAGGGGCAATCTCGGGCCCAGTTCTAGCTGGTTGGATTATGGGGGTGTTCGGACCTCCGGGGTACTTCCTATTCATTGGAATACTAATGCTGTCTCTGACTGGATACGCGGCCTATCGGATGACGCAGAGATCTGCTCCGTCTGTCGATGACACCGGATCATATGCCCCAGTCTACCCGGGTGCATCGCCTTTGGCGGTCGAATTTGCGCAAGAATACGCGATCGAAGAGGCTATGGCCGAGGAAGAAGAAGAGCGCGCTGCACAAATGTGAACAAAAATTGAATTTGTTGCATTTCTTGACTTTTCAAATTGAAACAAGCGTGTAACGCTTACCTTGAGGCAGGAAATATTGCTGATTTGAGGAGTGGCAGCAGTGGTACGCCCAGAGGAAGTGCTAGGTTTCTGGTTGGACGAGCTAAAGCCGTCTGACTGGTATGTAAGCTCGGAAGAGCTTGACGCGGAAATCCGCAACAGATTTCAATCGACATGGGAAACTGCGCTTGATGGAAAGCTTGGCCTTTGGCTTACTTATCCCAGTGGTGCGTTGGCCTATATCCTTCTGACCGATCAGTTCCCGAGGAACATGTTCCGGGGTGAAGGTAAATCCTTTGCTACGGATAGACATGCCCTGGCGGTCGCAAAGTGCGCGATAGATAAGAAGTGGGATATGAAGATTGATGAACCGGCAAGGCAGTTCTTTTATCTGCCTTTGATGCATTCGGAAAACCTTTGCGATCAGGAGCGTTGCGTTCGCATGATGCTTGAACGTATGCCGGAATCTGGGGCGTCAAACTTGCTGCACGCAAAAGCGCACCGAGAGGTCATCCGCCAGTTCGGACGCTTTCCGTATCGGAACGAGGCACTGTCGCGTTCAAATAGTACAAACGAAACTGCATACATTGCGGCGGGCGGATACGGCCAAACAGTCAGAGAGCTGCAGGCGGTCGCAGTCTAGGCATAACCTAAATCGCTGATTGAACCCCGCTAAGGCGGGGTTATTCTTTTGGTATAGCGGCTATGCACCCAGAGAATTGCTCGGATTCGAAAAATAGTTTAACGTCAAACTAATTTGGAATCGGAGGGAGCCACATGGCTGCAAAATCTTTTGACATGATCGTAATCGGCGCCGGCCCCGGCGGCTACGTGGCCGCAATTCGTGGCGCACAACTTGGCTTAAATGTCGCTATCATCGAACGCGAACATATGGGCGGTATCTGCCTGAACTGGGGTTGTATTCCAACTAAGGCCCTTTTGCGTTCATCGGAAGTGTTTCACCTGATGGAACGTGCAAAGGACTTTGGTCTTAAGGCAGAAAACATTGGATACGATCTGGATGCGGTTGTGGCCCGTTCACGCGGCGTATCAAAGCAGCTTAATCAGGGCATCGGCCATCTGATGAAGAAAAACAAAGTCACCACCTTCATGGGCGAGGCAACCATTCCAGCTAAAGGTAAAGTCTCGGTTAAAACCGACAAAGGCATTGAAGAGCTGACTGCTAAGAATATTGTTCTGGCTACAGGTGCCCGTGCCCGTGAACTTCCAGGTCTGGAAGCTGATGGCGATCTGGTGTGGACCTATAAGCACGCGCTAACGCCCAAGCGGATGCCAAAGAAATTGCTGGTCATCGGTTCCGGTGCGATCGGCATTGAATTCGCCAGCTTCTACAACACCCTTGGTGCAGACACGACCGTGGTCGAGGTGATGGACCGCGTTCTTCCGGTTGAAGACGCCGAAATCAGCGCGTTCGCCAAAAAGCAGTTTGTCAAGCAGGGCATGAAGATCATGGAAAAAACCATGGTCAAAAAGCTGGATCGTGGAAACGGCAAGGTGACCGCTCACATTGAAGCGAACGGCAAAGTTACAACTGAAGACTTCGATACAGTCATCTCGGCAGTTGGCATCGTTGGAAATGTCGAAAACCTGGGACTGGAAGCGTTGGGCGTGAAGATCGACCGCACGCACGTTGTTGTCGATGAATACTGCCGCACTGGCGTTGAAGGTCTTTATGCAATTGGTGACATTGCGGGCGCACCTTGGTTGGCGCACAAAGCTAGCCACGAAGGCGTTATGGTGGCCGAACATATCAAAGGCATGAAGGTTCACTCTGTTCGCCCGGAAAGCATCGCGGGTTGCACCTATTGCCATCCGCAGGTGGCGAGCGTCGGTTATACCGAAGCGAAAGCCAAAGAGCTGGGATATGACGTCAAAGTGGGCCGCTTCCCGTTTATCGGCAATGGCAAAGCGATTGCATTGGGGGAACCTGAAGGCATGGTAAAAACTGTGTTCGACGCCAAAACTGGCGAGCTTTTGGGTGCCCACATGGTTGGTGCAGAAGTGACCGAGATGATCCAAGGCTATGTGGTTGGTCGCAAGCTTGAAACCACCGAGGAAGATCTGATGGAAACGGTCTTCCCGCACCCGACGTTGTCTGAGATGATGCATGAAAGCGTGCTAGACGCCTACGGACGTGCGATCCACATCTAAGGATTTCCTTTTACAATTAAAGAAGCCCCCTGCCATTTTGGCGCGGGGGCTTTTTGCTTCCTTCAGGGGAGGGAGTCGGGAGAGAAAAGAAGCAAAATCCTTGATTATCTGTCGACCGGTCCGCCGGCCTGAACCCAGTGACCGAAGCCGCCAATGTTAATGGTGGTTTCGTATCCAAGCTGGTTCAAAATATTCACGGCCATACCCGAACGCCCGCCAGATGCGCAGTAAACCGCTATCGGTTTATTCTGATAGAGACCGTTGTGGAACTCGGGATGGTTCGGGTCCGCTTTGTATGAAAGCTGCATCAAGGGAATGTGTTCTGCACCTTTTGCCTTGCCCGTCATAGAGACTTCGGAGTGGTCGCGTACATCGACCAAAGTCATCTCGCCTTCTGCAACTTGTTCAATCACGTCCTGATAAGTGAGTGTGCGGGTATCTTTTTGCGCCATCGCTGTCATAGTCCTGTCCTTTCCGGCTATCGCTTGTTTGATCAGATGGAGATCAAAACCGGGAGTTCAAGACCCTGATAGCAGAAAAATTCTGAAAATGGAATATGAATTTTTACACGTGGGCAAAACCGAAGCCCGCAGGGCGTGGTTGCTGGATGAATGTAGGCAGGCTGATACGCGGGTAAGCCGAAACCGGTCCACCGTTGTTTACCCACTCCATAAGTCCACCAGAAGTGAACGAAACATTTTCAATCCCGTTCTGGGCCAAAGTGAATGCTGCAAATTGGGCTTTCTGGCCTCCGGCGCACATTAGAACGACTGGGCGACCTTTTAGAACTTTTTCAAGATCACCGGTCTCAGCTTTTTGACGCAGTTTCCCAAGAGGCATAACCATTGCACCGCGTGCCGTGCCTGTTTTGCGCGCTTCGTCTTCATTGCGCACGTCGATGATAACTGCGTCACCATAAGCTGAGGCTTCGATAGCACTTTTCGCTGAAATTACGTTTGGAATTTTGGGGGCGTTGAAGTGAATGGTCATGGCGTTTTCCTTTTTTGGAGTTGTCACCAATTTACCTTAAAATTTTGGAATGTGTTGTGCGCACGGGGCTAATAAAAAACATATTGTGATTATAATAGTTGTTCTAAATGCGATAAAACTAATACTAAAGTATTTAGTTAATCGGGCTTTGACGGCCGTCAGAATCAGCGATTCCTTCAGTTCCCCTTTTGTTCTCGCTTTTTGATTGGAGACTCAGTACATTTCCGCTATCTCGTGTCGAGTTGGCAGTTTGGGTGTATTATGGCTGAGCAGAAGTTCATCGAAGTCCGCGGCGCGCGGGAACATAACCTCAAGAACATCGATGTGGATATTCCGCGCGATCAGCTTGTGGTTATCACCGGACTATCGGGTTCGGGTAAATCGTCACTGGCGTTCGACACCATCTACGCCGAAGGACAGCGCCGCTATGTCGAAAGCTTGTCGGCCTATGCGCGTCAGTTTCTGGACATGATGGAAAAGCCGGACGTAGATCACATCAACGGCTTATCCCCTGCTATTTCTATCGAACAGAAAACCACCAGCAAGAACCCCCGTTCGACCGTGGGCACTGTAACGGAAATCTACGATTACATGCGCCTTCTGTTCGCGCGCGTCGGAACGCCTTACAGCCCAGCCACAGGCCTGCCGATCGAAGCTCAGCAGGTTCAGGATATGGTCGACCGGGTTATGGGAATGGAGGATGGTACGCGCGCCTATCTTCTGGCCCCCATTGTACGTGACCGCAAAGGCGAATATCGCAAAGAATTTCTGGAACTTCGCAAGCAGGGGTTCCAACGGGTCAAGGTAGACGGTCAGTTTTATGATCTTGATGAACCCCCGACACTGGACAAGAAATTCCGCCACGACATCGACGTGGTCGTAGATCGCATTGTGGTGCGTGAAGGCATGGAAACCCGTCTGGCCGACAGTTTCCGCACCGCTTTGGATTTGGCCGATGGCATCGCCATTCTGGAAACTGCGCCAAAGGATGAAGAACCCGAACGGATTACCTTCAGCGAAAATTTTGCCTGCCCCGTCAGCGGGTTCACGATTCCAGAGATCGAGCCGCGCCTGTTCTCCTTTAACGCTCCCTTCGGTGCCTGTCCGACTTGTGACGGTTTGGGGATGGAGCTGTTTTTCGACGAACGGCTTGTCGTGCCAGATCAGACCCTAAAAATATCGGACGGGGCGTTGGCCCCTTGGCGCAAGGGAAAGTCACCGTACTTTCTTCAAACCATCGAAGCTGTCGCAAAGCATTACCAGTTTAACCAGAACACCAAGTGGAAAGACCTGCCCGAGAAAGTTCAGAAGGTCTTCCTTTACGGTTCTGGCGAAGAAGAAATCCAGTTTCGATATGACGAAGGAGGGCGGGTTTATCAGGTGCAGCGCACGTTCGAGGGCGTCATACCCAATATGGAACGCCGCTACCGTGAAACCGACAGCAACTGGATACGTGAAGAGTTCGAGAATTATCAGAATAACCGACCTTGCGGTGCGTGTGGGGGCTACCGATTGCGCGATGAAGCATTGGCCGTCAAAATCGGCGGTCTGCACGTTGGGCAGGTTGTTAAAATGTCGATCCGCGAGGCATTCGACTGGTGTAAAACGGTTCCGGATCATTTGACGGCTCAGAAAAATGAAATTGCCCGTGCGATTCTGAAAGAAATCCGCGAGCGTCTTGGTTTTCTGAATAACGTCGGGCTTGAGTATCTGACGCTTTCGCGCAATGCCGGAACTCTTTCAGGTGGTGAAAGTCAACGTATTCGTCTGGCCAGCCAGATTGGTTCAGGTCTGACAGGCGTGCTTTATGTTCTGGACGAACCCTCTATCGGTCTGCATCAACGCGATAACGATCGCTTGCTTACTACGCTTAAAAACCTGCGCGATCAGGGTAACACCGTGATCGTCGTTGAACATGACGAAGAAGCGATCCGCGAAGCGGACTACGTGTTCGATATCGGCCCAGGGGCTGGGGTGCATGGCGGGCAAGTGGTCAGTCACGGAGTGCCTGCCGCTATATGCGCTGATCCGGCATCGGTTACTGGCCAGTATCTGTCTGGAACTCGGGAAATTTCGATCCCCGCGGAACGGCGTAAAGGGAACAAGAAAAAACTGTCAGTTGTAAAGGCCACGGGCAACAATCTGAGAGAGGTTACTGCTGATTTCCCGCTAGGCAAGTTTGTCTGTGTCACAGGAGTTTCTGGGGGCGGTAAATCCACCCTGACGATTGAAACATTATTCAAAACCGCGTCAATGCGTTTGAACGGAGCAAAGCAAACTCCTGCACCTTGCGAAACCATTAAGGGGCTGGAACACCTTGATAAGGTCATCGACATCGACCAGCGGCCAATTGGCCGCACACCGCGTTCAAATCCGGCGACTTATACAGGGGCCTTCACACCGATCCGTGACTGGTTTGCCGGTCTACCTGAAGCCAAAGCGCGCGGCTACAAGCCAGGGCGCTTCAGCTTTAATGTCAAAGGCGGTCGGTGCGAGGCCTGTCAGGGTGACGGTGTCATTAAGATCGAGATGCATTTCTTGCCGGACGTTTATGTAACCTGCGAAACCTGTCAGGGTGCGCGCTATAATCGCGAGACGCTTGAGATTAAGTTCAAAGGCAAGTCGATTGCCGACGTTCTGGACATGACAGTTGAAGACGCGCAGGACTTCTTCAAGGCCGTTCCCAGCATCCGCGATAAAATGGATGCACTGGCACGCGTCGGACTGGGCTATATAAAAGTAGGCCAACAGGCGACGACGCTGTCGGGGGGGGAAGCGCAGCGCGTGAAGCTTTCTAAAGAACTGGCGAAGCGATCAACAGGGCGCACGCTCTATATTCTGGACGAACCGACCACCGGTTTGCACTTTGAAGACGTTCGCAAGCTTCTTGAAGTGCTGCACGAGCTGGTAGATCAGGGCAACACCGTTGTGGTGATCGAGCACAATTTGGACGTGGTCAAAACTGCCGATTGGCTGATCGATATAGGCCCTGAAGGAGGCGACGGTGGTGGAATGATCGTGGCCGAGGGTACGCCAGAAGAGGTCGCTCAGGTCGAGCGCAGTCATACTGGAAGGTACCTTAAACCCATGCTTTTTGGCGGAAAGGTCGCGGCCGAGTAGGTTTGGCACACTCATTGCACGTTCAAGCACGAGTTGAACGGAGTTTTATATGCTACGCGCCTTTGCCTTGATCGCGGCAATCCTCGGCCTTTTCGGGGCCTGGTACTTTGTTTTGCCAACTGGAAAACCGGATAAAGACTATCCGATGACGGGCTTCTCGAACATTGAAGTTTCGAACGGAGTGTGGGTAAAGGTCTATACCGGTCAAGAAGGCGGCATTCAGGCACGTGCTTTACGCGGAGAAATCGATGATCTGATTGTCGAAAAGCGGGGCAATACGCTTGCGATCTCTGTGAAAGAGGCAAAGGGCATCTTGGGGCCTTGGATAAATAACCGATATCAAGTGACAATCTGGGCATCGGAAATTCGCAGTGTGACGACAGATCATGAAGCCTCGCTTGAGGTTGTGAGTGGTTTGCACGGTAGCTTGTCAGTTGCCGCTCATGATGGCAGTAATCTTTTGATCAGCGAAATATACGGATCGGATATCTCGGTTAAGGCGAGTGGTGAGGGGTCCGTGACCCTTTATGGTGTCTGCAATCGAATTCGCGCCGCAGCGGATTCTGGCGGGACAATTGGTACCGCTGGGATGGAATGCGTTACAGCAGACGCGGATGCCAGAAGCGAAGCAACTGTCGAGGTTCGCGCGACGGAAACAGCAGACTTGAACGCACTTGGCGGTAAGATTGTGCTGTCGGGGAGCGCCAACGTGGGACGCTCGCGCGCAATGTTGGGGGGCGAGATTGTCAGACGCTAACCGTCGTTCACCATGAATCGATAAGATTTCGCTGGTAACGTCAGTTCATCGCTGTGTGATCCCAAAACGGTCACCCATTCACCATCGGGCAGTAGGGGCATGGTTTGACCTGAATTACCTCGATTGACGGCAAGAATGACCGAGCCCTTTTGAAGTACTAGAACGTCACCGCCTGCAAACACTGTCTGAACATCTGCATGACGTATTTCCGTGTGAGCCTTTCTTAATGAAAGCATGCTCTTAACATCTGCTCTCAATGCCTCGTCTCGCGGTAAGTTAGCCCCGGGAAGTTGCTCGTTGCTTTCACCCCACGCCATGTCTTCACGGTTATCGGGCCAAAGCCCGCCGCGTCGTCCGATTTCCTCTCCCCAAGTGATCACCGGCGTGCCTTCTGCGAACATTAAAAGTGCGAAGGCAATCCGTAACTTATCAGTGTCACCGCGCAGCATGGCCAGAAGCATCGGTACATCATGGGAAGATAGGAAAGGGGCTAAAACATAGCCGTCCGGCACGTCGTGACGCTTGGTGAAATAGCGCGCATAGCGGGCGGTATCTTCGACACCGTTCAAAAGCTTCATCGTGCGGTCGCGAAACGAGAAATCCAGCACCCCGTCCAAGGTATCCTCTTCGAAGGGTTTTCGTGCGATGTATTTGTCGGCATCCCAAATTTCGCCGATCAGGAAAAAATCCTCGCCCAGACGTTCACGGGTTACGACGCGATGGTCTTTCCAGAACTCCTGCGTGATGTGCTTGTATGTGTCCAATCGGAAGCCGTCGGCGCCCACGCGCTCTGCAAGCCCGATATGGGCCTCGAACAGATAATCACGCACTGCGGGTAATTCGGTTTTCAGATCAGGCAGACCAGACAAGCAAAGTGTGATTGCATCGCCACCACAGTCGTCTCCTTGCCGAATCCATTTTGGCCGTGTTCGGGTCCATTCGGCACCATAGCCCACATGGTTGTAGACCACGTCCAGAATAATCTTCAGCCCTTTGGAATGGGCTGTATCCACAAGAGCTTTCAGGTCTGCTTCGGTGCCGTAGCGTGGGTCAAGTTGGGTGAAATCCTCAGCCCAATATCCATGATGCCCGTGAAACGGTATGCCTTCGGCCTCTATAGGCGTTATGACTTGCTGAACAACGGGAGTGAACCAAATGGCCGTTGCTCCGAGATCGACGATCTCGTCAAGCTTGTCCGTCAGGCCCTTTAGGTCACCCCCGTGGAACGCAATCGGGTTATCAAGATCAACGGTTTGATTGTTCGTTTGGTCCCCATCCGAAAATCGATCAAGCATGATGAAATATATGATTTCATCCTTCCAGTCCGCAGATTGCGCTGGAAGTGCGTATAAAAGGGCCATCATTAAAATGATACGTTTGAACATCGGACGCTCTGGTTTGTTAGCGCCAACATAAGGTGCAAGTGGTTTCCAGTCATCTACAAAAACGCAAAGGCGAATTAATCACGCTTAGTGGGTCGAGAGAAGCGCGTCTATAAAAAGACCTTGAGTGATGGCTTCCAGAAAATGCCCAGTTCTTGCTGACCACTTAGTTGGCGTACTGCTTACATGCGGAACTTTTTGCCGCCGATCCAGACTTCGTGAATAGCGCGATCGTCGCCCATCATGATGGTCGGAAAAATCGCCTCCCATATATCGTTGGCCATGGCGTGACGCTGTGCGATTGCAGGGGTCGAAGCGAGATCAAGGATAATAAGGTCCGCTTCAAGTCCTACGGCGAGGTTGCCAATCTTGTCATCCATGTGCAGTGCGCGGGCAGAACCCTGTGTGGCCAACCACAATAGTTGTGATGGATGCAAGGGCACGCCGCGTAACTGCCCGATTTCATAAGCAGCGGCCATTGTGCGCAGCATTGAAAAGCTTGAACCTCCGCCCGTGTCTGTCGCCAGACCGATGCGGTGGCCGTTAGCCATCAAACCAGCCATATCGAACAGTCCCGACCCGATAAATGTGTTCGATGTCGGGCAGTGGATTAGCGAGCCATCAACTTCGTGCAGGCGGGCTTTTTCGCGTTCTTCCAGGTAGATCGCGTGCCCATACAACCCACCTTTGCCCAGCAAGCCGAATTGCTCGTACGTATCCAGATAATCGCGGGCGGTGGGAAACAGCTCTTTCACCCATGCGACTTCATCTGTTTGCTCAGAAAGATGGGTCTGCATCAGGCATTCTGGATGCTCTGCCCAGAGTGCGCCCATTGCTTCGAGTTGTTCCGGTGTCGAGGTTGGCGAAAACCGAGGAGTGATCGCATAACTGATCCGGTCGACATTCTGCCATTTTTGCAAAAGTGATTTGCTATCATCATAGGCCGATTGCGCCGTATCACGCAGCCCGTCGGGTGCGTTGCGGTCCATACAAGTTTTTCCAGCTATGACTCGTTGGCCCCGCTTTTGGGCCTCGTTGAAAAATGCTTCGACGCTTTCAGGATGGATTGTGGCGTAGCTGCACATGCTCGTGGTGCCATGTGCTGTTGATAGATTCAGATATCTTGCCGCGATTTCAGCGGCATATTCTGGATCACTAAATTTCATTTCCTCAGGGAAGGTATAGCTGTTCAGCCAATCAATCAGCCGCTTTCCCCAGCTGGCAATCATCGCCGTTTGCGGGAAATGCACATGGGCATCAACAAATCCTGCCATGATCAGCTTATCGCCGTACGGGCGAACTTGTGCCTTGGGGTGTGCTTTCAGGACACGATCCCGGGGCCCTACGTCTGCAATCTGTCCATCTAGGATATATACCGCGCCTGAAGATTCGTGTTCAGCCATCGCTTCGGTCCCTTCGTCAAAGGGCGAGCCATTAAAACTTAGGGTTTGGCCAAGCAGTATTGTTCCGGTCATAGGGTATCCTTTCATGAGCGAAAATAATTAGCAGAATCCCAAAGGTAAATTCGCCTTTGACCTGTTCCCTTTTGAAGCACTTGTTTATGTTCCAAGCAAATCACGTGGAGGTCCGGTATGAGCGATCAGATCAATGATGCAGACGACGCATACGCCCTGGACAATCAATTGATCCACGCAATTCGTGATGCGATTGCTGGCAGTGATGCGGAGCGTATCGCCGAGTTGTTCGAGCCGATGCACTCGGCAGACATAGCGGATACGCTGGAACAGATGGACGACGCGCAGCGGCGTGAAGTGATTTGGCTGGCGCCGCATGTTGTGGACGGGGATGTTCTGTCGGATATGGACGAAGGTGTCCGCGAGGACATGCTGGAGTATCTGCCGCAGGAGGTTCTGTCGAACGCGGTACGGGATCTGGAATCAGATGACGTTGTCGACCTTCTTGAAGATCTCGAGGAGGAACAACAAGAAGCGATCCTTGAGGTTCTGGAAGAAGCCGACCGTGTCGCAGTTGAGCAGTCGCTGTCATATCCAGAGGAAACCGCGGGTCGTTTGATGCAGCGCGAGGTGGTTTGGGTGCCAGAGCACTGGACCGTTGGCAATACTATTGACCAGTTGCGGTCAACCGAAGATTTGCCTGACCAGTTTTACCACGTGGTTTTGGTCGATCCGTCGATGACGCCAATCGGGCAGGTCACGTTGGGTCGGTTGATGAGCTCGAAACGCAGCACCAAGCTAACCGAGATTGCGGAAGAGACCTTTCAGGTCATTCCAGTAACTCAGCATGAAGACGATGTAGCATATGCTTTTAATCAATATCACCTGATTTCTGCCCCCGTCGTTGATGAGGACGAACGGTTAATTGGTGTGATTACGATAGACGACGCTATGATCGTGCTTGATGAGGTCCACGAAGAAGACATCATGCGTCTGGCTGGTGTCGGCGAGGGGTCGCTTGCGGACCGTGTTTTGGAGACGACCAAACAGCGGTTCCCGTGGTTGGCTGTTAATCTGGTGACGGCAATTCTGGCATCGCTTGTCATAGCGCAGTTCGAGGAGGCAATTGGTCAACTGGTTGCTTTGGCGGTGCTGATGCCGATTGTTGCCTCGATGGGCGGGAATGCGGGCACGCAATCTTTGACCGTTGCGGTACGAGCCATTGCCACCAAAGACCTGACAGGTTCGAACGTTTGGCGGGTTATCCGGCGTGAAGTTCTGGTGGGGCTGGTCAACGGGATCGGTTTTGCGCTTGTGATGGGCGGTGTCGGGTGGATTTGGTTCGGCTCTTTCGATCTGGCATATGTGATCGCTGCCGCGATGGTTATTAATCTGGTCGTTGCTGGACTGGCGGGGACGGTTATTCCGGTGCTGTTGGAACGCATGGACATTGACCCGGCGCTTGCGTCTGGCGCGTTTGTGACAACGGTAACGGATGTGGTGGGCTTTTTCGCCTTCCTTGGATTGGCGGTGGTGATTCTGCTGTGAGTGAAATAACAGAAATTAAAACCGCGGCCCGCAAGATGGCTTTCGCTCGGCGCAAAACCGCGTTTGAGACGCACGGACCGGGACAGGCAAGCCTATTGTCTGAGATTTTGGCTGGGCATCGGGGCGTTCCTGTGGCGGGCTATATGCCGATTCGAACCGAGATTTCTCCTTTGGCTGCAATGTCGGAAGCGGCAGCCTATGGCCCCGTCGGAGTTCCTGTGATCAGGGGTGAGGGGCAACCTCTGTGGTTTTCAAAATGGGAGCCAGAGTGTGCTTTGATTGATGGACCATTCGGCGCACAAGTGCCAGCACTGGGCGAGGAAATGATTCCAGAGATCGTGGTGGTCCCTCTAGTGGCCTTCGATCGGAATGGTGGACGATTAGGCTACGGTGGCGGCTTTTATGACCGCACGCTGGAGGGGTTGCGAGCGCGAGGGCCAGTAATGGCCATCGGCTTTGCTTTCGGTGCACAAGAGGCTGAAGATCTTCCGCTTGAGCAGACCGATCAACCGCTGGATATGATTGTGACCGAGCGGGAAGTTTTGACGTTCTGACCATTTTTGGGGGCGCTGCCCCCGCCTCCGAAATATTTTGAGACAAAAGAAAATCAGGTCGTCAAATAGTCTTTGAGGGTTTTGCCTGCTTCGTCAACGAACAGGCTGGGTAGGGCGCTAAGATATGAGATGTCGGTCACGACAAGTGCGTCGAAGTCATTCAGTGTTTCATTCCAGCAAATGCAACGCCAAATCCGCCCGAAGTAATCTAACCGAAGCGGGCGAACGATCTGATTGCTTGAACCTTTGCTCAGACGCAGCCTCTGACGCGTTGAGATCGCTTGGCGGATTAGGCTTAGATATTGCTGCAGATTGGGGCTGGGCTGTATTGGAGATATCGGAGTTGGACCTTCGACGAGTGCCTGGTCAAGCTTTTGCAAAAGGCTTTGCGCTGCCGTTTTTTGTTCGGTCTCGCCAGCATCCGAGACCACCGACAAACCAAGCCGGAACACTTCAAGTTCGGCGCCGGTGAGGCTGAGCGGTGGGAGGGTTATTTCAGATGTTGCCCTATACCCATCACCTGGGGTGCCTTGAAGAGGTACGCCACTATGCTTCAGGCGTGTCATGTCACGATATATCGTACGAACACTGACAGCGAAATGATCAGCTAGGTCCTCGGCACGGTGAATGCGGCCATCTTGCAAAAGCGATGTGATTTGTGAAAGGCGACTAGAGCGGGTCATATACTGACAAAAACATGTCAGTAGGCAAAACACAATCGGATCTGCAGGTGAAATTGCTTTGGACCAGCAGGAAAATCGCAATGGTTCCGCTTTTGTCTTCTGTGACGCTTCGCTAGGTCTTATGCAGACAAAGTCAGTGTTCGGTGTTGGAGCCGAATGTTTGAATAAGGAGAGATAACATGCTCAATAATATCGGCCCTATGGGCTTTCTTCTGATAGCCGTTGTAGTTCTGGTTCTGTTTGGTCGCGGCAAAGTCAGTTCGCTTATGGGTGAAGTAGGAAAAGGCATCACCGCTTTCAAAAAAGGCGTGAACGAGGGCACCAAGGAACTGGAAGAGGCCAGCGCAGAAGCGGCTAAGGACGTGACTCCCGAAGACGAAAAAGACAAGGCGTAACATATGTTCGGCATGGGTTGGGCCGAGCTGATGATCGTTGGGATCGTGGCGTTAATTGTCGTTGGTCCCAAAGAACTACCCATTCTTTTCCGAAAGATGGGACAGTTTGTTGGTAAGGCCAAGGGAATGGCGCGCGAGTTTTCGCGGGCTATGAATGATGCGGCCGATCAGGCTGGCGTTGGCGATATTCAGAAAACACTGAATGCGGCGACAAACCCTGTGAACACAGCATTGCAGGGCGTGAAGGACGCGACTACGAGCTTTACTAAGCTTGACCTCGACCCTGAAAGCGAGACTGGAAAGCTGGCAGCCGAACGCGCCGAAAATGCGCGAAAGATACAAGCTGCGACTGCCCGCAAAGTCGCTGAACGTAAAGCACGTGAGGCCGAGGAAGCCTTGAAAAAGGCGGAAGAGATCGAAGCCGAGGCCGAAAAGTTGGCGGCCGAGGCGCTAGCCGCTAAGGCTGAAGAAAAATCCGAGGACCAGGCATGAGCACGACTGAAGATCTTGATGACAGCAGTGCACCGCTGATCGAGCACCTAACCGAGCTTCGAACTCGTCTGATCCGCTCGGTACTTGCCTTTGTGGTCGGTATGGTTCTCTGCTTTGCCGTTGGCGGCTACATTCTCGATTTCCTGCTTGTCCCGATTGAAAAAACCATGCGTGCGCTGGGCAATCCCGATCCTGTGATGCAGTATACAGCACCGCAAGAATACTTTTTCACTTTGGTGCGTATCTCTATGGTCGGCGGACTTGCGTTGTCGTTTCCGGTAATTGCTACGCAGTTGTGGCGCTTTGTGGCGCCTGGCCTTTATAAGAACGAAAAAAATGCGTTCCTACCGTTTTTGGTTGCCTCTCCAGTATTGTTCCTTTTGGGGGCGGCATTTGCGCATTTCGTCGTCGTTCCAATGGCGATGGCTTTCTTTCTGGGTTTTGCGGATCTTCCGTCTTTCGTATCGGCCTTCATGGCCTCAAGTGGAGATGTCACGCAAGCGGTCGAAGATACCGGTATCGACATCGTTTTTAACGGTAAGGTGAATGAAAGCCTTGATATCACGCTGAAAATGATTGTGGCCTTTGGTCTGTGTTTCCAATTGCCGGTTTTGCTGACCCTTATGGGCAAGGCAGGTTTGGTCAGCGCCGAAGGTCTGGTCAATGTGCGAAAATATGCGATCGTGGGCATACTTGTTCTTGCCGCTTTGGTTACGCCTCCGGATGTCGTGACACAGGTGATCCTATTTGTAGTGGTCTACGGGTTGTACGAAATTTCGATCTGGCTGGTCAAAATGGTCGAGAAAAAACGCGACGACCAGTTGCGCGAAGATGGCTATTACGACGACGAAGAGTTTGATGACCCTCTGATGAAGGAATTCGACGAGGATGACGACTGATCCCATGATCCGCATCGCCGAGGCGTTGGAGCGAATGGCTCCAGCGCCTTTGGCGTCTCCTGATTTCGACGCAGCGGACGCCTTCGTCTGGCATGTCAGCCCAGATAGGCTGGAACCTGTCACAAAGGTCAGCCGCATAGATATTGATCTGCTGATCGGCGTCGACCGGTCGCGCAATACGTTGCTGGAAAACACTCTTCAATTCGCGCGAGGTTTGCCCGCAAACAACGCGCTTTTGTGGGGTGCACGGGGGATGGGAAAATCATCTCTGGTCAAATCCATTCATGCCGAGGTCAATCGACAGGGTATCCCTCTGAAGATCGTCGAAATGCAAAGAGAAGATCTTCCAAGTGTTTCGCGCCTTTTGAACCATCTGCGAGAGTCGGATTATCGCTTTTTGCTGTTCTGCGATGACCTGAGCTTTAGCCACGACGACCAGCATTACAAGTCGCTGAAAGCAGTCCTGGACGGCGGGATCGAAGGTCGGCCCGATAATGTGGTTTTCTATGCAACATCGAACCGACGCCATTTGATGCCTCGCGATATGATCGAGAACGAACGATCGTCCTCGATTAACCCGTCCGAAGCGGTTGAGGAAAAGGTATCCCTGTCGGATCGTTTCGGCCTGTGGCTGGGCTTTCATCCGTGTACACAGGATGATTATCTTGCGATGATCAGCGGTTATTGTGATCATTATGGCGTGCAGATTGACGATGAGACATTGCGTGCTGAAGCCATTGAATGGCAAGCCACGCGAGGATCACGCTCGGGTCGCGTTGCATGGCAATACTTTATTGATCTCGCAGGCCGCAAAGGCGTACAAATCAACTAAACAATTTTATCTTTTCTAAGCACTCAGGGTAAGTTGCCATAGTCGAGTGAGGCGGCGCCCATTCGGGTACTACTTCAAATAATCCATCGGATCGACCGAGTCTGACCCCAAGCGAACTTCAAAGTGCACGAAAGACGGGCTTCCGGCTCGGACTTTGCCAATAACCTGACCTCGGGAAACGCGGTCGCCTTTGACAACGGACGGGTTATCCACGTGCGTATACACAGTTAGCAGATTGCCCGAGTGTTTGATTACTATGATGTCAACACCGTTGGTGTCCTGAACGATGGCACCGACAGTTCCGGCCTCAGCCGCGCGGACATCTGAACCGGCTGTGGCTGCAATATCCACGCCTTCGTTCACACCTTTTTCATATGGCTTAAGGATTTCACCTTGGACCGGATAGCCCAAGCGGCTGCCGCTGGATTGGGCTACGCTCTTAGTCTGTGGCGTGTTGTCCGTAGCCTGGGCGGTTGTTGAGGTCTTCTGTTGAGGTGTTTCCTCTGCAACCTTCGTTGTCGACGCGGATTCGGTCTGTGCTGCTGTTTCTGTTACCACGGAAGCTGTTACACGAGTTTCAGCAGCTGTAGCGGGTGGGGTGTAGACGTCAGTCCTATCTGTTTCACCCGCTCGAGGAATGACGGGAACCAGTAGATATTGTCCTTCGCGGATGGTGAAATCGGCGTCCAGCCCGTTCCAATCGGCAAGCGAGCGGATAGAGACATTATACAGGCGCGCGATTGTAAAGGCTGTCTCGCCGCGTTCTACACGGTGCCGAATGGGTTCCAAGCCAGTTTGCGGAAGAACCTGCATGGAAGTGCTTTGTCCCAAAGTGGCAGCGTTAGCGTCCGCTGGCATTTCGTTTCGGTCCAGCGCAGCGCCCGCCAGTTCTGTAATGTCGATATCTGAAATCGGGCGGATCGGGCCACTACTAATAGCACCTGTTGAGGGTGAGGGCTCTGATACCCGAGAGGGCAAAACAAGCACTTCGCCCGCACGCAAAACGTCGTCTGACTTCAAACCGTTGTAGCTGGCCAATGCAGCAGCGCCGATACCTACTCGTCCGGCCACGTCGGCAACGGTGTCGCCGCGCATGGACACAGCCACCTGATAACTAGGATAGGAAATCACACCGCGGTTGTCAGGTTCAGGACGCGGTGCGGCAGCTGCTTTGATCGCGTCTGATGTATCGATGCCTCCCATGCCACCGCGCAGGTCGACGTCCATCGGGCCATCTGCACACGCCGCGATGAGAGCTAGCGCCGAAACGCCAACCACAAGTCTAAGTCCTGATTTATAATGCCGGATCATGATCCTGTTCCTTGCCCTCAGACCCGGCCGCATGGCCAGTCCGGTTTAACCTACCTACTCGCGTCCGATACCTTCGACCAAAGGGACAAAGCGCACATCACGCAATTCTTCGTATTCGTACCCGTCTTCGCTGCGTGTGACCTTTATGAGGCTCTGGACCGCATTCGACTGCCCGACGGGCACCACCATGATACCGCCTATTTTCAATTGCGCCAAGAGCGGGCCTGGGGGGTCTTCGGCAGCGGCTGTCACAAGGATGCGATCAAAAGGGGCCTGATCAGGTAGACCAAAGCTGCCATCGCCCAGAACCGTTGTGATATTACCCAGATCAAGTTGTTCGAAAATCGCTTTGGCTTCACTCACCAGTCGCGAAAAGCGTTCGACCGTATAGACGCGGCGGGCGAGCTGTGAGAGGACCGCTGCCTGATATCCCGAGCCGGTGCCGACCTCGAGAACTTTGTCGCGGGGCTGCACCTTCAACGCTTGCGTCATAAGGCCCACTACCGACGGCTGGCTGATGGTTTGTCCGCAGTTGATCGGCAGTGGCACGTCGTCAAATGCACGCTCGTTTTGATAATGTACGAACGTGGATCGGTTGATGCGCTCCATTGCCTGAAGCACGCGCTTGTCGGTTACACCCTGGGCACGCAGGGCGTAAAGAAATTGCATCGTGATTTCGGGCGAAAGGGTGGTCATGCGAACTGACCTTTCAAAGCCTCTAAGACTGCATGGTCGGTCAGGTCTGCACGCATGGGGGTCACCGATATATAGCCCTCGAGATTGGCGCTGGCATCGGTGTCGGGTTCCACGGGTGCACGCTGGTCTCCGCCTTTGATCCAAAGGAAACGGCGGCCAGAGGGGGATTGATGCGGCTCAACCCCGAATTTGGTACCTTTGCGAATACCTTGCTTAACGATACGTGTTCCCAGAACCTCTGCTGCGGGTACTGGCGGGAAGTTGACATTGTAAAAAAGCTGATAGTCGCCCACGAAGTCGAAGCCGCCATTTAGCAGCGCACGGATGGTTGCGGCGCCGTGAACGCGCGATGCTTCAAACGGGTCTTCGGCGTTGTAATTAGCGGGTCCCAAGTATTGCGACATTGCAATAGCAGGGATGCCTTGCAATGCTGCCTCCATCGCGCCGCCGAGAGTTCCCGAGTAAAGCGCGTTTTCCGCCGAGTTGTTTCCGCGGTTTACGCCGGACAAAACCAGATCAGGGGGACAATCTTTCATGACGTCACCAACGCCTGCCAAAACGCAATCTGCGGGGCTGCCTTCGGCCGCGAAACGACGTTCACCCATTTTGGCGACCATCATCGGATGAGTATATGAAATGCAGTGCCCGACACCGGATTGTTCGAAAGCGGGGGCAACAGTCCAAACTTCTCCATTTGGACCGGCGATGTCATTGGCAATTTCCTGAAGAACCGACAGCCCCGGCGCATTGATGCCGTCATCATTGGTAATCAGAATTCGCATGTCTTGCCCCTTTGTTTGACGCAGATGGTATTAGGGCACGAGGAATCGTGCGGCAACCCCACGACTGCCGTGCTTGCGATGTTCCGGCGATGCGATTCTTAAATGCAACGGTTTGGTTTTGGTGAATTGCCGAATTTAGACCAAGTTGATGCTTGCAAGTAGACGCTTTGCTTCAGACGCAGGATCTGCAAGCGGTGCCCGATCTTCGCCGGGAAAGAAGCGTGCGCGCGTCGCTGTAGGCATCGGGCTGGGGGACAGGATATGAACTTTGGGTCCGGTTGATGCCGTTTCGTTCGCCCAACTTTGTGCCATCGCAATTTGTGCGGCTTTGCTTGCACCATAGGAAGAAAAGAATTTCTCCCCGCCATGTGGGTCGTCGAAGAACAGTGCCTGACCAGTCTCACCCAAAAGTGGTGCAATGAAGGGGATCAGGCGGCCAGTTGCTTTGGCGTTTATCTCTATGGATTTGTCCCAGTCTTTCCAGCCAAGATGCGCAGCCGGGGTCAACGGGGCCGCGTGAATGGCCGCATGGGCCCAAACGGCAATTCCACCCCAACGGTCGAAGATCGATCGGCATAGCTGTGCCATGGCCTCTTCAACAAGGATATCCATAGGCGCAAGTGTGGCGTCCCCTCCGGCTTGTCGGATGCGGTCATCAAGTTCTTCCAGGGCACCTGTGGTGCGGCCAACGGCAACAATGTGATGCGATTTCGCAAGCTCAAGCGCCAATGCAGCGCCCAGCCCTCGGGAAGCCCCAGTGATCAGAGCGACGGGTTTTTGTGTATCCTGTGTCATAAGCGCAATTTCCATTGGTCGCGGCGTAAATCAAGGGCTTTCTCTTGACTTTTTCGCAGTTGCAGCGAAAAAGTCAGGAAAGCTTTACACAAGGGAAGGGAAAACCCAATGGCTCGCCAGAATACACTTATTAACACTGACAGCCTTTTGAACAAAGCAGCACTCGTTCTGGGTGGATCGTTGTTCATTGCTGTTGCGGCTCAGGTTAACGTGCCGATGTATCCGGTTCCGATGACGCTGCAAACATTGGCAATCATGCTGGTAGGTTTGACCTTCGGTTCGCGCTTGGGAGCGTTGACTGTTGTCGCTTACCTAGTCGAGGGCGCTATCGGCTTGCCGGTTTTTGCGAACGCTATGAATGGCGCAGCATTCTTTGGTCCGACTGCTGGATTCCTTGTTGGTTTCGTAGGTCTTGCGTGGCTGGTTGGATTTGCGGCTGAGAAAGGTCTGGCTAAAGGGGTTCTAGGCACAGCGGTTGCTGGTATCGCTGCGTCGGCTCTACTCTACATTCCGGGCATTGCTTGGCCGATGTCACTGGCCAACCTTTCGGGTATCGAAGCTGGTTGGATTGGTCGCGAGTTTGGCGCCTACTATTGGACCTACTTCATGGCACCGTTCCTGATCGGCGACGCAGTGAAAGCAATTCTGGCGGCTCTGATCATTTCGGGCGGCTGGAAGGCGTTGTCGCGCAAAGGTTAATCCTCAGCGATCATTGATCTAAAGGCCGCTCTGTTTGGGGCGGCCTTTTTGATTCAGATGCGTGCTAGCTCGGCTTGCAGATCGCCGTATCCTGTATGGCGATGTTCAAATGCCAGACCCATTCGTTCAGCATGACTGCGAGCAAGTTCTAATAGGTGAGGGTCGATGGTCTGAGACTGGTAGACCAGCTTTTCATAGTGCCCGAAATACATCTCGCGCAGCTGGGGGTGGCGGTCGAGACCTAGCGGTTTCCATACAAAGGACTCAAACTGGCGGGTCAGAAAATCAGTCAGGTAAAAAGCTGTAACCTCGCCAATTTCTTCAAATCGCGCATTGCCTTCAAAAAAGGAATAACAGTGCGGCCCCTCCAGCATCTCTACCCCCATTTCTTCGCAGGCCTTTTGCAGCAATCCTCCGGTCCCGCAGTCGGCATAGACAACAAAGATGTCATCATATTTTTCCCGCCACTTTATGACTGAGGCACGTACGGAATCGGTAATTTTATCGGGAGAGTTATGAAGAATCGCGGGTAGACAGGTCAGGTCCAGATGATCCCAGCCGTTCGCATCGCGTAGGGCGATGATCTCGCGGGCAAGTGCGCCGCAGGCGATCAACAATACCTTGCCGCGACCGTTGGGCTTTAGGCCTTGACTTGTCAGAGTGGAATCGTCGGGAAGGAAAGAGTTGGGCATGGAGCACCTTACGAAAAGGGCCGCTGGTCGATGCGACCGCGGCCCTGAAAGCGTCTATAGTCGCCGGATTACATCGAGTTGTGCTTGCGCGCGACGTAGTCTTTTGCGGTTTCAACTGCCACGGCCGCGTCACGGCAATATGCATCTGCACCGATAGCTTTGCCAAACTCGTCGTTCAAAGGCGCTCCGCCCACCAAAACGATATAGTCATCGCGCTTGCCTTGTTCGACCAAAGTGTCGATCACGACTTTCATGTACGGCATCGTGGTTGTCAGAAGGGCTGACATGCCTAGTATGTCAGGCTTATGTTCTTCCAATGCTTCAAGATAGTTTTCGACAGGGTTGTTGATGCCCAGATCGTATACCTCAAAGCCCGCACCCTCCATCATCATCGAAACAAGGTTCTTGCCGATGTCGTGGATGTCGCCTTTGACGGTGCCGATTACCATCGAGCCCATACGAGGCGCGCCGGTTTCAGCAAGAAGCGGCTTAAGAATGGCCATGCCACCCTTCATCGCATTTGCGGCCAGAAGTACTTCGGGAACAAACAGGATACCGTCACGGAAGTCTGCGCCAACGATGGTCATACCACCAACCAGTGCTTTGGTTAGAACATCATAAGGCGCCCAACCGCGCTCGATCAGGATGTTGACCCCTTCCTCGATCTCTTCTTTTAGACCGTCGTAAAGGTCGTCGAACATCTGTTGAACCAGTTCCTCGTCGTCCAGTTCCGACAGGATGATATCGTCTTCTTCGTCAGACATTCGCAAAATCCTCTAATAATGCTGCGCAGCGCAGTGTAGTGCGTCAATTCGACCTTTTCGCGTTTTTTGAAACACGCACTGTCCGAATTGCGACATAGGCTGCTACGCAACCGACTTACAGTCCGAAAACTTTTATGACGAGGTCAATTTCTTCATGTTTTTGATGAGAAATCCAGGCTTAGAGAAAACATGAAACCAGTATGTATGTCGTTTTCCTTTTCGCAACCGCTTTGAGCATTTAGTGTACAATTCGGATTGGTTACGGGGAAGAAATGGGAAAGTTTTTACGCCTACTTAATCAGAGAATCTTGAAAGAGCAGAGATCTCGGGATGCCCTGTACGTTGCATTGCTCGTTTTGATCTTTTGGGGTTTTCTTGTGGCTTACGAAGGATTCGAGTGGTTTTACGAGTATTCTCGGGCACATGAAGACTGGGATCTGGACGAAATCGTTTTGTTTTTCATCGTCTTGCCTTTGCCACTTATGTGGTACGCTTTCAGACTGGCAAACGAGGCTGCAAAAGAATCAAGCCGGAATATGATTATAGAGCGTGAGCTAAGCCACCTGCGCAAGGTTGAATCCTTGGGCACACTTGCCGGAGGTATGGCGCATGAGTTGAACAATCAGCTTCAGCCGGTGATTGCATTGTCCGAACTAACGCTGTCCACAGCCGCGGCAGATGATCCACGGAAACGTCAGTTTGAGCTTATTTTGGCCGGAGCTGAGAGGGCGCGGGCCACAGTGCGCCAGGTTCTAAAGTTTTCTCGAAGAAATGAGCAAGATCAGGGATCGTTCCGTGGGCCGGAGTCGGTGCGTGAGCTTGTCTAGTTTATTAGCATTACGTGCCCATCCGCTATCAGTTTGAACATTGATGTCAAAGACGACTTCAACAAGATCCATTTGGCTTGGGAAAATGTTGAGACGATTGTCGTCAACCTGTTCTCGAATGCCATTGCAGCTATGGAGGGGCGCCACGGGGCAATTGGCGTAACGGTCGGAAGAAGCGATCATGACGCGAAAACCGTGACGATAACGGTTTCGGATCAAGGATCGGGGATCTCTGACAGCGACAAGTCCAGGATTTTCGAACCTTTTTTCACAACCAAAGAAGTGGGTTCTGGCACCGGATTGGGAATGTGGCAGGTTCAGTCGTTGATTGCTGAGGTCAAAGGAGACATTGTTTTGAAACAGCCGTGGACGTGGGCACCACATTTACTGTAGTTCTTCCTGCTGAATAAGATGGGATTTGCAAGCTTTTGGGGTGTGAATGGCAAATGTTTTAATCATAGATGATGATGAGACGGTTTTGGAAACTTTTCAGATCGTTCTAAGTAGTTCAGGGCATCAGGTTCAGGCGGCATCTAACGGTGCGCTTGGGATCGAAGCCACCAAAACAAACTCATTTGACATCGTGGTTACAGACGTCGTTATGCCCGAAAAAGATGGGTTGGAAGTCCTTATGCAAATGCGAAAAACCCACCCCGATACGAAGATCGTCGTCGTCTCAGGTGGTGGACGTACAAGCGCCACAGACTATTTGAAAATGGCTGAAGTTCTTGGTGCTGATCGAGTGCTTTATAAACCAGTTACCGCGACGGAAGTATCCGCCGCGATTTAAGAGCTTTCATCGTAAGGGCTAGTTAAGTGCGGCGTCTGCGCGAACGGCGGCGGCCATCGGCATCAGCTCCGCCCGCTTGTTCACCTGTGCCGTCCGATTCCGAACTAAAAGGGCCGATCACGGTTGTGATCTGCTCTAGTGTTGGCCGCTCAGCACGCAGGCGGTTTTCGAGCGCTTCTTTCATTTTTTCCAAATGATGCGGCTGGGTTCCGCAACATCCGCCAATGATTGTAGCGCCAGCATCGCGTGCTATACAGGCATAATCCGCCATTAGTTCAGGTGTGCCGTCATAACAAATATGACCGTCTACGTATTTCGGGATGCCTGCGTTTCCCTTGGCAATGACAGGGCGTGCGCCACCTTGTGCTGTAAACCCAAGAACGGTGCGCAGAAGGTCTGCCGCGCCGGTGCCACAGTTGGCACCATAGGCCAAGGGCGGGTTGGCAAGGCTTTCGACCATTTCAACCATAGCTTCGCTGGTCAGGCCCATCATGGTGCGTCCGGCGGTATCAAAGCTCATCGTGCCGCACCAAGGCATGCCAGCCAAAGCAAAGGCTTCTGCCGCTGCGCGGTACTCTTCGGGGGCTGAAATCGTTTCCAGCCAAAGCACATCCGCGCCGCCTTCCTTTAGGCCCTCGGCCTGTTCGTGGAACATTTCGACTGCCAGTTCGTGGGTCATCTGACCCATGGGCGCAAAAATTTCGCCTGTCGGGCCGACAGAACCGGCAACAACAACAGGTCTGCCTGCTTTATCCGCCACATCGCGCCCGAGTTCAGCAGCAACACGATTAAGTTCGCGCACACGGTTTTGGGCACCGTGGAGTTTCAAGCGAGCGGCTGACCCGCCGAAACTATTGGTCAAGAAAAGATCGCTGCCGGCGTCAACCGGACCTTGATAGAGCTTGCGAATATTGTCGGGATGTTCGGTGTTCCACAGTTCGGGCGCATCGCCGGCCTGAAGCCCCATGGCAAACAAGGTGGTGCCGGTTGCTCCATCGGCTAGCAACCAGTCTCGCTCGCCCAGAAGTTTGCTTAGAAGATCGGTCATTGAAAGCCCTTTGTGCATTATGTGTTAGATTCGATGTGGCAGTCGCCCGTCGAATTCTCAAATTCATAATCGTCATGAAGGTTATGAGTTTTAGTCAAGAGAAAGCGCCCAAGACATCTTGGACGCTTTTCTATTCCGGTAGATGCAGGTAATTACTCGGCTTCACCCATCATCTGATCTTCAGCGACAATGGCCATTTCGGCCATCTTCGCGCGAATTTCATCTTCGCTGGCTTTATCGCCGAGGTCAGCCACAAGCTTGCGGACGACGTCTTCGTGGCCTGGCTCTTCAAAGTCGGCTTTTACGACTTCAATGGCGTACTCATTAGCGGCTTCGCCTGACTTGCCCAGCAACTCTGCCGCCCAAAGGCCAGTCAACTTATGGGTCCGCGCATTGGCTTTGAACTTCATGTCCTCATCATGCGCATATTTGGCTTCGAATGCGTGTTCGCGATCATCAAAGGTGGTCATTTTACCCTCCGGTGGAATGTGTCCCTTGTGATATGACCAAAATTTTGCTGCAACGCAACAGAAAGCCCCGATTCAATTTGAAAGTCGCAAAATTTGCCGCATCCTGTAATGCGCAAACCCCTTTGCGTTGCTTGCCCCCGTGGCAGGCTTGGCCTATAGAGCGCCATGTCTGCAAGCGGTGCTGGAGCCGCTTTATCATCGGAGTTCCAATGGCACGTCGCAAGAAAATCTACGAAGGCAAAGCTAAGATCCTTTACGAAGGACCCGAGCCGGGCACAATTGTTCAGTACTTTAAGGACGATGCCACCGCATTCAATGCGGAAAAGAGGGACGTTATCGATGGGAAGGGTGTTCTGAACAACCGCCTGTCCGAGTTCTTCATGATCGGGCTGAACAATGTTGGCGTGCCGACTCACTTTCTGAAGCGTTTGAATATGCGCGAGCAGTTGGTGCGGTCGTGCGAAATCATCCCGCTTGAGGTTATCGTGCGCAACTATGCCGCCGGCACTATGTCAAAACGCTTGGGAATCGAGGAAGGTACGCAACTTCCGCGTCCAATTGTCGAGTATTGCTATAAGGACGACAAGCTAGGCGATCCGCTTGTGACGGAAGAGCATATCGCTGCGTTTGGGTGGGCCAGCCAACAGGATATGGACGACGTCCTAAGCCTTGCTCTGCGGGTCAACGATTTCTTGACCGGCCTGATGTATGGCGTCGGCATCAAACTGATTGATTTCAAAATCGAGATCGGTCGCGTCTATGAAGGCGATTTCCAACGGTTGGTCGTAGCTGACGAAATCAGCCCAGATAGCTGCCGTTTGTGGGATATTGAAACAGGTCGGAAACTGGACAAAGACGTGTTCCGCCGCGATCTGGGAAGCTTGACGGATGCTTACACCGAAGTCGCGCGTCGCTTGGGCGTGATGCCTCAAGGTGCGACGCCGATCAACAAACCCACTTTGATCAACTGAAAATTGGCGCCCCATTTGGGGCGCAGTTTTTTGAGTATTTGAGCCAAGAAGAAGCAGGAAATCCTGCAACTGGAGACTAAGACGATGAAAGCACGTGTGCACGTGATGCTTAAAAATGGTGTTCTGGACCCACAGGGCGAGGCTGTGCGCCACGCGCTTGGCGCTTTGGGCTTTGACGGAGTTGAAGGCGTGCGTCAGGGAAAAGTCATTGAACTAGATCTTGCAGACGGGACCACTGAAGATCAGGTCAAAGACATGTGCGAGAAGCTTCTGGCGAACACGGTAATCGAGCGCTACGACATCGAGCTTGGCTAATGATCGCTGCCCAACTGACAGGTGTACGCCAACCCCTGAGGCTGGTGGACTTACCCGATCCGGTTGCACCGGATGGAGGAGTCGTTCTGCGCGTGTTGGCGTGTGGTGTATGCCGGTCTGACTGGCACGTTTGGTCAGGTGGTGACGCGGTTCAGATGCCGCATATCCCGGGGCACGAATATTGCGGCGAAGTGATTGCCATTGGTGATGGCGTTAAACGTTGGTCCGTTGGCGATCGTGTGATCGCTCCGTTCATTTTGGCGTGCGGTCAATGCGAAGATTGTGCCGCTGGAAACCAGACTATCTGCGCCGATCAGGCACTGCCAGGGTTCACTCAGGCGGGGGCCTTTGCCGAAAAGATAGCAGTGCCTTTTGCCGATGCCAATCTGACAAAACTACCTGACACCATTGATCCGGCGCTCGCTGCCGCGCTTGGGTGTCGTGTGACCACCGCATGGCATGCTCTGACCGGTCGCGCGGCATTGCGTCCGGGCGAGTGGCTGGCCATTTTTGGTGGCGGTGGTGTTGGAACTGCGGCGCTATTGCTTGGAAAAGCGCTTGGCGCGCGGGTTGCTTTTGTTGACGTCGTTGATGAAAAGCTAAAATTTTCCAAGGGGTTGGGAGCTGACCTTACGGTTAATGGTGCTGATGAAGATGCTGCCGAGGCGATCAAAAAGGCGACCAATGGTGGTGCCGATTTCGCGTTAGAAGCGCTTGGGGCAACCGCCACGACTGTAGGTGCAATGCGCAGTTTGAAAAAGATGGGTCGGATGGTTCAGGTGGGAATGCCTGCGGGCGCTGAGACCACGATGCAAATCCCGATGGATGTTGTCTACTCGGGCCAACTTGCGATTTACGGAACACGCGGGATGCCTAGCTGGCGTTATCCAAGTCTGCTGTCGCTGATTGAAAGCGGCGCGGTCAATCTGATGCCTATGATTGCGCGACGTATCCCTTTAAGCAAAGCAACTGAAGAATTGGCCGCTTTCGACGGCCCCGCGGCACCCGGTGTTGCGGTTATCACTGATTTCACGTCCTGAAGGAGTGCCAGACATGCACGCTGCCGTCATTACTTTCCCCGGATCAAACTGTGATCGCGATTTGGCTGTCGCGTTTGAAAACGCAGGAGCCAAGGTTAGCCGTGTTTGGCATAAAGACACGACGCTGCCTGACAACATAGATATCATTGGAATACCTGGTGGGTTCTCGTTCGGCGATTATTTGCGTTGCGGGGCGATTGCCGCAAACTCGCCGATCTGCCGGTCGGTCGTGGATTTCGCCGACAAGGGTGGCTACGTTCTTGGGATTTGCAACGGTTTTCAGGTTTTGACTGAAACAGGTTTGTTGCCGGGCGCGTTGATGCGCAATGCGAACTTAAAGTTCATCTGCAAATCTGTGGACCTGACCGTTGAGACTACGGATAGCGCATTTACTGCTGGCTATGGGAACGGACAGACCGTTAGCATCCCGGTGGCGCACCATGACGGCAATTATAATGCCGATGCGGATGTGCTAGCGCGGTTGAACGGAGAGGGGCGTGTAGCCTTCCGTTACGCGGACAACCCGAATGGTTCGATGGAAAGCATCGCGGGCATCCTGTCGGACAATAAGCGTGTCCTTGGAATGATGCCTCACCCAGAGCGGTCGGTAGACAACGGCCACGGTGGAACCGACGGAGTGGCGCTGTTCCGCTCAATGCTGGACCAGATGACAACCGCCTGATTGAACGCCTTCGCGCACAGCGCTAGCATAAGGTCATGGCGCAAGTGACGGGAACTTCATTGAAAACACGGGGCGCGAGCCGCACTATCGTGCTGTTTCGTGTGGCTGTTATCGCCCTGATCGTTGCATTTACTGCCTCGGTCTGGGTGACTAACGCATGGCTGACCCAAAGATTTACTGAGTCTACACGCAATCGAGCTGATCTTCGGCTCGCACTTTATTCCGCCAGTTTGCTCAGCGAGTTGCAGAGGAATTCCGTCGTTCCACAAATTCTGGCACGCGACGCTGATCTGTTGCAGGCTCTCCAGACTGGAAACTACGAGGGCATGTCCGAACGGTTGGTGTCCTATTGGGATGAAATCGGTATCGCCGCTCTTACGCTTGCAGATGCGTCCGGCTTGGTTGTGGCTGCGACCGAGGCCGAAAATATTGGCCGAAATGAACAGGACGAGCCGTGGTTCCAACGCGCAATTTCAGAAAATCGAACGGTTTTTTCGATAAAGCGCGACGAAAACGGACGGTTCCGGTTCGCATATTCCCGCCCGATGGAGGCCGAAGGAAACGCACGCGGCGTAATCGTGGCCGAAGTCGGGTTGCATAGATTTGAAAATGCATGGGCCGGAATCTCGGACGCGGTTCTTGTGACAGATTCCGACGGGCAAATTATCCTGGCGACCGAACCAAGATGGCGCGGCTTAACGGTTGCTGCAGCGTTACGCCGTCAAACCCCAGAGGGAGCGATAGAGCGCGCGCTACGTTTAACGTCGGATTGGAGTGCCCTTCCTCCGGATGCATATTTGCAAGGTGAAGCGGTGATGCGTCGCAACCAATCGGTGCCGTTTCAGGGATGGACGATCACCAGCTTCACGAAATATGCCAGCATTCGCGAAAGAGTGAACGCCGTCATTGCTCTTGAAATTATGGGTTTTGCAATTTTACTTGCTTTAGGGTTCTACGTTCTTAGCAGGAAAAACGCATTGCGAATGGCGTTGTTCCAGCGTGAATCTGCTGAATTGCGTATGTTGAACGCGCAGTTGCAACGTGAGATCGCCGAGCGCGAAAGGGTTCAAAAAAACCTTGCCGTGGCAGAGCAAACTATCGCGCAAAGCTCTAAACTGGCGGCTTTGGGCGAAATGTCTGCGGCAATCAGTCATGAATTGAATCAGCCTTTGGCCGCAATGAAAACCTACCTTGCAGGGGCAAAACTACTGTTGCGGCGAAACAGGCCGGAAGAGGCGCTGTCATCTTTTCAACGGGTTGACGGTTTGATCGAGCGGATGACAGCAATCACCAGACAGCTTAAATCCTATGCCCGAAAAGGCGGGGACGAGTTTCGCCCGATTGATTTGGGGCCGGTTGTGGCTTCGGTTCTCTCTATGATGGAACCCCAGTTAAAGCAGCGCGAAGTCCGGCTTTCGGTAGTTGAGCCAGATGAACCGGTTGTGATCCTTGGTGATCGGTTAAGGGTCGAACAGGTTTTGGTCAATCTGCTTCGCAACGCATTGGACGCTACCAAAGGCGTCAAAGAACCCAAGATCGATATCATACTTTCTGCAGGTGAAATGGTTGTGGTGGCTGTGCGCGACAATGGTCCAGGTATTGAAGACTTGGATCAGCTTTTCGAGCCGTTTTTTACCACTAAGCAACCTGGCGACGGGGTGGGGCTTGGTTTGGCGATTTCCTCGGGCATCGTAAACGACATGGGTGGGCGATTGACCGCCCATAATGGTGAAGGCAGTGGGGCTGTATTCGAGATGCAGCTACCTATTTATATAGAAGACCCAAAAGCGGGCGAAACAGGCAATGGCACAAGTTAATAAAATCGCAATCATCGACGATGAGCAGGATATGCGGCAGTCAATTTCGCAGTGGCTGGCACTTTCAGGGTACGAAACTGAAACCTTTGCACGGGCTGAGGACGCTCTGAAGGTTCTTGGACCAAACTATCCAGGAATTGTTGTTACTGATATTAAAATGCCGGGCATCGACGGTATGCAGTTGTTGCGCCGATTGAAAGCTTCGGACAGCGCATTGCCTGTAATTATGATCACTGGCCACGGTGATGTCCCGATGGCCGTCGAAGCGATGCGTTTGGGGGCTTTTGACTTTCTGGAAAAACCGTTTGATCCCGAGCGCATGTCCAAACTTGTGCGGCAAGCAATGAACCGCCGACGGCTTTTGCTGGACAATCGCGCCCTTCGTAGTGAGCTGTCGAGCGGCGGTAAGATTGTGGAAAAATTGATCGGCAACAGTGCGGAAATGAAGCGTCTGCGCGAAGATATTCTGGATCTGGGTCAGTCGGATGGCCATGTGGTGATCGAGGGGGAGACTGGCACTGGCAAAACCCTCGTTGCACATGCGCTGCACGCTGCGGGGGCACGAGCTAGAAAGCCGTTCGTCGTCGTATCCTGCTCGGCTTTGGATGTGGATGCACTGGCGCATCGTTTGTTTGGTCCGATGTTGGATGACGAACAACGTTTGCCTGCCATAGAAGAGGCGCGCGGTGGCACCCTGTTGTTAGAAGATGTGGAAAGTATGCCTGAGGCAGTACAAGCTCGTTTGCTGACAACGCTGAATGACCAAGGGACACCTGCCGAAACCCGTGTCATTGCTGTGTGCAACGGCGGAGACTCCGGACAAGATTGTAAGGATAGTTTGCGCTCTGATCTATTTTACCGATTGGCTGCACTGCACGTTAAACTTCCGGCACTACGTGCGCGGGGAGACGATGTCCTCACGCTGTTCTCGCGGTACACAGAGGAGTTTGCCGAAGAATATGGTTGCAATGCCCCAAAACTTTCGGGCCAAGAGGCTGCTCAAATTTTACAGGCTCCATGGCCGGGGAATGTTCGACAGCTTATTAATGTCGCTGAACGTGCCGTTTTGCAGAACCGGCGTGGCTCTGGATCAATTGCTTCGCTGCTGCTGGAGGGTGGTGACGAAGAGGTCCATCACGTTGTCACTGACGAGGGTAAGCCCTTGAAAGAACACGTTGAAGCGTTTGAACGTATGTTAATCGACAATACGATGCGTCGTCATAAAGGATCGATCGCCAGTGTCATGGATGAGTTGTGTTTGCCCCGTCGCACGTTGAACGAGAAGATGGCGAAATATGGCCTGCAACGGGCGGATTATTTATAATGTCGACTGATCGATGCTTTCGGAATGAATTTTGCCCATTGTCTTTTGACCTGTGGTGCAATTAGGATAGTCAGTGCAGAGCTCTGTGATATATGCGCATGACCTGATTTGAGATTCGCTGTCACCGGTGTGACGAACAGACCACCGATATTGACAGACCGATACTGCCCTAAGGGGTTGGAAGTTTGCCCGGAAACCGGGCCGTAAATGGGCGCTTTAGCAAGCGTCGGAGAAGAAACGCGATGAAACGCGAGACGAGACTGAGAGACAGAGCAGGGACCGCAAGCGGCACTGCCGTCGTACCGTCCGCTGAAATTGCCCTTAATATACATCACCCAAGACGCCTCGCTCCTTCGGGACGCGGGCGTTTATTGCGGTGTGAACGGATAACATGGCCAAGAAAATGCTTATCGATGCCACCCACGCGGAAGAGACCCGCGTTGTGGTGGTCGACGGAAACAAGGTTGAGGAATTTGACTTTGAATCCGAAAACAAACGTCAGCTTGCTGGCAATATCTATCTAGCAAAAGTAACGCGCGTCGAACCGTCTTTGCAGGCGGCCTTTGTAGACTATGGCGGGAATCGTCATGGTTTCTTGGCGTTTTCAGAAATCCATCCAGATTATTATCAGATTCCGGTCGCTGACCGCGAAGCTTTGATGGAAGAAGAGCGCGCTTATGCAGAAGCGCAAAAGGCAGCTGAAGAAGAAGACGAAAAGCCTAAGAAAACACCGCGACGCCGTTCGCGATCAAAGGCGGCTCGTTCCAAAAGCAATGATCCCGTCGAAACCAAAGAAGTTGAAAGCCCGGAAATCAAGGGCATGGAAACGATTGATCTTGGCGAAGACGAGAATGATCAAGAACAAGAAGCTGTATTGGTTGATGCGGCAGATTCAGAAGTCGTCACCAATTCTGATAACCAGAACACCGAGACCGCTCAGGCGGACGATGTCCCTGTTTCGGATGCTGCCACAATTGGTAGCTCTAACGAACATGCCGAGGTAGCGATTGAGGCGGTGGAAGATGATACGTCTTCTGGTGATGAAGCTACTGAAACTGTAGACATCACAAGAGATGAACAAGCCGCAGACGATACACCTGCTACTGAAGATTCCGAGGTCGTAAATGAAGATACTGCGTCGGTTGGCACTGAAGATGATCATAACGACGAGACATTGGAAAACTCGTCTCGCCGTGGTCGTGATGCAGCAGCACTAGACGAAAGCATCGAATCCGTTGCGGATGACGATGACGAAGAAGATATTCGTCCGGTGCGCAAAGCGCGTCCGAAGCGGTATAAAATTCAGGAAGTCATCAAGGTGCGCCAGATCCTTCTGGTGCAGGTCGTCAAAGAAGAACGCGGCAACAAAGGGGCAGCTCTGACAACGTATCTGTCTCTTGCAGGCCGCTATTGCGTTCTGATGCCTAACACGGCGCGTGGTGGCGGGATTAGCCGCAAAATCACCAACGCAGCGGATCGCAAGAAAATCAAAGAAATCACAAACAGCATTGATGTGCCTCAGGGTGCCGGGCTGATTGTGCGTACCGCCGGAGCTAAACGCACCAAGGCCGAGATCAAGCGTGACTATGAATACTTACAACGCCTGTGGGAGCAAATCCGTGAGCTGACATTGCAGTCGGTTGCACCCGCCAAAATTTATGAAGAAGGCAACCTAATCAAGCGTTCGATCCGCGATTTGTATAACCGCGAAATAGACGAGGTTTTGGTTGAAGGCGATCGTGGCTATCGCGTTGCGAAAGACTTCATGAAAATGATCATGCCGTCGCACGCAAAGAACGTGAAACAATATCAGGACGGCCTGCCTTTGTTTGCCCGCTACCAGGTCGAAAGCTATTTGGGCGGTATGTTCAACCCGACGGTTCAGTTGAAATCGGGCGGCTACATTGTAATCGGCGTGACCGAGGCGCTTGTGGCAATTGATGTTAACTCGGGTAAAGCGACCAAAGAAGGTTCAATTGAAGAGACCGCGCTGAAAACCAATCTTGAGGCCGCAGAAGAGGTCGCACGACAACTTAGACTGCGTGACTTGGCCGGTTTGATCGTGATCGACTTCATCGACATGGAAGAGCGTAAGAACAACGCGGCGGTCGAGAAAAAGCTGAAAGACAAGCTAAAAACTGACCGTGCGCGCATTCAGGTTGGTCGTATTTCGGGCTTTGGGTTGCTTGAAATGAGCCGCCAGCGTCTGCGTCCGGGTATGATTGAGGCAACGACCCAACCGTGCCCTCACTGCCACGGTACCGGGTTGCTACGTTCGGATGACAACCTTTCGTTGGCCATTCTGCGTCAGCTTGAGGAAGAGGGCGTACGGGGGCGCACTAAAGAGGTGCTAGTTCGTGCGCCAATTGCGATTGCAAACTATTTGATGAACCAAAAGCGCGAACACATTGCAATGATCGAAAGCCGATATGGCATGTCGGTTCGGGTTGAGGGCGATCCTAGCTTGGTAAGCCCGGACTTTGCGATCGAAAAATTTAAGACAGCAACGCGCAATGTAGCGGCAGTTGAGATGCCGGTTGTCTCGGTCGATTCCATGATCATGGAGGCTGTTGATTCCGACGCCGAAGAGGCGGAAGAAGTGGTCGAAGAAGCTTCGGATGATGAATCGCCCCGAAAAAAACGCCGTCGTCGGCGTCGTCGGAAGAAAAGCTCGGGCAATGGGGAAACCCAAAGCGATGAAAGCGGTGAAAATGACAATGACTCGGAAGCTAATGTTGCAGATGAGACAGTTGAGACACCTTCTGAGCCCGCCAAGGACGATGCAGCAGCTGCGAACGATGTCGTAGACAGCTCGACTACTGAACCCGAAGAAAAGCCGAAGAAAACCAGAACCCGAAAAACGCGGACCCGGAAAAAGAAGGATGACGTGGAGGCCGTTCCGACTGCAGAAGATGCTCCTGCCGAAGTTGTTGAGAACAAGGCGGACGCGGCCCCTGAAGATGGCTCTGCCGAGACTATAGCTGAGGCGGCGGTCGAAACGGGAATCGTTGCGATTGTGGCTGAAGAGGTTTTGCAAGAAACTGCGGAAGCTGATCCAGAACCAGAAGTGCAGCCAGAACCTGTGACTGAAGCGGTGGCCGAGGCCGATCCAATCATAGAGGAAGTCAAGCCGGTCGATAAAGACAAGCCCAAGCGAAAAGGGTGGTGGTCAATGGGCCGCTAAATAATCAAGACCCGCCTCTGAACCGGCGGGTCTTTTCACATCTTCAAACGAAGATGTGACTTTTTGCTGAGTGCAAAAGACAAACGCAGCGTTTAGGTCTAAGTCATGTTCGGAATCGATATAATAGACGCAGGATTGCTGCCTGCGATGATCGTGGCACTTGTCGCGGGGCTTGTGTCATTTGCCAGCCCTTGCGTTTTGCCAATTGTGCCTCCTTATCTTGCTTATATGAGCGGGGTTAGCGTCAACGATATTGCCCAAGACGGTAAGGGGCGGCGCAGTGCAATTATGGCAGCTTTGTTCTTTGTCATGGGGCTTTCCACCGTATTCCTGCTTCTAGGGTTCACTGCTTCGGCATTGGGGGCTTTTTTCCTTCAAAACCAAGATTTGTTTTCCAAGATATCAGGCGGCGTTGTCATTATCTTCGGATTTCATTTTTTGTCGGTGTTTCGTATTCCGTTTTTGGATCGCGAAGCGCGGATCGAAACGGGAGATCAGGGCGGTTCTGCGTTCGGGGCTTATATTCTTGGCCTTGCTTTTGCCTTTGGCTGGACACCCTGCATCGGCCCTCAATTGGGGGCCATTCTATCGTTGGCCGCTTCCGAGGCGTCGGTTGCTCGTGGAACACTTTTGCTTGGCGTCTATGCTATGGGGCTTGGCGTTCCGTTCCTTTTGGCTGCGGTGTTTCTAAGCCGTGCTATTGGTGTGATGAACCGGATCAAACGGCATATGTCTTTGATTGAAAAAATCATGGGCCTTTTGCTGCTTGCAGTCGGTATCGCACTTCTGACAGGTGCCTTCAGTAGCTTTTCATTCTGGCTGTTGGAAACCTTCCCCAGTTTGGCGACGCTCGGCTAGCCCCTTTCAGGGCTTTCGTTCGCCGGAAAGCGGGGTATTCTAATCCCGACTGGGGGATAGATGTAGGCAGAAACATCACATCGGGTTCTAAAACGTCGGGTATTTTATATTCCGGGGTATGACCCGTTTCATCCTCGCCGCTACAGGGAACTTTACCGCAAGGAGGCCGCCGCACAGGCGCAAATTTCAGACTTCAAGATCGGCTTAACCCCCCAAACGAACGGAGATCGGTATGGTTGGCACGTAGATGCACATATTGAAAACTCTCATGTAGAAACAGACTTTGAGGTACTCGTCTGGTCCGATCTGGTACGCGACAGTATGGACCAGGGCATTCTGGCAACTTACTGGCAACTGATACGGACGGCATGGGTATACATAGCTTCGGGGGCTTTGTGGCGGCTGATGCGGCTGAGAAAAGGACCTGTTATCGCCGCACTGTATCCCGTTGGGTTTTTGATCCTTCAGCTTATGACAGCGTTACTCGTTGCTGTGCTCGTTGGAACTTCTCTAGGGGTGTTGCATTCCGCGCTTTCTTGGATTGGTCTATTGGTGATCTGGCCGATACTTGCGTGGTTTCGAAAGATCGATAATAAATTGTTCGCCTATTACCTTATGCACGACTACGCATATTCATCGCAGTTGAAAGGCGCGAATCCGCCATTGCTTGATGTTAGGCTTGCAGAGTTCGGCGTGGCGCTTGCCGATGCCTTACAAAGTGATGCAGACGAAGTGCTGTTGGTAGGGCATTCTTCCGGAGCGCATTTGGCTGTGCATGTATTGGCGGACATGATCAGAAACCATGGGCTACCAGAACACGCAGCCGAATTGAATTTTCTTTCAATGGGGCAGGTTGTTCCAATGATGTCGTTTCTGCCAAACGCACAGAAATTACGGGCGGATTTGAAAATGCTGTCTGAACAGTCCAGTGTTTTCTGGCTAGACGTCACAGCCCCCGGGGATGGGTGTTCTTTTGCCCTTTGCGATCCTGTCGCGGTTTCAGGCGTTGCAAGTAAGGATAAGAAATGGCCCTTGGTCATTTCGGCGGCTTTCACGCAAACGCTCTCGCCCAAGCGTTGGAAAGAGCTGCGTTGGCGGTTTTTTCGACTTCATTTTCAGTACCTTTGTGCCTTTGATGCGCCTGGTGACTACGACTATTTTAGAATTACGGCAGGTCCGATGACTCTTTCTGAGCGCTACTTCGGGCGATCGCCGTCACGGTCCAGATTTGAAAAAGCGGTTTCTGGCTACACGAGCACGAATCCATGAGTGTTTTGCCCCCAAAACCGCCGGTGCGCGAGGATCGTGTATCACTTCTCAAGTATCTCCGGCTTTTCCGGCGGGATATCTTATCGGCGCAACCGGCGCGTTTGTACCGCGCTTGGATGGCCGAGTTTCGCACTCCGTTTTTCAGTTCTTACCTTGTGAACCAACCCGAGTTGGTGGATTTGGTTTTGAAAGGGCGACCAATGGATTTCCCGAAATCGGCACGCGTATCGGAAGGTCTAAAGCCGCTTCTAGGGAATCGGTGTTTCTTACAAATGGCGAGACATGGCTTCGGCAGCGGCGCATAATTGACCCCGCTTTCGAAGGTGGGCGTCTGCGGGAAAGTTTTTCTGCGATGAGCGCGGCTGCAGATGCTGCTGTAGAACGCATGCCGGAAGGGAAGGGGATTGAGATCGAAGAAATCGCCAGCCACGTGGCGGCAGATGTGATTTTCAGAACCTTATTTTCAATCCCGATTGAAGATGACCTTGCACGATCAGTTTTCTATGCATTTCGGGACTTTCAGCGTAGTCAACCAATTCTGAACTTGGCAGCTTTTGTTCCTATGCCAAGGCGGCCCCCGAGCTTTCTTCCTCGTCAAGCAAAACGTAAAGCGAGACTGATACGAAGCCTAATCACCCGTTTAGTTGAAAACCGTCAGAGTGAAATTGATGCAGGCGTGGCGCCTGATGACTTGGCCACCAAGATCATGACAACCCGTGACCCACAAACAGGCGCTCTGTTTTCTAGAGACGAAATGGTTGATCAGGTCGCCATTTTTTTTCTTGCTGGGCACGAGACCAGCGCATCCGCACTGGGGTGGTCGCTATACCTTCTAGCGGAATACCCAGAATGGCAGAGCCAACTCCGA
>CAYVRN010000002.1:61629-82637 GCA_964453855.1 uncultured Rhodobacterales bacterium
GGACGGATTTGATCCTGGCCGCTGGACAACAGAAAACGGACAAAAATGTCAACGCGAGGCGTTCATCCCGTTTTCGGCAGGAAAGCGTGTGTGCAGCGGGGCAGGGTTTGCGATGATTGAGGGAACACTTCTTTTGTCGAGCTTGGTCAAAAGTTTTTGCTTTACGCCGTCTGTTGGCATGCGCCCGCAGCCTGTCGCCTATCTGACGGTCAGATCACGGGATGGTATCTGGTTGAACGTTGAAAGGCGGACGTAAACGGCATTAGCCAAGCGCATATCCGGCACCGCGCACCGTGCGGATAGGGTTTGGCATACCATCTAACTCCAACGCTTTGCGCAGCCGTCCTACGTGGACATCAACCGTTCGGGTTTCCACATCGGTATCTTGCTGCCAAACACGCGAAAGCAATTGTTCCCGCGACCAAACCCGGCCAGGGCGCTCAAGAAACGTCGTCAAAAGGCGAAATTCGGTAGGACCCAAATGCACTTCCTGATCGTCGCGCGTGACCTTGTGAGTCAAGGGGTTCAGTGTGATGCCTTCAAATGAAAGGCTTTCGTTAGCACTTGCGGATCCAACGCGTCTTAACTGAGAGCGAACCCGTGCAAGAAGTTCGGGTAGCGAGTATGGCTTGCTTAAATAGTCGTCTGCTCCTGTATCCAAGCCACGGACCTTGTCGGCGTCTTCGCCCCGTGCAGAGAGCATAATGATCGGGATGTCTTTGGTTTTTTGACCACGTTTCAGACGACGACATATCTCGATTCCGGAAACCTCTGGCAGCATCCAATCCAAAAGGATCAGGTCAAATTCTTTCTCTTGCACAAGTAAGAGCGCTTCATCGCCGTCGGCGGCTTCGTCTGTCTGATACCCCTCGCGTGACAAATTGTAGGACAGGATCGTCCGTTGGGCAGGTTCGTCTTCTACAATCAAAATTTGCGCGGTCAGAATTGTCATGGGAATTGGACGGTTTCTGGATCATAGATACTTGAAGTACCTTTCTCGCGGGGCTCGGAGGGTAGCTCACCCGTGACATGGTAGATCGTTTGGGCCGTGATCGCTACAACGTGATCCCCCATCCGCTCAAGGTTCTTGGCGATGAAATGGTAGTGCATTGCTGCTGATATCGTTCTGGGGTCTTCCAGCATAAAGGTGATTAATTCACGGAATATAGCAACGTACATTTCATCCACTTCAACGTCTCTCTGGCGGACGTCTTCGGCCAATTTTGCATCGTTCTGGACAAATGCGTTCAGAGAGTCCGAAAGCATACTTTCGACCTGACGCGACATGCGTGCAATTGCCCCAGCAGCCCCTTTAACCTCGGGCAGATCCAGAATTGCTCCCGTTCGCTTTGCCATATTTTTGGAATAATCGCCCGCGCGCTCAAGATGTGAGACGATGCGCATAACGCTTAACACCGTGCGCAAATCACTTGCGATCGGCTGACGCAAAGCAATCAAACGCGCGCAGTCTGCTTGAAGAACTTCGTCAAGCGCGTCGATCTTTTTATCGGCCGCGCGAACTTCTGTGGCCAGCTCTGGATCCCGATCCAAAAGAGCCTTTGTTGCGCCTTGGATGGCTTGCTCGACCATTCCCCCCATGCGCATCAGTTTGGCTTGGATGCCTTCAAGGTCGCGATCAAAAGCCGAGGCGATGTGATTGTCGTTCATGGTCTGCTCCACGTTTTAGCCAATGCGGCCTGTGATGTAGGATTCAGTGCGGGGATCCACCGGAGATGTGAAAATCTGCTCGGTTTCACCGAACTCGACCAATTCACCTAAGTGGAAGAAGGCAGTCTTTTGACTAACTCGCGCTGCTTGCTGCATCGAGTGTGTGACGATCACCACCGAAAAATTTTTAGACAGCTCGTCGATCAGCTCTTCGACTTGGAAGGTCGCAATTGGGTCAAGGGCCGAGCAGGGTTCGTCCATCAACAAGACTTCGGGTTCAGTTGCCACAGCGCGAGCAATGCATAGTCGTTGTTGTTGTCCGCCTGACAGCCCAGTGCCCGGAGACGACAGGCGATCTTTGACCTCGCCCCACAAAGCGGCACGCCGAAGTGACTTTTCTACGATCGCATCCAATTCTGCCTTGTTGCGCGCCATGCCGTGAATCCGGGGGCCGTACGCGACATTGTCATATATTGATTTTGGGAAAGGATTTGGTTTCTGAAACACCATGCCAACACGGGCGCGCAACTGAACCGGATCAACTTTGCGGTCATAGATATCTTCACCTTCTAGAAGAATGTCTCCTTCAATCCGGCAGATATCAATCGTGTCGTTCATGCGGTTCAGACACCGAAGGAAAGTAGACTTTCCACAGCCTGACGGACCGATGAATGCCGTGACAGTTTTGTCTTCGATGTCGACAGAAACATTCTTGATGGCGTGGGTGTCGCCATAAAAAACCTGCACGTTCTTTGCGGCGATTTTGATTTCATTGGTGGCCACTTGTGTCTCCAAACCTTTCGTATCTTTCATTGCCATACCACTACCAGCGGCGCTCGAATTTGCGGCGAAGAATGATTGCGATGATATTCATTGTCAGCAGGAAGGCCAAAAGGATGATAATTCCACCCCAAGCCTTTTCGTAAAATGATGCGTCTGCCCGCGCGGCCCACGTATAAATCTGAGCAGGCATTGCCGAGTTGGGATCGGCAAAGCCTGCGACTAGACCATCAGGGTAGCCGCGGGCCACGAAGCCTACCATACCGATCAAAAGAAGGGGAGCAGTTTCGCCAAGCGCTTGTGCTAGACCGATAATCGTTCCGGTTAGGATGCCTGGCATGGCTAAGGGAAGCACGTGATGGAAAACCGATTGCATTTTCGATGCACCAACGCCCAACGCTGCGTCGCGGATCGACGGCGGAACGGCTTTGAGTGCCGCACGCGTTGAGATAATGATTGTTGGAAGAGTCATGAGTGTCAGCACAAGTCCGCCCACTAGTGGCGCAGATTGGGGCAGGTGCATGAACTGAATGAAAACAGCCAATCCCAAGATACCAAAAACTATCGATGGAACCGCAGCAAGGTTCGAGATATTGACCTCGATCAGGTCGGTGAACCAGTTTTGTGGGGCAAATTCTTCGAGATAGATCGACGCCGCCACGCCAATAGGAAGCGACAGAGACAATACGACCAGCATCATAAAGAACGAGCCGACGACCGAAGCGCCAATGCCTGCGCCGCCTGGGTTATCGACGCCCGAGTCAGTACCGGTAATAAAATTCCAATTGAAGGCTTGTTTTATGATGCCTGCATTCGCTAGTGCATCGACAACATCCAGATCAGACAGCATCAAAAAACGGCTGTCCTGCAAAGTTTCACGGGTCACACGACCTTTGAAATATCCGTCAACGCGCGATGAGGCTGTCAGGTCAAACTTGACCAGATTGCCTAGCTGATCGGGATTTGCGCGATAAAACTCGCGCAAAGTTGCTCCGGTTTTGCCTAGCAAACGCTCTAAAACTTTTCCGTCGATGGCAACCTTAAGGTTGCGTTCTGCCAAGCGTGAAACCATGGCCGAGACCAAATGACCTTCGTAGGCTTTTGTTTTAAACAACTGCTTTTCTGCGTGATCGAATTGCTCTTGGGTCAGCGTGAATTCGACACTGACAACCGTTTGGGTAAACGCCGGCGCGCCTTCGCGGATAATCGATGTTGCCAACACCGCCAGAAATAGCAAACCGACGCTGATCGCACCGATTCCGTACCAGCGAAACCTTTTTTCGGCAGCATTGCGACGCTTTGTGTGTTCATCTGCGTCGAACAGGGATTTACGTTTTATCTTTGACATATTCTGGTTTGCCATCAGTCATACTGCTCGCGGTATTTTCGCACGATATAAAGGGCCACGATATTTAGCATAAGGGTCATGACAAACAGGGTCATACCCAGTGCAAATGCCACCAGCGCTTCGGGGGATGCAAAATCAGAGTCGCCAGTTAACTGAGATACGATTTTGGCGGTAACGGTTGTCATGGCCTCAAAAGGATTCAGACTTAAACGTGCCGCCGCACCAGCACCCAAAACAACGATCATCGTTTCGCCAATGGCGCGAGAGGCTGCCAAAAGTATTGCACCGACTATACCGGGCAGGGCGGCGGGTAGGATGACTTGCTTCACTGTCTCGGATTGAGTGGCACCCAATCCGTAAGATCCATCGCGCAATGACTGGGGAACGGCGTTAATGATGTCATCAGACAAAGAGCTGACGAAGGGGATCAGCATGATACCCATCACTAGACCGGCCGTTATAACGGCGCGACCGCCGCCCTGCCAAGAAACACCAAGCACACCACCTTCTCCGAAGACGCTTACCAAAAGCGGGCCAACAGTCAGCAGTGCAAACAAACCATAAACAATAGTTGGAATTCCGGCGAGAACTTCAAGTAAAGGTTTGGCGATCGAACGTACCCGCGGCGAGGCGTACTCGGACAGGTAAATAGCCGAGAAAAGGCCAATCGGGACCGCAACAATCAACGCCACAATGGAAATGTAGAACGTCCCCCAGATTAGCGGAAGTACCCCAAGCTTTGAAGCACCACCACGTCCAGAGAAGCTTGGTGCCCATTCGGTTCCGAAAAAGAAGTCTGAAGCCGGATAAAGGCGGAAGAACTCGATGGTGTTGAATACAAGTGACAGAATGATTCCAAGGGTCGTCAGGATCGCAATAAGCGATGCGCAAATCAGCAGATACTTGACGCCGGTTTCGACCGAATTGCGCGCGCGGAAATCAGGAGTTGCTTCGCGGATACCCCAAAACAGCCCACCCAAAGTTAGAGCTATTGGAACAATACTCATCGCCACGTCACCCGCAGTCTCCAAAGAACGGTGTTCCAACGCGGCGTCTAAAATGGTTTCGGTGATGTTTGATGTGACAACAGCTCCAGCCTCTTTCAGGGCATCCGTAATAGTCTCTAGATTACCCTCTGCGATGATTGCATCGTTTAAGACATTTGTTGAGATGGCTAGGTCAATTCCATCGGCTGTTCGACGGATTTCCGACAGAACCAACCCACGTGATGACCCTGCAGATATGGCATCCGAGGGGATCATTCCTGAAACAACATTCGAAACGATCAAAGGTTGTGTGATCAGCCAGATGACAACTAGAAAAACCCCAGGAATGATCGCCTTTAAAGCTGTGTTTGCCCCGTAGTATACTGGAAGCGAGTGCAGGCGAACTGTACCGTCTTTTGTAAGCGTCCATGCTTTCGACCGTCCGAAAATGAAACCAACGGCAGACAGTATTATCACGATTGTGATGAGCCAGAGTAACGGCATTGCACTTCCTGTGTTTACTTAGACCGACAACAGCGAGGGGCAGCAATTGTGCCGCCCCTGTTATTATGTATTGCCGATTATTGCATTGTCTCTTCGTTCTCGACGGTAGCCTGAGTAGTAGCCAGTTCTGGGTCTGATACCAGACCGTACTGTGCCAGAGGGCCATCAGGACCTGCCAGTTCGTCAGCCACAAAGAATTGCGCGTATTCTTTCAGGCCAGGGATAACGCCGATGTGTGCTTTCTTGACGTAGAAGTATAGAGGGCGTGAAACCGGATAATCACCTTTTGCGATCGTCTCGGTCGATGGGACAACACCGGCCATAGTAGCAACTTTCAACTTGTCGGTGTTGTTTTCGTAGAACGCCAGACCAAAGACGCCTATTGCGTTGCCGTTGGCGTCGATCGAAGCCAAAGTTTCGGTGTAGTCACCGTCGATGTCGACCGAACGGCCGTCGGTACGGACTTCCAGACACGCGTCCTCAGCGTCGTCTTCCGACATGCCGCCCGAGATCATCGCTGCCATTGCGCCGGTTTCTTCACAGCCAACGGCGATCACTTTTTCTTCGAACACTTCACGGGTGCCGTGCTTGGTTCCCGGGATGAAGGCCAGGATGTCCGCTGCCGGCAGATCAGCGTTGAAGTCGGCCCACTGGGTGTGCGGGTTGTCGACCAGTTCACCGTTTACCATGACCTTCGGCGCCAGAGCGTTGAAGATGTCCGACTGAGTGAACGCAGTGTAAGCAGGGCCATCGGTCTGCGAAGCAAATACGATACCGTCATAGCCGATGCGAACTTCGATAATGTCGGTCACACCGTTTTCGGCGCAGGCCTTGATTTCTTTGTCGCGGATTTTACGCGAGGCGTTTGCAACATCTGTGTGCTCTTCGCCAACGCCCTGACAGAAGCGCTTCAGTCCTGCCGACGAGCCGCCCGATTCAACAACCGGTGTCGGAAAGTCGGTGTTGTCGCCAAACGCTTCGGCCACAATCGACGCATATGGCAATACGGTCGATGATCCAGCAACCTGCACCTGATCGCGCGCATTGGCTGCGACTGCAGACAAAGCGACTAATGCTCCGGCGGTGACGAATTTATTGAAAGCCATTAGATGTTCTCCGTTCATTTTCCTACGTCAACTTGTGACGTTGGACACCGCATAACGGCGGGATGAATCGGCTTTACGACAGCTTTGTAACAACTGTGTAACAAATGCGGAAAGTCAGAATTTTTTTTGGCCGAAGTCGAAGTAAACGATTAGAGAGAAGGTATAGCGCACAGGGTGTTTTATCCTGTGCGCTATAGATTTAGTAAGTAGTCCGAACGTCAGGCAGGCGTACTATCGTAGCCTTCGGCTTTCATAATGTCTGTAATTTGTCCGGCGCTCAGGTTGGTTTCAATCTGAACTGTGCGATCCGACAAATCACAGTTAACACTTGCCATAGCGTCGGCAGCTTTGATCGCTTTTTCGATGGCGTTGGTGCAATGTCCGCAGCTCATGTCGGGGACGTTGAATTTCATGTTTGGTTCTCCGGTGGTCATTAAAGCAGCATAAAGGGCTTCCTCTAAGGTGAAGGTCAAGGCACGTGAAACGCGACATTTTTGTTGAAGGCTCTTGACCTTCCAGAGACTGGAAGCCCTATGTCATCATCAATAGCCTCAAAGGATTTCAGAAATGCCGGCACAACAATCCCTAACGCTGTCTATAGAGGGCATGAGCTGCGCATCCTGCGTTGGTCGTGTGGACCGAGGTTTATCTGCAATCGACGGAGTCAGTGATGTTGCAGTTAATCTCGCTTCTGAAAGTGCGCGGTTTCAGCTGAATAATCCTGAAAGAGTTACTGACGTCGTTCGCAAATTAGACGAGCTTGGATATCCGGCGCGCAAAGCTACGGTCGTGTTGAACATTGAAGCCATGTCCTGCGCTTCTTGTGTCGGTAGGGTAGACCGAGCGCTTGCGGCTGTACTTGGCGTTCTTGAGGTGAATGTAAATTTAGCCTCCGAAACCGCTCGGGTGACATTTCTAGACGGAGTGACCAACGTGGCAGCCTTAATGAAAGTTTCGGCTGAGAGTGGGTATCCTGCTCAGATCGCGGAATCTTCGGGTACGAAAAACCAAGTCGCCAGAAAAGAAGAGGAAGCGCGTGATCTGAAATGGCGCGTTGTTTTCTCTGCTGCTTTGGCTTTGCCAGTGTTTTTGATTGAAATGGGTGGGCATTTGATTCCCGCCGTTCACATGTTTGTTGAAGCTACAATCGGTAGACAAGCAAGCTGGTTGATTCAGTTCGTACTGACATCGGCAGTCTTGATTGGGCCCGGCAGGCAGTTTTACCTAAAAGGGTTTCCGGCGCTTATTAAGGGCTCACCGGATATGAATTCTCTCGTGGCCGTTGGTACATCAGCGGCATACTTATATTCCTGCATTGCGACGTTCTTGCCGTGGGCAATGCCAGACGAAGTGCGAGCCGTCTATTTCGAAGCCGCAGCGGTGATTGTGGTTCTGATATTGATCGGACGTTGGCTGGAAGCCCGCGCAAAGGGACGCACTGGGGCAGCGATTCAAAAGCTGATCGGCTTGCAGCCCAGAACCGCGATGGTACTACGCGATGGGCAGCAGGTTGAGATATCCATTGAAAATATTACACTAGGCGACACCCTCTTAGTGCGCCCGGGAGAGCGTATCGCGGTCGATGGCGAGGTCACCGAAGGCGAAAGCCATGTCGATGAAAGTATGATTACAGGGGAACCAGTGCCGGTTCTTAAGTCTTCTGGCGATAAGGTTACGGGTGGCACTGTTAACGGGGCGGGCAGTCTGACATTCAAAGCGACCCGCGTTGGTGCTGATACAACGCTGTCGCACATTATCCGAATGGTCGAAGAAGCGCAGGGGGCGAAATTGCCCATACAGGGCTTGGTGGATCGGATAACGTTATGGTTTGTCCCCGCTGTAATGGCATTGTCCGCTTTAACCCTGCTCGTATGGCTCATTTTTGGGCCTGACCCTGCGGTCACATTTGCCTTGGTGGCGGCGGTGTCTGTATTAATCATCGCGTGCCCCTGCGCCATGGGCTTGGCAACACCTACATCGATCATGGTGGGGACGGGACGTGCGGCCGACCTTGGTGTGCTGTTTCGAAAAGGGGATGCGTTACAAGCGCTAAGCGGAGTTTCTATTGTGGCGCTTGATAAAACGGGAACAGTGACGGAAGGGCATCCGGAACTGACGGATTTGATCCTAGCCGAGGGATTCGAGCGGGACATAATTCTCGGAATGGTTGCTTCGATCGAATCCCGATCAGAGCATCCGATCGCCCAGGCCATTGTTAGCGCTGCAAAGCACGAAGGTGCGACGATCTCAGAGATTTCTGAGTTTTCGTCGATTACCGGCTACGGTGTGCGTGCCGTAATAGGTGGGCAGACTATTGCTGTCGGCGCAGACCGGATGATGACCCGCGAAGGCGTGGATTATTCGAAGTTCGAGAAAGCCGAAACCGAGTTGGCACAGAAGGGGCGAACCGCTTTGTTTGTTGCCGTCGACGACTGTCTCGCCGCTGTTGTGGGTGTCACCGACCCGGTAAAGCCCTCAAGCAAAGCGGCGATCTCAGCTTTGCGACAGCGGGGTCTGCACGTAGTAATGATTACCGGCGACAAGCAGCAAACTGCAGAAGCCATTGCGCGCGAAACCGGTATTGATCAGGTCATCGCCGGAGTGTTGCCCGAGGGCAAAGTGGCTGCTTTAGAAGAGCTAACAGTACAAGGGAAAATCGCATTCGTCGGAGATGGTATCAATGACGCACCGGCTTTGGCGCGCGCCGACGTGGGAATTGCGATTGGAACGGGAACCGACGTGGCGATTGAAAGTGCAGATGTGGTGCTGATGTCTGGTGATTTGCGTGGGGTTGTAAACGCTTTTGAGGTTTCAAGTCGCACAATGGCCAATATCCGGCAAAATCTTGGCTGGGCATTCGGATATAACATTGCTCTGATACCCGTAGCTGCGGGTGTGCTTTATCCGGCGCTGGGAGTTTTGATGTCACCAATGTTGGCAGCAGGCGCCATGGCGCTTAGCTCGGTCTTTGTTCTCACTAATGCGCTACGATTGCGATATGTCGCGCCAGCGATGAGGGATACGACATGAATATCGGTGAGGTTTCAGAGCGTTCCGGCATGCCCGCCAAAACCATCCGCTATTACGAAGATATCGGGTTGATCAAACCCCAAAGGGCAGACAACGGATATCGTAGTTTTCGTCCAAGCGATCTGCACAAACTTTCGTTTCTGGGACGGGCAAGGGCTTTGGGTTTTTCTATCGAAGACTGTCGGACGCTGATGGCTTTGTACGAAGATGAGGGGCGTGAAAGCGCGCAGGTCAAAGCGGTTGCCGAGGAACACTTGAACGCGATTGACGAAAAAATAACCCAGCTGCAATCTATGCGATCGACACTTGCCCATTTGGTTCATTGCTGTGCGGGCGACAACCGACCCGATTGTCCGATACTTGAGGATTTGGCGAAAAGCTCAGTTTAGAGCTTGGCAAGTAGTCCAGCGGAACCTTCCGCTACGTCTCTCCAAGTCGCCTCAAATCCCTCGGCTCCGCCATAATAAGGGTCGGCCACATCGAGCCCCGCTTGCGCGGTTGTATGATCGAGCATCAGCGATAGGCCGGCTGTGGCATTCGTCGGCCGGATCCGTCGAAGCTCCGACAAGTTGTTTCTGTCCATGGCGACGATATGGGTGAAACTTCGGAAATCCTCTGGAGTAACCTGCCGGGCTCTCTGGTCTGAGATGTCTATACCGTGGTTTCGCGCTGTGACCTGTGCACGTCGGTCCGGTGGTTCACCTGTATGCCAGCTGCCTGTTCCAGCCGAGTCCACCAGTATTTTGTGGCCAGAAGCTTCAATTAGTGCACGCATTGCCCCCTCAGCCATTGGTGACCGGCAAATATTGCCAAGGCAGATAAATAATATGGACGGGGTGTCGCTCATGGGGGCTCCGATCTATCGTCTTTAGTCTAGGTTGGATTGCTATTTTCTGCAATTCGGTTCACGGCTTGACAGTGGGTTACGGAAGCCGCTTCTAATTGCATCACCGAATGCAGAGGGGGCCGCATGAAACTTGATCAGCCGCAACATTCACTTCCAACCGACGCGGATATTCGAAAGGCGATTAAGCCCGTCATCTGCTATCCGCCAGAAACATTGCCAAAGCCGGATTTAGATGCCTACAGGGCACTTCGTGCTGGTGCAGAGAAAGCGGGGCAGTTGTTAGTCGATCCGCGCGATGCAGGATGCATCGCTGTCCCTAAAGGGGCGTTTTTTCGGATTGTTTCGGTAGAAGGGTCTCAGGTCGGTGACTTGAATTTGTGGAACCTGCATGACCTGACCGAGCGGTTTTATTCGGGCAAGACACGGGCATTGCACGGCACGCATCTGTCAACCGGAGACAGGATGTGGTCAAGCTTTCCGAGCATGCGACCGATGGCGACCATTACAGACGACACGCTGGACTGGTATGGCTTTGATGACTTCGGTGGATCGGTACATGATGTGATCGGAACACGCTGTGATCCCTACACGGGGCGTCTGCTATCGGGATCGGATTATCACTACTGCTGTCATTCTAATCTGACACGTGCCTTGTCCGCTCATAGTGGCCTGCCAATGTCCGAGGCCGAGATACATGTGCACGATGTTTTGAACGTTTTTATGTGCACAGGGTTCACACGGGACACGGGGCAGTATTTCATGAAAGCCAGCCCAGTCAGGCCGGGGGACTATCTGGAGTTCTTCGCGGAAATCGACCTATTGGTCGGCCTGTCTGCGTGCCCAGGCGGAGATTGTTCTTCTGAGCACTCCTCGGATCAGTCCAAATGCCATCCCTTGTTGATTGAGGTGTGGGATCCCGGCGCTGCGGCGCGTGCAAATCACCAAGAGCCGCCGAAGAATGCGTATTCGGGTACTCATGGCGTCTGAAACAAAGCGCCAGGTGTCGTGCCTGTCATTGACTAGTGGTGATGTACATCGAATGCTTTCAGGAAATCTGGGTCAACTGACTGCAGACTAAAGCTAAGGAAGATATTATGCTGATAATCGACAATCCGCATCGTGGTGGGGGCAAACTCGCGCCAAATGCTCCGTATCCCTCGACTGCGGCCGAGCGCGTTGCGGAGTTGTTAGGAAAATGCCCTGCCGCAGACGAAACGCCTTTGGCCGACGCATCGGCGCTTGCCCCAGTCAGTGCGCTGTGGGTTAAAGACGAACGCACTCGGATGGGGTTAGGCTCGTTTAAGGCGCTGGGGGCGGCGTATGTGATTGCGCGTCAAGCCGTCGAAGTTAGCGATGCCCCAGATGAGAACACCTTGAAGGGACGCACTTATGTAACAGCGAGCGCTGGGAATCATGGGATGAGTGTCGCCGCCGGAGCGCGCATTTTTGGAGCTGAGGCTCACGTCTACATCGCCGAGACAGTTCCGGAAAGCTTCGCGGACCGCTTGCGCGCACAAGGCGCAACTCCCGTGCGTGCGGGGCACAACTATGCGGCATCTATGCAGTCAGCAGCCCAAGCAGCCAGGGATAATGGTTGGACGCTTTTGTCTGACAGCTCGTGGGATGGATATACAGACTTACCCCATACTTTGATGGAGGGATATCTTCAGATGGCAGCAGAAGCTGTGCGACAATGTCCCGAGGTTCCAACGCATATTTTCCTACAAGCTGGCGTGGGTGGCTTGGCTGGGGCGGTGGCGGCTTATGCGCGCAAGGCTTGGGGGGACGCAGCTGTAATTGTCGTGGTGGAGCCGGACGCAGCCCCGGCATTGCAAGCCAGCATTCAGGCCGGAAAGTGCGTATTCGCCGATGGTCCCGACAGCATCATGGGGCGTTTGGATTGTAAAGAACCATCGCTAATTGCCTTGAATGGGTTAGCCCGAGACGCAGATTATTTTCTAACGCTTAGTGATGATGAGGTTGAAATGCATTTGCCCGCTTTGGCGGCTGCAGAGCTTGCAACCACGGCTTCGGGCGGGGCAGGTATTGCTGCAGCAATGACGCCGGAGGTGCGTGACCGCCTTCAAATCTCACCTCAATCCCGGGTCCTGTGTTTCCTATCTGAGGTGCCAGAATGAGAGGATTTGAACAATCCGAATTCGAAGCCAGAACCAAGCGTGCTCAGGCGCTAATGGCGCAGCATGATCTTGCGGCACTGCTTTTAACGACCGAACAGGAAGTACGCTATTTCACGGGTTACCTAACACGCTTTTGGGAAAGCCCGACGCGTCCGTGGTTTCTGATCGTTCCAGCGTCGGGAAAGCCGGTTGCCGTCATCCCTTCCATCGGGGCGGCGTTGATGAGGCAGACGTGGATTGATGATATTCGAACTTGGAGCTCGCCTGACTTGAAGGACGATGGCGTGACACTCTTGGCTGACACGCTGAATGAAATTGTGCCGGATGGTCATATCGGCACTCCGGATATGCATGAAACCCATTTGCGGATGCCGCTCAAGGACATGCGCCGACTGTCTCGCAAGGTAAAGCTCGCATCTGATTTTGGAATCATTCGCAGCCTTCGGATGGTCAAGTCAGATGCCGAGATCGCTAAAATCGCGCGCGCCTGTGAAATAGCGGGTAGTGCCTTTGCGCGTGTATCCGAGATAGCCACCGAAGGTGTTCCACTTGAGACAGTATTCAGGAAGTTCCAGATGCTGTGCCTCGAAGAAGGTGCTGACTGGGTGCCTTATGTTGCCGGGGGCGCAGATCAGGGAGGTTATGCAGATGTCATCTCGCCCGCCAGCGAAATGCCTTTGTCAGCAGGCGATGTTCTTATGTTGGACACGGGGTTGGTTTGGGATGGGTATTTCTCGGACTTCGACAGAAATTGGTCTATCGGTCCGGCCAGCCAAGCGGTTAAGGATGCCCATGCGCGATTGATAGAGGCATCTGATGCAGCATTCGAAGTCGCACGGGCAGGGGCAACGGCCGCAGATTTGTTTCATGCGATGAACGATGTTTTGACCCGCGATGCTGAAGGCACGGATGCCGGTCGATTGGGCCATGGGTTGGGCATGTCATTGACTGAGTGGCCGTCGTTGATACCTTCTGATAATTCTGTATTGGAGCCGGGAATGGTTCTGACCCTTGAGCCGGGGATCTCGGTTGGGAACAAGATCTTGGTGCATGAAGAAAATATCGTGATCACGGATAGCGCACCATATTTTCTGAGCCCCCGCAAGACAGCGGAGTTGCCCGAGCTATGACGAAAATTCCATACAACTTTGTTTCGGACGACAATCAACCTTTGCCCATCGGGATGATCGTTCTGCAGACCGACGAAACAGTCGAGCCAGAATTCAAACGCTACTTTGCAGATGATCCAACCCCGATGTATGTAACTCGGATACCAAGCGGGCTGGAGGTCACTCCGGACAGTTTGTCAGAAATGCAAAAATATTTACCTGCTGCCGCCGATTTGCTTCCCAAAGCGCGCCCATATTCGGTTGTCGGTTACGGATGCACTTCAGCCAGTTCTATAATTGGCTCAGAAGAGGTGGAGAGACTTGTCCAGACAAAGTGTGATGCTCAGGCTGTCACCAATCCTCTCCGAGCTGCCGTCGCCCATGCTGCTCACATTGGAATATCAAAACTAGCCTTGCTGTCCCCTTATATAGAGGACGTGAATATCCCATTGCGCAGAGCTTTTGCCGAAAACGGGCTATCAACGGATGTATTCGGGACTTTCGCGGAAAGTGAGGAATCCAAGGTCGTCAGAATTGCTCAAAACTCTATAATCGAGGCCGCCACCCAATTGGGAAATGATTTGAGTATTGAGGGAGTGTTTCTGAGCTGTACGAACCTGCGTACGATAGACGCAATTCCGGAAATCGAGAGACGATTGGGGAAACCTGTACTGTCTAGTAACCGGTCATTAGCTTGGCATATAAAGCATTTGGCGACGGATTCCTGATGTTTTATGTCGTTTATAGCTACATAAACTTGGGAAAATGGTTGAATCTCGGTTGTGAGGGTGTTGTACTCACCCTTAAATAAACAAACAAATGGTCAAAGACCAACAGGGGGAAAGCGTGGCCTACTTGGCAAACGACTCTTCGTTCGTATCATTCGAACGGGTGCAAAAATCGTATGATGGCGAAACTCTTGTGGTGAAGGACTTGAACCTTTCCATGCCAAAAGGCGAGTTTCTGACAATGCTTGGGCCATCTGGGTCCGGTAAAACAACGTGTTTGATGATGCTGGCTGGCTTCGAAACTGCCACACACGGCGAGATCTTGTTGGATGGTGTTTCGATCAACAATATTCCGCCGCACAAACGCGGTATCGGGATGGTGTTTCAGAACTACGCACTGTTCCCTCACATGACTGTTGCAGAGAACCTAGCTTTCCCACTTGAAGTCCGAAAAATGGGCAAGAGTGTGCGTGAAGAAAAGGTTAAGCGGGCCTTGGATATGGTCCAAATGGGTGCATTCGGAGGTCGTCGTCCGGCTCAACTTTCCGGTGGACAGCAGCAGCGAATAGCTTTGGCACGTGCGCTTGTTTTCGAGCCCGAGCTGGTCTTAATGGACGAACCACTCGGCGCGCTCGACAAACAGTTGCGTGAGCACATGCAGTTTGAGATTACACGTTTAGCGCATAATCTGGGTATTACCACAGTCTACGTGACCCACGATCAAACCGAAGCTCTGACCATGTCAGACCGAGTTGCGGTATTTGACGACGGCCGAATTCAGCAACTCGCTCCGCCAGACAAGCTCTATGAAGAGCCAGAGAATAGTTTCGTTGCCCAGTTTATTGGCGAAAACAATACGTTGGAAGGCGTCGTTACCGAAATCAAAAGCGATGAGCTGTGTGAGGTAAAGCTGGACGATGGTGAAATCATCGATGCCAAACCGGTAAATGTTTCCAAGGTCGGAGACCGCACACGTGTTTCGATCCGCCCAGAACGCGTTGAAATGAACAAAGATCGCCTACAAGAAGGCGCGCATACGCTTAAAGCCGAAGTGCTCGAGTTCATATATATGGGCGACATCTTTCGTACTCGCCTTCGGGTCGCAGGAAATGAAGACTTTGTCGTTAAAACCCGTAACGCGCCTGATCAGGCGCGACTTGAACCGGGTGCACAAGTTGAAATCGGTTGGTTGCCAAGCGATTGTCGGGCGCTTGACGCCTGATCAGGATATCTTGCGGGCGGCTGCAATGCGCAATTTCGCCCCCAAGTTTTCGGGTAAACCCGTGACCCGACATTCAAAATGGAAATCACGGAGTTCTATAGGGAGACTCAAATGAAATCGACCAAATTTCTCATGGCTGTTTCGGCTCTGTCGCTAGCTGCAGGTACCGCTGCAACTGCTGACGACATGACACTGGTCAGCTGGGGTGGTGCGTATCAAAAAAGCCAAATCAACGCATATGCGGATCCGTATGCTGCGATGAACGAAGGCGTCACCATCACCTGGGACGAAAGCTCGGCTGAAGCCGTTGCTAAACTGCGAGCGATGAATGAAGCAGGCAACATCACCTGGGACGTTGTAGACGTGGTTGCAGCAGACGCGCTGCGTCTGTGTGACGAAGGTCTGGCGATGGAAATCGATCCGGAAGAGCATCTGGCTCCTGCGCCGGATGGCACATCGGCAGAAGATGACTTTGGCGACCTTCTGGTTGGAGACTGCTTTATTCCGCAGATCGTTTACTCTACCACCTTTGGTTACCGCACCGATATGGTTCCAGAAGGTGCCGAAGCCCCCAACGACATCTGCGATGTCTTTGATTTGGAAACGTATCCAGGTATGCGCTCGCTTGAAAAGCGTCCGATCAACAACGTTGAATGGGCACTGCTTTGTGACGGCGTAGCAAAAGAAGACGTTTATGACGTTTTGGCAACCGAAGAAGGTCAAGAGCAGGCTCTTGCCAAGCTCGACACCATCCGCGACAGCGTGATCTGGTGGTCGGCAGGTGCTGACACACCTCAGCTTCTAGCTGATGGCGAGGTCTTCATCGGTTCGACCTACAACGGTCGTCTGTTCGCAGCGATCGAAGAACAAGGTCAGCCAATCGGCATGATGTGGGACGCACAGGTATTTGACCTTGACGGCTGGATCATTCCGGAAGGTCTGTCGGAAGAACGTCTGGCACGTGCGCTTGACTTCGTCTACTTTGCAACGGACACCCAGCGTCTGGCAGATCAGGCCAAGTACATCTCGTACGGTCCGGCGCGTCTGTCTTCGGCTCCGCTGGTTGGAAAGCACGAATCGCTTGGTATCGAAATGGCACCACATATGCCAACCGATCCTGAAAACGCCAAGAACACGTTCCTTTACAACTACGAGTTCTGGGCTGACTATCGCGACGACATCGACGCGAAATTCCAGGCATGGCTTGCTAACTAATAGCGCCTAACGCTTTTGAAGGGGGCCATCCGGCCCCCTTCAATCCAAATTTGTTTGGACCTTTATAAATCCGAAAAGACCAAAAACGGCGGCAACGGGGACACTATGAGTGACGCAACACAAAACGGGCCAATGCTGGCGGCTGACGGTACACCGTTAAAAATAAGTCTGGCACGGGCACTACGGCGGCAGAAAATCAGAGCTTTGTTGCTGATCGCACCATTGCTTATTTTCGTAATGGTGACTTTTATCATTCCGATTGCCTCTATGTTGTTCCGATCTGTGGAAAATCAGATCGTATCGAACACAATGCCTGGTGTTGTTGTCGCTCTGGAAGACTGGGACAATTCCAACGGTGAGTTGCCTGACGAAGACGTATTTATGAACCTCTTCTTCGACCTGTTTAAAGCGGCTGAAGCCAAAGAGCATACAAAGCTTGGTAGCCGTCTAAATTATGAAAGCACGGGCTCCGCATCTTTGTTCCGTACCTCGGGTCGGAAATTGGGAGACATTGGAGAGCTTTGGCAAGACGAGATCGAAGATATCAATAAAGCCTTCAAAAAGGGTGAGTTCTGGTATGAGATGATGTCCGGAGGCGGTGCCAACGACCTACTGGAAGAGCGCCGTGTTTATTGGCAAGAACTCACAGGCGACCCTTTCGAGGGAGAGGTCGGCATAGCCCTGTCATCTAAGATGGCCGAGATGCTGCCCTTGACGACAATTGCCTATGCGGATTGGGCTATTTTCGAGGCCATCGAAGACGGCAAAGATATTTCCAAGCGCGACCCGTGGGAAGCGGTCTATGCGGCACTTGGACTGGATCTTCGTAACGCGGGTACAGTCGCTGCGATAAATGCCTATACCGGAGTAGGGGCCGAAGAGCTTCAGGATTTGACATCGAACTTAAGTCAAATGCCCAGTACAACGTTCAAAGCCGAATTCGCCGCATTGGATGAAGATTGGGTCGATATTGAAATCTGGCAGACAATCAAGATCTACAGCTCGGAGTACACGTCGGGTTACTTTTTGAACGCAATCGACATGAAAAAAGGTGTCGAAGGAGCTGAAGCACGGCCCGATAACCAGCAGATATACATCAAACTTTTCAAGCGTACGATTTGGATGTCTTTGCTGATCACATTTAGCTGCATTTTGCTGGGTTACCCGGTGGCATGGATATTGGCGAATCTTCCAATGAGAAGCGCCAACGTCCTGATGATCCTCGTTCTGCTTCCATTCTGGACTTCATTGCTTGTGCGGACCAGTGCTTGGAAGGTGCTTCTGCAGCAGCAGGGGGTGATCAACGAAATCCTAGTGTGGCTTGGCTTCGTTGATGATGCGAACCGTTTGATACTAATGAACAACTCGACGGGTACGATCATTGCAATGACTCATATCCTTCTGCCATTCATGATCCTTCCGCTATATTCGGTCATGAAAACGGTGCCACCCAGCTACTTGCGCGCGGCGCGTAGCTTAGGTGCTACCAACTGGACAGCCTTTTGGAGAGTGTATTTCCCGCAATCAGTTCCTGGAATTGGCGCGGGTTCGATCCTCGTATTCATTCTTGCAATCGGTTATTACATCACGCCTGAAATCGTGGGCGGTACCGACGGTGTCTTTATTTCGAACCGGATTGCCTATCACATTTCCAGCTCGCTCAACTGGGGCCTCGCGGCCGCCTTGGGCACAATCCTGCTGGCTGTGGTTCTAATCCTGTATTGGCTCTACGATCGTATCGTAGGCATCGACAATGTAAAATTGGGGGGCTGATCCATGTCTCTGACCGTAGAAGTTCAGCGCCCGAGCCTAATGTCTTTCACAGCTCCTTTAACAGGCGTGTTTGCCGGAATGATCGGATTTGTTGTGGGCAATGCATATGGCAATCCTTTGATGGGTGCCATTGTCGGTTTCGTTGTGGGGGCACTGCTTTCAATTGTGCTGCACAATCTTCCGGTTTCCCGAACTTTGGCACGCTGGGGTCTTATTGCCCTGTTCTTCGTGATCGGCTGGCTCGCTAGCGCAAGCCTTGGCGGTGGTGTTGCTGGTGCCCTGATTGGCTCGGTACTGGGATGGTTCTCATTCTGGCTGGACAGAGGCGACTACCGTCGCAATGTGCCGATCTATTACACAGCGGGGCAAACCCTTTGGTATAACAGCTACCTTTTGGTCTGTGGATTGATTTTCTTCTTCCTGATAGCACCGCTCTTCCCGGTAATGTGGCTGTCGTTTAATGCCGAGGATTTCTTCACCTTCACCCCAGAAATGCTCGCGTTTAAGGCAGAGGGCTATTCTCTCAAGCACTATCGCGACTTCCTTGGAACGGATGAGTGGATGGTGCCGCTGAAGAACTCGCTGATTATTGCTCCGATTGCGACAATCATTTCGGTCAGCCTTGGAACTTTAGCCGCTATTGGTTTGTCGCAGTCGCATGTACCGTTTCGTCAGTGGATTATGGCGATTATGATTTCACCTATGATCGTGCCTTTGATCATCTCGGCGACTGGTATGTTTTTCTTCTATGCGCCTCTTGGAAACTGGCTTGAGTTGAACTTGGGTCTTGCTCAGTCGTTCGTTGGCTACGTGAAGGTTATTCTGGCGCATGCGGTTCTTGGTGTTCCGTTTGTGATCATCACCGTAACTGCGACACTGGTTGGATTTGATAAGTCTCTTACGCGAGCTGCTGCGAACATGGGAGCAAACCCTGTGACCACGTTCTTCCGCGTTCAAATGCCGCTGATCCTGCCTGGTGTAATTTCTGGCGGTCTGTTTGCCTTTATCACCTCGTTCGACGAAGTGGTTGTGGTATTGTTTGTGGGCTCGGCCAAGCAGCAAACGTTGCCGTGGCAGATGTTCACCGGCCTGCGCGAACAGATCAGCCCGACAATTCTTGCAGCGGCCACAATCCTTGTTACGATATCTATCCTTCTGCTGACTACAGTTGAGCTGCTACGCCGTAGGTCTGAACGTCTAAGGGGCTTGTCCCCGGGTTAATTGATAAACAGTTCGTTATTCGAAGCCGCTCGTAGCCCACGCTACGGGCGGTTTCTTTTGCTTGACCGGAATCGCCAGTTTGCCTAATCGTTCCATCGTGACAGCTGCTTCGATGGCGTCGAAGCCCTGACCCCTGTCATGGTCCATGATGTGACCTGCCCGCCCTGAACGCCGGGGTGTGTAGCCGGACATATCATAGCCTCGTCCGGCAAGTGACAAGGATGCGAGACCATGAATGATCTCAACAACCGCCCCGAATTCTTTACCTGCCACAATGGCGATAAAGCTCCATTGCCGTTTTCAAAAGGTGAATACGAACGACGTCTAAGCAACCTGCGCAGCATTATGGCTGCGAAAGACATTCCTGCGGTGCTGATGACCTCGATGCAGAATATCGCCTACTATTCAGGCTTTCTTTACTGCTCGTTTGGCCGTCCATACGGATGTGTTGTCACCCAAAACGCTTGTACAACTGTGTCCGCAAACATCGATGCGGGTCAGCCTTGGCGTCGTTCGGTCGAAGATAATGTGATCTACACTGACTGGAAGCGTGACAACTACTGGCGTGCCGTAGCCAGCTTGATTGGCGGTGCAAAGCGCATCGGCATCGAGGGGGATCACATGACATTGGCCTCTCGTAATACCGCGCTGGCAATGCTGGGAGAGCCTGAACTGATCGATATTGCGCCTGACACGATGCGTGCGCGTATGGTCAAATCAGCCGAGGAAATCGAGCTTATCAAAGGCGGCGCACGCACAGCCGACATTGGCGGCGAGGCCATTCACGCGGCCATCAAAGAGGGGGCGACAGAAATAGAAATCGCCATGGCGGGCCGAGACGCGATGGAAGCCGAGATCGCCCGGGCCTATCCCGATGCCGAATACCGCGACACATGGGTTTGGTTTCAGTCGGGATTGAACACCGACGGGGCGCACAACCCAGTAACCAAGCGGGCGCTGCAAAAGGGTGATATCCTGTCGCTGAATACCTTTCCGATGATCTCGGGCTATTACACCGCTTTGGAACGCACCCTGTTCTTAGGCGAGCCAGAAGCCGAAAGTCTGCGCCTCTGGGAAGCCAACGTCGCAGCACACGAGCTGGGAATTAGCCTGATTAAACAAGGCGCTACCTGTTCCGGCATCACCGCCGAGATAAACAAATTTTTCGCAGCCGAAAACCTGTTGCAGTACCGTTCCTTCGGCTATGGCCACTCGTTTGGTATCCTCAGCCATTACTACGGTCGCGAGGCGGGATTGGAGCTGCGCGAGGATATCGACACGGTGCTGGAACCAGGCATGGTGGTTTCGATGGAGCCGATGTTGTGGGTGCCGG
>CAYVRN010000003.1:0-78592 GCA_964453855.1 uncultured Rhodobacterales bacterium
ACAGCGTGATCCAAATCGCGATAAGGCATGATCGTTGATACAGGGCCAAACGCTTCTGTCGAATGAAGGATTTGTGCCGCATCGGGATCTCCGCAGTGGAAAAGCATCTGCGGTACAAAAGCGCCGTTTTCGTTGGCGTCTGTGATGGCAAAATCATCCGGGTTACCATACACTAACTCGGCTTCTTGACGGAACATCGAGACTTTCTCGAGCACATCCGCTTTCTGGTCGTTTGACACTAGGGCACCCATGCGAACGCCTTCGCTTTGTGGGTTTCCGATGACAGTTTTCGAAAGTCGGGATCTAAGGGCGTCAATCAATGCCTCGACTTGTGCTTCCGGCGCAATGATACGGCGGATCGCGGTGCATTTCTGACCCGCCTTTGCGGTCATTTCGCGCTGGACTTCTTTTACGAAAAGGTCAAATTCGGCACTTCCAGGCTGGACATCCGGACCCAGAACAGATGCATTCAAACTGTCAGCTTCGGCTGTAAAGCGGGTTGAATTGCGCAGTATGTTTGGATTGGAGCGCAATTTCAAAGCCGTGTCAGCAGAACCGGTAAATGCAACTACATCCTGACAGGTTAGGCGGTCTAGCATATCTCCCAGTCCGCCAGTGACCAGTTGCAGGGCGCCTTCGGGCAATAGGCCGCTTTCCAGCATCATCCGAACGCAAAGCTCGGTCACGTAGCTTGTTGCCGTGGCGGGCTTCACAATAGCAGGAACACCAGCCAAAAGTGTTGGCGCAAGTTTTTCCAGCATTCCCCAGACAGGGAAATTGAAAGCGTTGATATGGATGGCAACACCCTGCAACGAGGTCGACATGTGTTGGCCAAGGAATGCACCAGTGCGTCCAAGCTGTTCTAGGTCACCGTCAAGATATACTGTGCTGTCCGGCATTTCGCGGCGGCCTTTAGAGGCGTAGACGAACATTGTTCCGATGCCGCCATCCACGTCGATCATGTGATCGCTAAGCGTTGCACCAGTGGTGAAAGAAATATCGTACAGCTGTTGTTTGCGCTCGTTCAGATAAAGCGCCACGGCTTTCAGCATTTTTGCCCGCTGATGAAATGTCATAGCGCGTAAGGCAGAGCCGCCCTTGTCCTTAGCGTAATCAAGCATGTCTTGAACCGGAAGTGCGCTGCATCCGGCCAATGCCATCTTTTCTCCGGACACGGCATTAAATATGGGGCGTGCGCTGTCGTCGGCAGAGATCCAAGTTCCGGCCGCAAAGCTTTGAACGTTTTGTAAAGTCATCTTAGGTCCTTTAGGTCATTCGGGCGGGTAGGCTGGCGAAGCCGCGAAAGCGGATACGACCTCCTATTCGAGCGCCTTCAAGTAATTCGTAGTTGGGGTACCGCTTAAGCAAACCGCCCACCGCGATCCGTCCCTCCATGCGCGCCAATGTCAGACCAACGCAGGTGTGTGCTCCACCGGCAAAGGCAAGGTGCTTGTTGGGGCGGCGGTCAAGGCGCATTTCACTCGGGTTTTCGAACTGGCGCGGGTCTCGGTTGGCCGCACCAATGCAAAGATGTATGTCCGTCCCTGCGGGAATAGTCATGCCATGAAGCGTGATGTCTTCCGTGGTTAGGCGGTTGCCGAATTGGTTCGGGCTTTCCAGGCGCAGGAACTCGTCAACTGCCGTGGGCAGGAGATCTGGGTTCGATATCAGCTCGGTCCGTTTTTCGCGATGCCGATCTAACAGAGCCAATGCGTTACCAATCAGGTTGGTTGTTGTTTCATGCCCTGCGTTCAAAATGAAGATGCAGTTTTGATACAGCTCGACTTCGGTCAGGCTGGCATCTTCTGACTGTATGAGGCGTGTCAATACATCCACCTCTGGATCGCCGGGATTGGATGTCCGGTCGTCGATGATATTACGTAGGAAGTTTTTAAAGTCCGTGACTGCCTGATGCCCCACATAAAGTTGTTCAGCACTCAGCTTTGGTTCGAGCGCACCAAGGATGGCAAGTGACCAAGCGCGCAAGGGACCCCGTTCGTTTCGGGGGATATTCAATAGGTTGCCAATCACCTCAATGGGGATGGCTCCGGCAAAGGATTCAATCAGATCGACGTGTGGCTGGCCCTCCATATCGTCCAGCAACGTGTTGACTAGACGTTCCAGTCCAGGCTCCATTTGCGCAAGGGCGCGTGGATTCATTGCTCCAACCATCACTTTGCGGACACGAGTGTGAAGCGGTGGGTCGTTGAAAACAAGACTGGTTGTGTGATGTTCGAAAAGAGGCGAGCCGACCCCAAATTTCGGGCCGAAAACGGCTTTCTTATCGCTGATGAACCGAGCGGTATCGCGATAGATCATGTCCAAGTCCGCGTAGCGCGATACAATTACCGACCCGTCGGGTTGACGGTGCACGGGTGCCTCTTCCCGCAGCCATTCGTAGCTGGGGTAGGGGTTATCGTAAAACCCGTCAGGAGGGGTCGCGAGCGTGAACATCACAGCCCTTTCGGTTTATAGGCAACTTGCCAACTGTCAGGATTTTCTCTGCAAACTCGTTGCATCATTTCAGTTGTATTGTCCCATCCGATTTCCTTGGCATATTGCATCGGACCACCACGCCAACGCGGAAACCCGTAGCCGTGCAGTTTGACCATATCGACCGCTGCGGTCGTTTCGGCTATGCCTTCGTTGACAATCAAAGCGCCTTCGTTGGCTAGCACCGCCATCAAGCGGTCTTGAATTTCTGCGGCACTGAATTCTCTATGCTCTATGCCTTGCGATTTTGAGTAAGCAACAATTATAGCTTCGACTTCGTGGTCGCGGATGGGGGTGCGATTACCTTGTTCATAGCGATACCACCCTTTGCCCGATCTTTGACCGAAGCGCTCCAGTTCGCACAACTGATCTGCGATTGGCACGTATCGTTGCTCTTTCGGGCGTGTGGGGGCTTGGCGTTTCCGGTTTGCCCAACCGATTTGCAGACCCGTCAGGTCCTGCAATTCATAGGGTCCCATGGGCATTCCGAAGTCGCGCATGGCGGCATCGATCTGATACGGTAACGCACCATCTGCCAAAAGATAATCCGCTTCGCGGCGATAAGCGGCAAGCATGCGGTTTCCGATGAAACCGTCGCAAATGCCGGACAGGACAGATATTTTGCGCAGACGTCTGCCTAGCTCAAATCCTGTCGCGATGACGTCCGCCGATGTTTCGGGCGTTTTGACGATTTCAAGCAGTTTCATTATGTGCGCTGGCGAGAAAAAATGCAGTCCGATACAGCGGTATGCATTTGGGATCCCTTCAAATATCTGAAGCGGATCAATATAGCTGGTGTTCGTGGCAAGTATCGCGTCTGGCGACATTACCGCCGCAAGATTTTCAAAAACCGTTTGTTTGACGGCAGCATCTTCGAAGACTGCCTCGATGGCCATGTCGCAGTTTGATGCTGAAGCATAATGGGCAGTCGTAGCCAAGGCTTGAAGTTGCGCGTCGCGCTTTTCTGCGCTGATTTTGCCGCGCTTGACGCCCCCTTCAATAAGGCCCGCGATCCGATCTTTCGCTGCGCTGGCCGCGTCGTCATCGCGTTCAATTAACGTCACATTAAAGCCGGCCCCCAAGCATGCTGTCGCTATGCCGGCCCCCATGAGCCCGCCACCGACAATCGCGATGTTTTCGATATCGCGGGGCGACGTTCCTTTAATAGCGTCAGGTCGGGCGACGATGCGCTCGGCAAAAAAAGCGTGTCTAAGTGCGCGGCTTTCCGGCGTGTGTCGCAGCTCAATATGGCGTTTGCGCTCTTTCGGCTGGCCAACTTCAAAAGGGCTTTGGCTCCACAACAGGGCGTCAAGATTTTCTAGAGGCGACTTCTGGCCCTTGGCGCGCTGTGTAAGTTTGGCACGCGCTTCTTGGATTTTGCTCTCGTCTAAGGGTGCAACAGGACGCTGAGAAATTGGTGTTGGTCGAGCAGGAAGGGCCTCGGCGAACTCTAAAGCCGCGGCCATCATTTTGCCATCAACAACCGCGTCAATTCCTCCGAGTTCCAGCATCTTTTTGGCCGTAAACATCTCTCCGGAACAGGCCATCGCAATTGCGGCCTCCATCCCAAGAAGACGTGGCGCTCGCTGAGTGCCGCCTGCTCCTGGTATAAGGCCGACGTTGACCTCTGGTAGGCCAAATCGGGTGCCTTTAGCCGCCAAACGCCACGCACATCCCATGGCAATTTCAAAACCTCCGCCCAGCACAGTTCCATGCAAGAGAGCAATGAAGGGTGTATTGGAGTTTTCGATGGCCTGAACAACATCGGATAGAAAAGGCTCGACAGCGGGCGCGTCGAATTCTGACATGTCTCCGCCGGCAATAAACGTACGTCCTTCGCATTTCAAAAATGCGACTTTCGAACCCTGCACAGCTGCAACTGCCTCAAATAGTCCAGCACGAACCGGAGTGGCTGTTGCATTGACTGGAGGGTAATTGATTGTGACCCAAGCCACGTCCCCTTCGTGCAAGACAGTAACGACTTCGTTGTGCATTGATTTCTCCGACTTAACTCCAACTCTTTTATTGACCAACCGTTCGGTTTATGCAAGCTCTGTATGTAAAACTTGTTGGAGGAAGCGATGAGCGACACGATATTAGTCGCCGATCATGGGACTTGGGCGGAAATAACACTGAACAGACCTGATCGACTGAATAGCTTTAACGATGAAATGCATCTGGCCCTGCGCTCTGCCATCGAGGCAGCTAGGGACACTGGAAAACGTGCGCTTTTGCTAACGGGTGCAGGACGGGGGTTCTGTGCTGGTCAGGATTTGGGCGACCGCGATCCTTCGAAAGGTAAACCTGATTTGGGATACACCGTTCGGACCTTTTATGCCCCTTTGGTACGTCTTATTCGCTCATTGGAGTTCCCAGTCATCTGCGCCGTAAACGGTGTTGCTGCAGGTGCCGGTGCGAATATCGCGCTGGCATGTGATATGGTTTTGGCCGGGGAAAGCGCTAAATTCATTCAATCCTTTAGCAAAGTTGGTTTGATCCCTGATACTGGCGGTTCGTGGCATTTGCCACGGCTTGTCGGCGAGGCGCGCGCGAAAGGTCTGGCCTTTACGGCAGAACCGTTGACGGCACAGCAAGCTGAAGACTGGGGTCTTATTTGGAAGTCCTATCGAGATGATCAGCTGATGGAGGAAGCCCGGGGCCTTACTCAGCGACTTTCGTGTGGGCCGACACTTGGGCTTGGACAAAGCAAAATGTGCATTCAGGCCGCTGCTGTAGACACGCTAGCGGATCATTTGGAAATGGAAGCGGTCGCAATGAAGCTATGCGGTGAAAGCGAAGATTATGCCGAAGGCGTCAGTGCTTTTCTACAAAAGCGCCAACCTGAGTTTAAGGGGCAATAACTATGACACCTCAAAAACGGGCCGAACTTAGTGCGGATGCTATGTGGTCTGATGACCACGCCTCAAAGTGGTTCGGTATGGAAATAACCGAAGTTGGCGAAGGCACTGCCACGCTGGCCCTGACTGTTGAAAAACATCACTGCAATGGACATGCGATTTGTCATGGCGGTGTGATTTTCAGCCTCGCCGATAGCGCTTTTGCCTTTGCATGCAATAGTCGAAATCAGGTCACAGTCGCACAGCATAACACGATCAATTTCGTCGCGCCGGGTCATTTGGGTGATCGACTATTTGCAACGGCTCGAGAGGTCTCGTTGATCGGTCGTAGCGGTATTTATGATGCAACAGTAAAAAACCAAGATGGTAAGGTCATTGCCGAGTTTCGCGGGATGTCCCGCGCAATTCGAGGCCAATTGTTCGAAGAAAACGCGTAAGGAGACTACTATGAAGGATTTGACCCCAAATAAGTCCGATCTGGATCCTATTGAAATCGCCTCGCGCGATGAAATTACAGCACTTCAGCTTGAGCGCCTAAAATGGTCGCTTCGCCATGCATATGAAAATGTGCCAATGTATAAGACGCGTTTTGACGATGCAGGTGTGCATCCTGACGACCTTAAAACACTCTCGGATCTTGCGAAGTTTCCGTTCACTTATAAAAATGATTTGCGCGACAATTATCCCTTTGGGCTTTTTGCGGTCCCAATGAGCCAAATTATCCGCGTACATGCCTCATCAGGAACTACGGGCAAGCCCACTGTTGTTGGCTACACCAAAAATGACATCGACAATTGGGCTGATCTTGTCGCGCGCAGCCTGCGCGCTGCGGGACTTCGCAAAGGGGATATGGTCCACAACGCATATGGATACGGTCTTTTTACGGGTGGACTGGGAGCGCACTATGGAATCGAGCGTCTTGGTGCCACGGTTGTTCCGATGGGCGGTGGACAGACCGAAAAGCAGGTCAACCTGATCACTGATTTCCAGCCAGATGGTATCATGGTGACCCCGTCTTACATGCTGAACATTCTTGAGCAATATCACCGCGCGGGTATGGACCCACGTGAATCTTCACTGGCGGTAGGTGTATTTGGGGCGGAACCATGGACGGATGCAATGCGCCGCGAGGTTGAAGAAGCCTTTGATATGCATGCGGTCGATATTTACGGCCTGTCTGAAATCATGGGGCCGGGTGTCGCAAACGAGTGTGTGGAAACCAAAGATGGTCCAGTTGTATGGGAGGACCATTTCTATCCTGAAATTATCAACCCAGAAACCGGTGAGGTGGTAGAGGATGGCGAGCAGGGCGAGTTGGTCTTTACAACCCTGACAAAAGAAGGCCTTCCGATGATCCGTTATCGGACTCGTGATCTGTCCCGCCTTCTTCCCGGAACCGCGCGTTCTATGCGCCGGATGGAGAAAATCACCGGACGCAGCGATGACATGATCATTCTTCGCGGAGTGAATGTCTTCCCGACCCAAATCGAAGAGCAGGTGATGGCGACTGGAGGTTTGGCGCCGTATTTCCAGATCGAACTATACCGCGCTGGTCGTATGGACGCGATGCGAGTGTTTGTTGAATCCGATCCAAAGGCGGCTGACGAAGCGAGCAGAGCTGCTGCTGAGCGGATGTTGGTAAAACGCATCAAAGATATGGTAGGGGTTTCTTGTGAAATCATCATAGGCGATCCTGGCTCTGTGCCCCGCTCTCAGGGTAAAGCAGTTCGCGTCGTCGATAGCAGACCCAAGGAGCGATAGTTGGCCCGTACCGTTGCAAAGGACTACAGCGAAAAACGCGGACTTATTCTTAAGTCCGCGGCGAAAGTTTTTGCCGAGCAAGGCTTTGATCGTGCGTCGATGAGCTTGCTGGCTCGCGAGGCCGGTATATCGAAGGCAAACATCTATCATTACTATGATAGTAAAGATGCCTTGCTCTTTGATCTTCTGGACACGAAGCTATCAGCCTTGTTGTCTCGAATACAAAATGTTGATGTGTCTGGCTTGCCTGCTAGAGAAGCGTTGGAAAAAACTATCACAGAAACCCTGATGGCCTATGAGGGTGAGGACTATGAGCATCAGGTCCAAAACACTCAATTAGGATTGCTGCCTATGGATCAGCAAAAAACTTTGCGGGAGTATCAAAAACTCATGGTTCGAAGGATGTCCGAGCTATTGTCGGCGGCCGCTCCTGGGGTTTTCGAAAACGACAGAGCCAAGCTTCGCGCGACGACGATGTCAATCTTCGGAATGCTCAACTGGTTCTATATGTGGCAGCCACATGCAACGCCTGACGACCGACGTGATTATGCGCGATTGGTGACAAATCTTACCTTGAACGGGTGTTCGGCGATCTAAATGTCTTTTTAGTACGGGGTTTACCGCGCCCCTCTATTTGGATTGCCTTGTACTCTCCCGGCTGCAGCCCGTCGATAGACCACTCGTCAATTTGACATCTAATAAGTCTTAACGTGGGGTGGCCTACGGCTGCGGTCATGCGTCTGACCTGTCTGTTTTTGCCTTCTGTCAATGTCAGCGAGATCCACATATCTGGAACTGTTACCCTTTCACGGATCGGGGGATTGCGATCCCAAAGATCGGGTGGTTGGGCAATGTACTCTGCTTTGGCTGGACGCGTTTTGCCGTCTTTCAAGACAACGCCCGTACGCAGTTGATCCATTGTTTCTTCATCGGGGATGCCTTCAACCTGCACCCAATAGATTTTCTCTTTCCCAAATTTCGGATTGGATAAATAGGCTTGAAGCTTTCCGTCATCAGTCAGCAGCATCAGTCCTTCACTGTCGCGGTCCAGTCTGCCTGCCGGATATACATTCGGTATATTTATGTACTCTGACAAGGTCTGGCGCGGCGATCCAGCCGTTCCTTTGTCAGTGAATTGCGGAAGCACACCGTATGGTTTGTTGAATAGAACAAGTGTGCTCATTGTGACAGCCTTTGGTAAAGTCCATGAAACTATAAGAGGTGGTTTGGTGGGGCAATCCAGCAACTGATCATCTCGTCCAACCGTTTTAATTCGACGGGTTTCGAAAGATAATCTGACATCCCTGCCGCAAAGCTTTTGCGATCTTCGCCCTGCAGTGCGTTTGCAGTGATCGCCACAATCGGGGTTTGTGAAGCTTGCCTTGCACGCTCCTCGGCCCGAATTTTTGCGGTCATTTCAAAACCGTCCATAACTGGCATGTGGCAATCTGCAAGGACCAAATCATAAGTGCCAGCCCTCCAAGTCTTAAATCCCTGAGAGCCGTCGTTGGCAATGGTTATGTTGGTATAACCTAGCACTTGGAGCTGACGTTGGATGACTTTTTGGTTCACCAAATTATCTTCGACAAGAAGGATTGGGTTATCCTTGAGACGCGGCTTCTCGAATTGAGCCGGAGTTTGCGAACTTGTGTTCGGCGCTTCTTGAACTGACAAACCAGAAAACTTCGCGATTGACGCCAGCATGTCGGATATCTTCAATGGATATTTTCGCAGGATATGAGTTTTTTCGTCCTCCAGCGCCGCATGCTCTGTGACGTTTTTCAGAAACACAATGCACTTTCGGGCAGGGTCACTGACGCGTAAAGCTCCCATACTTTCCAGTGTTTCTTCATCGGTTTCACAGGAAATTAAGGAAATTTGCGCGTTGTTATTGTCGCCAGATAGGATCTTGTCAGCCGCAGCGACCGTCCGACACGCTGTATGCGCCATGCCTTTGATATCCAGGATATTCTGCCATGTGCGAGTGGTCGGATGCTCGTTTTGCAAGGACAAGACTTTGAGGCCGGCTAGATCAACTGCATGGATTTCACCCGTCAGGGGGCGGAGTGGCAGGCTTAGCGTAAAGTTACTGCCTTGGCCCAACGCGCTCTCAACCGAAAGCTCACCGCCCATTAGGTCAGCCAGACTTTTTGATATTGCCAGTCCCAGTCCTGTGCCACCAAACCTGCGCGTTGTGTTTTCCTCGGCTTGCGTAAACGGCCGGAACAATCGAGATTGAACCTCTTTTGTCATTCCTATTCCGTTGTCTTTTACGCAAATTTCCAAATGTGAATTGTCGGTTTGTTTTACGCTCAGAATGACTTTGCCTGTTTTCCCGTCATTTTTTGCTGAAGCTGAGAATTTGATGCCGTTCGAGACCAAATTGTTTAGGATTTGTTTAAGCCGAATTGAATCAGCCTCAACCCACTCGGGGACATCGGTGTCAAGATGCAGCGACAGAAATACATCCCTGTCCTGCGCGAAGACGTTATATGTCTCTATGACATCGTCCAAAAGGGGTATTAGAGCAACTGGGTGTTCTTCCCGGTTGAGGTGGCCAGCCTCGATTTTCGAGGTGTCCAGAATGTCATCGATAATGCGCATCAGGCTGGACGACGATTCCTGAATTGTATTGATCATCTGTTTCGATGACGGCGGTAGGTCTTGGATTGAAAGCAACTCGACCATGCCCAAAATACCATTCATTTTAGTGCGGATTTCGTGGCTCATGTTTGCCAGAAACTCTGACTTTGCACGGCTCGCGGCAACAGCTCTTTCTTTTTCCTGAATAAGGGTCGTACGGTGCGTGATATCAAGGTGGGTTCCTACCAGCCTTTTCTCACCCGCGCTGTTTTCAAGGAAATGTGCACGGGATAAGATGTTGACCCATTCCCCGTTTTTATGGTGCATGCGGAATTCAGTATCAAAAGCGTCACTTTCCCCTTTCAGGTATGCCTCGACTTCGTTTAACACGCGCTCTCGGTCGTCGGGATGAACCAGCCTTTCCCAAGTACCAAGAACTTGTTCCAATTCATCCTGGCGGTAGCCCAACATTTCGCACCAGCGAGGAGAGTAGTAGACATGGTTATTGGTCATATCCCAATCCCAAAGTCCGTCATTGGCCCCTTGGAATGCTAAAGACAGGCGCTCCTCGGCGCGTTTGCATGCATCAAGATCTTCACGCGCTCGACCTAGCATAGTGAACAAAGCATTATTCAGGGCATGCAGGCTGAACAGTGACATCACCATCGCGAACAGCAAGACCAAGCCTTGATTGATCCAAGATGCGGGCTGCGTAATGAGAAGATTTGTATCTACAGGTGCGGAAAGTGTGCCGTTGACGAACAACAGCCCAGCGGAACCAAACAAGACCACTACAACCACGAAAATTATCGTTGCAAAGCGCGGCCCTGCAAATATCAACGCAATTGAGGGTAGTACCCCAAGTAATGCGCTGTTGGCATATATCCCAAATTGAAAGAGATTGGCGGCTGATAACAAAAGAATTGCCGAAAGAAGAATAAGACCAAGGTGCGCGGTGGAGAGGCGTTTTTGAAAAGTGTAAACAACAACGCCAAGATAGGCGACAGCCACTTGGACAATCATGGCATTGGTAAAGCCGTTTTCAACATAAGCCAGATATATTGCGGCATAAAAGAAAACCCCCGCCAATGCAGCAAGAGTGACCACATGAAGCAAAAACTTTCGGCGGACCGGTTCAAGAAAAATCGTCAGATCGTTTTTGTCGTTCACGTCAGTCACACCGAATTGCGTATACTAAACCCTAGCGTTCAATTGATATTGCATGCAATGATCAGACCAGCCAGATGTAATCTTAACGCAAAATGGTGTGACTTATTATTAGCGTGAAACCTTTAGGTTTCGTAGTCCACAATGACAGATTTTGTAATTGGATAGGACTGGCAAGACAGGACATATCCTTTTTCGACCTCATAGTCTTCGAGACCGTGGTTAGTGATCATCTCGACTTCACCTTCCAGAACGCGACACTTGCAGGTCGAGCATACACCGGCTTTGCAGGCATGCGGCGCATCCATGCTGTTTTCCAATGCGGCCTCCAGAATGGTTTGGCCGCGCTTCATTTCAAAACTACGGCTTTCCCCATCAAGTTTAACAACGATGTCCGTGCTGTCGCCTGACTGAGCCGCGTTTTTGGAAATGGCGCGTTTTTTTGCACGTCCGGTCTGTGCAGAGGCAAATAATTCAAACTTGATCTGCTCTTTGGTGAGACCGTGTTTGGTCAGCGCATCTCGGATACCCAGCATCATTGGCTCGGGGCCGCAGATCAATGCAAGATCAATGGATTTGATATCGATCCAGCCTTCGAACAGTTGGTCACATTTCTCTGGTGTAACTAGGCCGGTAAATAGATCGATGTCCTGTGCATCCTGCTCAAGGATGTGGATGATCGAAAGTCGCCCCATGTATTTGCTTTTCAGGTCTTCCAGCTGCTCGCGAAACATGATCGAGGCGACATTTTTATTCGCATAAACCAAGGTGAACTGAGAAAGAGGTTCACGCACCAAAACGGTTCTTATGATCGATAGAACCGGCGTAATCCCGGAGCCTCCGGCAAAACCAAGATAGTTCTTGGACTTCTCTGGCTCGATCGGCGTCACGAAGGTGCCCATTGGCGGCATTGCTTCAACCGTATCGCCAGCTTTCAATTCTTCATTTACCCAAGTCGAATAGGCGCCGCCTTCAACACGTTTTATTCCCACTTGAAGCAGCCCATCGTCCTTACCGGCGCAAATCGAGTACGAGCGGCGCAATTCTTCACCGTCGAATTCGCGGCGGAAGGTCAGGTATTGGCCCTGCTTGAAGTTCATGAAAAGTTCGCTGTCGTCAGAAGACGGAGTTAGCGTAAGGATCACCGCATCGCGGATTGTTTTGTTCACGTCTGTGACGGTCAGAGTATGGAAACGCGACATTGGGTTCCTCTTAGATACATTTAAAATAGTCGAAGGGCTCAAGGCACTCTTTGCAACGCCAATGGGCTTTGCAGGGCGTCGATCCGAACTGGCTGATTTTTTCAAGATGAGAGCCGCCGCAATGCGGGCATCGTTGCGGGCCACCGGAAGGTTGTGGTGGGGCGATGCCGTACTGTTCCAGCTTCGCCTTGCCACTTTCGGTCAGCCAATCGGTGGTCCACGCAGGAGACAGCTGACGCTTGAGTTTCAGCTTTTCGATACCGTTGTTCCGTAGTGCTGTTTCGATCTCCATATTGATCAGGCTGGTCGCTGGGCAACCGGAGTAGGTTGGGGTGACGGTGACCTCTAGCGTGTCACCATTCCAACCAACATTCCGAATAATGCCTAGATCGACTAACGATATCACGGGGATCTCTGGGTCTGGTACGGCTTCTAGCCAATCCCAAACTTGCTCCACGGAAACATTGGTCATCTTACCACGTTGCCCCAGGATAGGCGCGCTGCAGCCATTGCATTTCAGTTAGCATATGTCCCAAGTGCTCAGTGTGGCACACGCCATTACGGCCGCCCTTATGAAAGAACAGATCCTGTGGGATATCCAATGTAGCTTCGTTTAGAACCCGAGTGACAAGATCATAGAATTCGTCTTTCAAAGATTCCGGATGAACGGCTACTCCCGCTTCGGCCAAGATATCATCTGCTTCGTCCGTGGCAAAAATTTCACCAACATACGGCCAGAGATATTCCAAAGCCTTTTGCATGCGCGCGTGGCTTTCTTCGGTTCCATCGCCCAAACCCACTACAGTGTCTGCCGAGCGTTCAACGTGGTAAGCAGCTTCTTTCGAGGCTTTTTCAGCTATGGCTGCGACCCGTTCATCGGACGATTTCGCCAAACGCGGCAGATAAATCGACTGCCATGCATCAAACAGGAACTGGCGCATCAAAGTCCGGCCAAAGTCGCCGTTCGGCAATTCGACCAAAAGCAGATTGCGAAAATCCCACGCATCTCGCAGAAAAGCCAGATTATCGGCTGTTTTGCCTTCTTCCTGAACTTCAGCAGCTAAACCCAGCCAAAACTGGGTCTGACCAATTAGGTCAAGCGCTGTGTTCGCCAGGGCGATGTCTTCTTCTAGTACCGGTGCGTGGCCACACCATTCGGAAACGCGATGCCCTAAAACCAAGGTGTTATCACCCATTCTTAAAGCAAAACGCTCGAGCGCTTCTTTAAGGTCCATTACATCGCCCCCACTTCGTCAGGGATGTTGAAGAATGTGGGGTGGCGATAGACCTTGCTGTTTGACGGATCATACAGCGGACCTTTCGCATCTGGATCGCTCGCTGCAATATTCTTGGCTTCAATCACCCAGATCGAAACACCTTCATTGCGACGCGTGTAAACGTCTCGGGCATTCTTGATCGCCATTTCGGCATCCGGCGCATGAAGCGAGCCGACGTGACGATGGCTCATACCATGCTGACCGCGGATAAAGATTTCCCAAAGGGGCCATTCATTGCTCATATCAGTCTCTCCTTATTCTGCTGCCACTTTACGAGCCGCTTTTTTACGGGCGTGCTCCAGAAGACCGTCACGCACCCAAGCGCCGTCTTCCCATGCTTTCACGCGGGCATTCATTCGATCGACGTTGCAGGGGCCTTTGCCCTTAAGCACAGCGAAGAATTCGGACCAGTCTGGGTCCGAGAAGTCATAATGGCCGCGCTCTTCATTCCATTTGATGTTGGCGTCAGGCAGATCGAGACCCAGGTATTCGATTTGCGGCACAGTCTGATCCACGAATTGCTGACGCAGTTCATCGTTGGATTTGATTTTGATTTTCCAGGCCATCGATTGTTCCGAATGAACGCTTTCACTGTCCGATGGGCCAAACATCATTAGGGCAGGGTACCACAGGCGATTTACAGCATCCTGTGCCTGTTTCTTTTGCTCAGGCGTGCCAAAGGCCATAGCCATGATCGCGCTGTATCCTTGACGCGCGTGGAAGCTTTCTTCCTTGCAGATGCGGATCATCGCTCGGCTGTATGGGCCATAAGACGTGCGCTGAAGAGCCACTTGGTTGATGATTGCGGCCCCGTCAACCAGCCAACCGACTGCACCGATGTCGGCCCAGTTCAGAGTCGGATAATTGAAGATTGATGAGTACTTCATGCGTCCTTCGTGCAGACGACGGATCAGTTCATCGCGGCTTACGCCCAAAGTTTCGGCGGCCGAGTAGAGATACAGACCATGACCCGCTTCGTCTTGGACCTTGGCCAATAGGATCGCTTTGCGTTCGAGTGTCGGCGCACGAGTTATCCAGTTGCCTTCTGGCAATTGTCCGACGACTTCAGAGTGTGCGTGCTGACCGATTTGGCGGATCAGGGTTGCGCGGTAGTCATCGGGCATCCAGTCGCGGGGCTCAATCTTAATATCGCGGTCAATCTTGTCCTGAAAAACCCGCTCTTCTTCGGTCATGTCTTCAACGGCTTTTACCCCTGATGACGCTGTTTTTACCATTTGCGCATACATCGGCTGTTCTCCTTATACACGTTCCAAAATTATCGCGGTGCCCTGGCCGACACCCACACACATGGTGCACAGTGCGTAACGCCCGCCTGTGCGTTGAAGTTGATAAGCGGCGGTTAAGACCAACCGCGCGCCTGACATGCCCAAAGGGTGTCCCAGAGCAATTGCCCCGCCATTCGGGTTCACATGTGCAGCGTCGTCTGCCACGCCAAGCTCTCTAAGCGTCGCTAGGCCTTGGCTGGCAAAAGCTTCGTTTAACTCGATCACATCCATCTGTTCGATGGTCAGGCCAGCCTTGGCCAGCACTTTTCGGGTTGCCGGTACAGGTCCGATTCCCATGACCCTCGGCTCAACCCCTGCAGCTTGCATAGCGACGATGCGCGCCATCGGCTTTAATCCGTTCCTGGACATGCCTTCTTCGGACGCCAACAGGATGGCCGCAGCGCCATCGTTCACACCCGAGGCATTCCCTGCGGTCACACTAAGCTCCGGTCCATTCACGCCGCGCAACTTTGCAAGCATAGTCGCATCGGTTCCGGGGCGCGGATGTTCGTCTGCGTCAACGATAATTGGGTCCGCTTTGCGCTGTGGCACACTGACTGCAGTGATTTCGTCCGAAAAAAGTCCAGCCTCATGGGCTGCTTTCCAACGCGCCTGGGAACGGGCTGCGAATGCGTCCTGATCTTCGCGACTGATGTTGTAATCTGCGGCCACGTTATCAGCCGTTTGTGGCATCGAATCCGTGCCATACATCTTTTCCATTGTCGGATTCACGAAGCGCCAGCCAATGGTCGTGTCGTAAACCGCATTGGATCGTGTAAATGCAGATGTCGCTTTGGGCATCACAAACGGTGCGCGGCTCATGCTTTCCACGCCGCCTGCAATCGCCAGATCGTAATCGCCCGCTTTTATTCCGCGCGAGGCCATGCCAACAGCATCCATGCCCGATGCACAAAGCCGGTTGATCGTTGTGCCCGGTACGCTGGTTGGAAGACCCGCCAGCAAAGCTGCCATGCGCGCAACATTCCGGTTGTCTTCGCCGGCCTGGTTGGCCGAGCCGTAAATCACGTCATCAATGCTGGCCCAGTCGACCTGAGGGTTTCGGTCCACCAGCGCCTTAATTGGCAGGGCCGCCAAATCATCTGCACGAATTGAAGATAAGGCGCCTCCGTAGCGTCCGATGGGCGTGCGCGTGGCGTCGCAAATGAATGCATGCATGATTGCTTCCTTATTCCTGACCGCACGGTCGGTATAAGGTCGAAAGTTGATTCGGCGCAAGATAAATGTTACGAAAAAATAATTTTTAGCTGGATTTGGTAACGCAATACTGACCTAAAGCGGCATTCCTGACAATTGGGCAACCAGTTCGGCCGTTTTGCGAACCTCGAATTTCGCCAATAACCGCGTTCGGTATATTTCGATTGTTCGATGAGAAAGTCCGAGTTCGCGGCCAATCTCTTTGGAAGAGAGGCCCTGGCACGTCATCGCCGCCACCTGTTTTTCGCGTATTGTTAAATTTACAACCCTGCGTGTTTCTGAAAGGTCCGAAAAGGACCAGATCGACTGTCTAAACGGGTCTTCCGGTGTGAGCGACTGTCCACGCACTCGGCACCAAAACTGCTCACCGCTTAGGCGTTTCATGATCCGCTCATCATCATAACGGCCGGTCCGTCGCATGGTTTCGACACCTACTAAGGCGATACGGTCATAATCGCTCTGTGACGGATACAATTCACGCAATGGGCGGTGGTTGTAATAATCTGTGGTCTCTCCAAACATCTCGGCAAACCGTGAGTTCACACGTTTGAGAATTCTGTTTTCCGCAAATGCCAAACCGATAGGTGCATGCATGAATGAGAGGGTTTCTATGTCCATATTCCTGTTTCTACTCGAATAATGTGCGCGTGAGTAGTTCTACGGATTGTCGCTGGGCAAAAATCCAATCAATCTGTTCCTATCATATTTGTAACGTGAGGGGGGCAGCATGAATCCTGCCAATTGGCTATATCGAAGTGCACGCTTGACACCCGAGGCACCGGCCTTGCTTAAGGGGCAGGCCGTTGTTGCCAACTACCAAGAATTTGACCGTCGCGCAGCCAGAATTGGGTCACATCTTTCTAGGACATTGGGCATAAAATCAGGCGATCGTGTTGCCGTCTTCATGAAGAATTCCACCGAATATTTAGAGGCTCTTTATGGTATCTGGTATTGCGGGGCTGTCGCCGTTCCAATCAACGCAAAGCTACACGTGAAGGAAGCGGCTTGGATCATTGAAAACGCGGGCGCTAAGCTGGCGTTTGTGTCAAACGATATTGCCCTTGAATTGCCGGCTCTAGCGTCAGAAACGCTTGAAGGGGTTGTGGCCATCGAAACCAGTGACTGGATTGCGATGTTTGAAGCAGAGCCTTTTTCCAGTCCCGCCGCTATCGCAGCAGACGAGCTGATTTGGCTATTCTATACCTCTGGTACGACTGGCAAGCCGAAAGGTGTTATGATCACAGCCGGAAATTTAACGCATATGACTTTGGCCTATTTTTCGGATGTCGATGAGGTCAGACCCGAAGATGCCATTCTGTATGCAGCCCCCATGAGCCACGGTGCAGGCATTTATAATTTTATGCATGTCATCAAAGGGGCACGGCATGTGGTGCCGGAAAGCAGTGGATTCGAACCGGCGGAGATTTTTGATCTGGCATCTAAGGTTCAAAATGTCTCGATGTTTGCGGCTCCAACAATGGTCAAGCGCTTGGTAGATGTTGCAAGGGTTTCAGGACAGACAGGGGATGGCATCAAAACCGTCACATATGCGGGTGGGCCCATGTACTTGTCGGATATTCAAGAGGCGGTAGACGTCTTGGGGGATCGATTTGTTCAGATATACGGGCAAGGAGAATGCCCGATGGGGATCACGGCTTTGGAGCGAAAATTTGTCTCAAACCGAACACATCCCCGCTGGAGGGAACGTCTTGGATCGGTTGGCGTTGCGCAGTCTCCAGTGCTGGTGGACATCTTTGATGAAATGGGATGTCCGCTGCCTGCCGGAGAAATTGGCGAGATCGTTGTAAAAGGTCCGACCGTTATGAAGGGTTACTGGAACAATCCTGAGGCAACCAAAAAGACGATCAAAGACGGATGGCTCTGGACGGGTGACATGGGCGCGATGGACGAAGATGGCTTTGTCACCATGCATGATCGCTCAAAAGATATGATTATCTCGGGTGGGTCAAACATATATCCGCGTGAAGTTGAGGAGGTTCTTTTAGAGCATGCGGGCGTTTCAGAGGTGGCCGTGGTCGGCAAAAAACACCCCGAATGGGGCGAGGTTGTCGTAGCGTTTGTGGTTCCGTCAGCGCTTGGGGTCGAAGCAGCCACGCTTGATGCCTATTGCGTCGAAAATATCGCACGATTTAAGCGCCCCAAGGAATACAGACTGGTCACCGGCCTACCCAAAAACAATTATGGAAAAGTCCTTAAAACCGAATTGCGTGGATTGCTTTCGGAGGAGGTGGAATAGGATTTTGTCGTAGATCGGCTGTGCGGTCTAGTGGCGATCGGGCGTGCCGGTCCGAAGTTCTTGCAGCAAGGCTGCCATTCCGCTTAGCGCGGCATAGTCATCATCAACTGACCAGATTTTGAACTGGTGCATGAAGTCGCTGAAACGACCTTTCGATGAAAAGGCTTCGCAAAAGCCTTGTTCTGTAAGGTAGGGCGTGACAGCTCGTGCAACGCCCCCGACAAGATAGATGCCTCCAAACGGCAATGTGGTTAGTGCAAGGTTGCCGCAGACATTCCCCAAAGTTTTGGAAAAAAAGGCGACCGTTTCCACAGCAAGCGGGTCCTGCCCATTGGCGCAGAATTCCATAATTTCTGGTGCATTCTTGCGCATATTGCTGCCGGAACGTTTGGCCAACCAGCTGTATATATGGCTTAATCCGCGGCCGGACAGTGCATCTTCGACTGAGCAAAAGCCATATTCTGATGCAAAATTGGAGGAGAACTCGCTCGTTAGCGTGTCTGATGTGGGCAGGTTAATATGGCCAGCTTCGCCCGGCGGAACCAGTGTCACGGAAGACGCGCGATACACGGGGGCAGCGTTAAAACCGGTGCCCACGCCTACGACCAATCGTGCCGCTTGGGGCCCCGCGTCTTGGCCGTCTTTTACTAGAATACATTGGGTTTCATTCAGGTGACCCACAGCGTGACCCTGAGCTTGAAGATCGTTGATAACCGAAGCAATCCGCGCCCCCGTCGCACGTGTCAAAAGTTCTCGGTCCACAGTCCAATTAAGGTTGGTCAAAGTACCCTTACCGTCACGCACCGGTCCTGCAATCGCGGCACAGGCAGCGTCTGGTATCAGATCTGGGTAGCTTTCCAAATATTTTACAAGAACCGCCTCAAGACCCGAATAATCGGCATTCTTGAACCGTTGAATGCTGTCAGCGCGAACCGCAGCGCCATCTGCCAAAGCCACGCGCGTGTTTGTGCCGCCGATATCGGCCATAATTGATAGGCTGCTTTGCTCTGTCATAATCGGATCCCGTGCGGTGTTAGCGCTAAACTTTGCGGCGTGATACGCTGATGTAAAAGATTGAGCAAGATAGACGTGCTTGATTTAGTGAAAATTAAAAGGCCGAGCAGTTTGCTCGGCCAGTTTGTTAATCTAGTCTAGATGGGGGTTAGCCGCGGCGGCGGCGTCCACCTCCTCGACGGCCGCGTCCACCTTCTCCGCCACTGCTTGAGGCGCTGTTAAACGCGATCCAAGCTGCGCCACCGTCGTCGTTGTTGGTCAGGAAGTTTGCCGCGCGGATGGCTTCCATTTCCTTGCCGGCACGGGCTTTGGTCGACCCAAGGCCAAACATGATGCAGAAAGCTTCGTCATCCATATCCGCTGGCAGGATAATGCCAGCCGCTTCGACTTCAGCGCGTTTTTCGGCGATTTTGGTTGGTCCGACGGGCAGGGCGATCGGGTTCATAATCGCCGAGGTCATACCTGTGGCCATTGCCATCGGCAGGAAGGCATTGTTGATGCCATGGCGATTTGGCAGACCGAACGAAATGTTGGATGCGCCGCAGGTGGTGTTGACGCCTAGTTCGTTGCGAAGTCGGCGGTTCAGTTCGAAGACCTGCAGTCCTGCAGTGCCCATGGCGCCAATGGGCATGACCAGAGGGTCAACAACGATGTCGTGAGCGGGAATGCCAAAATCGGCCGCGCGCTCGACGATCTTTTTTGCTACCGCAAAACGAACTTCGGGGTCTTCCGAGATGCCGGTATCGTCGTTCGAAATCGCGACAACCGGTACATTGTATTTCTTCACGAGTGGCAGAACCAGCTCCAAGCGTTCTTCCTCGCCGGTGACCGAGTTCAACAACGGGCGACCTTCGGCTGCTTCAAGGCCAGCCTCAAGTGCACCAGGAACCGAGGAGTCAATGCAAAGTGGCGTGTCGGTCACAGCTTGAACTGTTTTGACCAGATGGCGCATCAGATCAGGTTCAACAAAGTTGTTGTCAGCGTAGCGGGGGTCCTCGGCCATTTTGTTTGAGAAAACAGCGCCCGAGTTGATGTCCAGAATGCCTGCGCCTGCTGCGACCTGCGCGAGTGCATCAGACTCAACGCGGCTAAAATCGCCTGCTTCAAGTTCAGCGTTCAAGACTTTGCGTCCGGTGGGGTTGATGCGCTCTCCGATAACGGTGAAGGGTTGGTCGAAACCGATAATGGTGGTTTTGGATTTGGACTCGACGATCGTGCGGGTCATAGCAGTTCCTTAGATTTAAGCTGCGGGTACGGCTGAAGAGCCGCCGTTGGCAATGGCCCAGTTGGCATTGGTTTTGATGCCACCAAGTGGGAAGAAATGGACGTTGGTGATGTTGAAATCGGGGTTGGCTGCTTTGTGAGCGGCCAGTTCCGAAATAACGTCGTTGGGTTCATAGGGCAAAAGCAGTTTCGAAACATCCATAGCCCGCTTTTGAAGGACCTTCAACGAAGGGCCGACACCGCAAGCAATTGCGAATTTGATCAAGGTTTGCAATTTTGCCGGTCCGGCAATGCCAATATGGATCGGAAGATCCACTCCCGCGGCTTTAACGCCGTTAGCCCAATCGATAATCGGCTTAGTGTCGAATGCGAATTGGGTTGCAAGAGCCATTTTGGCTTCAGTGCGCTCGCTGAATTTTTGTTTCCACTGAAGAGCTTCGTCAACGTTTTTCATGCTTCCATCAGGGTCGATGTCCTTGTTGCCTTCGGGGTGACCTGCGACGTGCAAACGCTCAAATCCTGCTTTGTCAAACAAGCCGGTTTCAAGAAGTTGCATCGAGCTGTGGAAGTCTCCGTGAGGCTTTTCAACGCCACCAGCCAACATCAGCGCCTGCTTTACATCAGCCTCGCCCTGATAGCGGGCGATCCAGTCACCCAGTGTGGCTTCGTCTTTAATAATGCGCGCGGGAAAGTGCGGCATGACGCGGAAGCCATCGTTATTCAGGCGTTTTGCGGTGGCCACCATATCTTCAATCGGGGTGCCTTCGATGTGCGCGATGTAGACGCGAGTGCCTTCGGGAAGCAGCGCGCGAAAGTCTTCGACTTTTTCGGCTGTGCGGGGCATTACTTCGATCGAGTAGTCTTTCAGGAAGGCCTCGACATTCGGGTCAACCGTCTGTGCGGTCGGGGTTTCTTTTTTTCCAAAGCTGAAAAGTGCCATTGCGTGGCCTCCTGGTGAAAACGGGTCAGGCCCGTCCGTCGTTTGCGATCAATTGTTTAATGCGGTCCTGGTCGTATTCCGCGTCGATTCTGGCAGCTTCGCTTTCGGCGATTTCACTAGGGTCACCGTCTACTTCATAGGGGGCGGCTTTCCGCCATTCTGCCAAATATGCGTCTGTATCAGAAGCACCGGTTTTCATGGCCGCGCGGTCGATTGCCTGTTCAAAGCGTTCGGGTAGCTGCTTTTTTGCACCTCGGCGACCTTTGCCGACAATTACCTGTGCCGGGATATCTCTCCAATAGACGATCGTCACATCTGGCATGTCTGATTCCTCATTGAGTGTTGCCTCTAACTAATGGATTGATTTGGGGTGTTGCGATCCAATTTCGACAATTCCACCACTTGCAGCGACCCTGTTACACACTCTTGCAAGTCCACCCTTCTGCACATAGCATGAGGCTAACTTGAAATGGAGGGCGTAACCAATGGCGCCCAAGCGTCCCGAAGGTGCGGGCGCATTCCCAATACCGGTTGAGAGCCCCGCGCCGACCCAACCAGATCCGTCTGCTTTATACGCTGCGCTGGATCTGGGCACGAACAGCTGTCGCATGCTGATTGCCCAACCCAAGGGCAGTCAGTTTCACGTCGTGGACAGCTTCTCAAAAACAGTGCAACTGGGGGCCGGTCTTGAGAAAACTGGTAAACTTAGCCGGTCGTCGATGTACCGGACCGTTCAGGCATTGCGTATTTGTCAGCAAAAGTTGAAGCGCCATAATGTCCAAAGGATGCGGCTTGTTGCGACGGAAGCTTGTCGTCGCGCCAGCAATGCGCGGCAATTTATTCGTCAGGTCAAGCGTGAAGCAGGGCTGCAGCTGGAAATCATCCAACCCGAGGAAGAAGCGCGTTTGGCGGTCATTTCCTGTGCTCCTTTGGTGAGCACTAAGACCGAGCAATTGCTTATTGTTGATATTGGAGGCGGATCGACCGAATTGGTTTGGATAGATCTGACCAATGTGCCGCCTATTGATCGACCATCGGCAATCATGCGCTTGCACGCTGGCTTTCATACGGGCGACAGCCCTTTTCCCAGCGCCAAGGTCGTTGATTGGATCTCGGTGCCCCTGGGGGTTGCGACTTTACGTGATCAATTTCACGACGTGGAAGATGACTCTGCCAGATTTGCTTTAATGAGCTGGTATTTCGAAGAAAATCTGATGAATTTTTCGCCTTATGATCGAGAACAAGTAAAAGACGGGTTCCAGATCATTGGGACATCCGGAACAATCACGACGGTCGCGGCCAGCCACTTGGGGCTAAAGCGGTATGACAGAACAAAAGTTGACGGTTTGCGGATGACCTCTGAACAGATTGACACTGTTATTCGCGATTATTTGACGCTAGGACCTACAGGACGGCGCAAAGACCCGCGCATCGGGCGCGACAGGCAGGCCCTGATTATGTCTGGTTCGGCTATCCTTCAGGCGTTAATGCGGTGTTGGCCGACCGACAGGCTGTCGGTCGCTGATCGCGGACTGCGCGAGGGGTTGCTATACGCACAAATGAGCGCAGACGGCGTTCTTGAACATGGACCGTACTGACGGAACTCTTATGACGAAGAAAAAGAACTCATCAGGTCGCGGACAGCGGGATTTGACGGTCAAAGTAAAGACCGCGCGTGGGCGAAAATTAAGCTCAACCCGCTGGCTGCAAAGGCAATTAAATGATCCCTACGTCGCTCGCGCGAAAGCCGAAGGCTATCGTGGTCGTGCGGCGTTCAAGATCATGGAACTGGATGACAAATTCCGGTTCCTAGTCCCCGGAGCTCGCGTGGTTGACCTTGGCTGTGCACCAGGTGGCTGGCTTCAGATCGCCGTGAAGCGGGTAAATGCTTTGGGCGAGAAGCAGGGTAAAAATATCGGACGTGTTCTGGGCATAGACCTGCAAGAGGTGGAACCCCTAGCAGGTACAGAAGTTTATCAGTTGGATTTCATGGAGGATGATGCAGACCTGAAGGTAAAGGAATGGCTTGGCGGCAATGCTGATGTTGTGATGTCTGACATGGCAGCCGCTTCATCCGGTCACAAACAAACGGATCACCTTCGGATTATTGCCCTCTGCGAAGCCGCTGCCTATTTTGCGTTCGACGTCCTAGAAGAGGGCGGCACGTTTGTTGCCAAGGTTCTTGCTGGGGGTGCCGAAGGTGATTTGCAGAAACTGCTGAAACAGAAGTTTGTTAAAGTGGCGAATGTAAAGCCGCCATCTTCGCGTTCTGATAGCTCTGAAAAATTTGTCATCGCCACGGGTTTCAAGGGCAACCTCGACTAAAATAATCGATCTTGAAGCCCATCATAATATTCCGTATATGGAATGTGAATTATTGAAAGGCAGCGAGAATGACCGCACAAAATCCGCATGAAGGCGGGCAACGCTTGCAAAATTTTCCAGTGACGTTCTTTGCTGTGATTATGGGGCTTTCAGGAATTACGCTCGCATTTCATGCAGGTGCAGTGGAATATCCAGTTCTTGAGCAGGCCAATGTTGTTTCGCTATGGATAACGACCTTAGCGTTTGGCCTGATCTCTCTGGTTTATGCTGTGAAAGCTGCAAAGCATTTCTCTCATGTCAAAGCCGAGTGGCAGCATCCTGTGCGTTTGGCCTTTTTTCCAGCCATCTCAATATCGGCGTTACTTGTCATTCTGGCGTGGTTGGGCCACGTCGGCGACGCTGTTCGCCCATTTTTCTTCGTCGCTGCTGGAATGCAAATTGTGCTGACTTTGGCCGTTATCTCAGGGTGGATCGGTCATAGGGCCTTTCAGCATGGACAACTTTCGCCTGCTTGGTTCATTCCCGCCGTGGGCAATGTACTTGTGCCGCTTATCGGCATTCCACTGGGCTATGTTGATTTGTCCTGGTTCTTCTTTTCTTTCGGTATGATTTTTTGGATTATTCTTCTCACCCTCGTGGTCAATCGTCTGGTTTTCCACGATCCGTTGCCCGGCAAATTGCAGCCGACGCTTGTTATTCTAATCGCACCGCCAGCAATCGGGTTTGTGGCTTGGATTGCACTTGTTGGTTTTGACCCATTTGCGCGTGTTTTGGCTAATGTGGCATTTGTGTTCGCCTTGATCGTTTCGGTTCAAATTCCAAAGCTTGTCAAACTACCCTTTGCCATGTCTTTCTGGGCGCTGAGCTTCCCGTTGGCTGCATTGACCATTGCCAGCTTCAGATATGGAGCGGCCTCTCAAACGGCGTTGTTCACATACCTAGGAACGGCTCTGTTGTTCCTTTTGACCGGAGTCATCGTGGGGCTTATACTGCGCACGTTGCGCGCGGCACATGCGGGCAAGATCTGTGTGCCAGAATAACAGGGCTGCTTGACATTTGAATTGGAACTCCACCAATTCAACCTATGAAAAGAAAAACCCAAATGGACGCTTTTGGGGCGTCATCAATGGTTGCATTCGCTTTGCTGCTTGCGGCCAATCAAGTGGTCATAAAGCTGACAAACGATGGATTTCAGCCTGTGTTTCAAACAGGCATTCGATCGGTTGTGGGCGCGACAGCTTTGCTTATTTGGATGCGCTTTAAAGGCATTCCCTTGCGCATTGAAACGGGGACATTTGGTTCTGGCTTACTATTGGGCGGACTCTTTGCAGGAGAATTCCTGTGTCTGTTTATAGCGCTTGATCTTACGACAGTGGCGCGAAGCTCGATTATTTTTTATTCGATGCCTGTGTGGCTTTCGTTGCTTGGGCACTTTCTGTTGCCCGCAGAGCGGGTCAGCAAAGTAAAGGGTTTTGGGCTTTTGTTGGCAATGGTTGGCGTCGTTATCGCCGTTGCTGGCAGAGGGGCTGCCGGCGATGAGGCTTCTTTTCTTGGCGATATGTTGGCTCTGATTGCGGCTATGTGCTGGGCGGGAATTGCATTGACAGCGCGCATCACGCCAATCGCCCATGTGCGAATTGAAATGCAATTGATGTGGCAGCTCGTCGTGTCGGCTGTCGTTTTGCTACTTCTATCTCTTTTCTTCGGCCCAATGTTAAGAGACTTTTCAACAATCCATGTGATCTCGGTTTTAGGGCAGGGTGTGGTCGTAGTTTTCGCGGCGTTTCTTTTTTGGTTTTGGCTGATCAAAACTTACCCAGCCTCAAGCGTGGCTTCATTTAGCTTTCTATCGCCGGTCTTTGGCGTGTTGTTGGGCTGGCTGCTGTTGGGCGAAAAAATCGGACCAGGCGCAATTGCCGCGTTGGGTTGCGTGGCCGTAGGGCTTGTTATGATCAACTGGCCCACGAGATCTGGCGGCTAGGTTCCGCAGAAGGTTTCGCGGACGACTTCGTCGGGCGTTGGTGGCTTGCGAAGGTGGGCATTTTTGCTCACGCTTTCAAATGGCGTTGAATAAGCTCTTAACATTTCCTCAAACGCGGACATATCCCCCGCAACCGCGCTTGTTATCATATGTTCGATGCGGTGGTTTCTTGGAATAAGGCAAGGGTTGGCTGAATGCATGAGTTTTACAGGATCAGGTTCGTCTGCAATGCGGGTTTTCCAAGAAACCTCCCATTCGTCATACTGTGTTGGATCTATAAATTGATCCCTTGCACTGCCTTCTGCCAAAGCGCGAAATGTATTCGTGAAGTCTGCCTCCTGTTCGGCCATAATTTGCAGCAGATTTTCCAGCAAGGCTTGATCCTCGGGGCGGTCGGTCGTTATTCCGATTTTAGCCTTGAAAACTCGTTGCCATTCAGCCCGAAGCAATTTCGGCATTGAGTGGACTACTTCCGTGTAGGTTTCAACGGCCGCATCTTGATCCGGTTCTAAAATGAGCAGCGAAGACGCGAGTTGGGCTACATTCCAAACAAGTATTTCTGGTTGCCGCATGTAGGCATAGCGGCCCATTCTGTCGATTGAACTGTAGACCGTTGCGGGATGATAGCTGTCCATAAACGCGCATGGGCCGTAATCAATGGTTTCGCCAGAGATTGAAGTATTGTCAGTGTTCATCACACCGTGAATGAACCCAACGCCCATCCACCTACTGACCAAGGCGACTTGTCGTTCAATGACCCGATGCAAAAACTCAAGCGGCGTTGAAGTGTTAGGGTAATGGCGCGTGACCGCATATTCAAGCAGTGCTCTAACGGCCTCGGCGTCGCCACGCGCTGCGAAGTATTGAAATGTGCCTATCCGAAGATGGCTTGCTGCCACCCGTGTAAGGACTGCCCCCGGAACACCGCCTTCTTGTCGAAGGATCGTTTCGCCGGTTGTCGCTGCCGCCAAAGCGCGCGTTGTGGGAATTCCAAGTGCATGCATCGCTTCGGAAACCACATATTCTCTTAGAACGGGGCCTAGCCAAGCGCGACCGTCGCCTCCCCGCGAAAAGGGCGTTCGACCCGATCCTTTCAATTGAATATCACGTTGCCTTCCGTTTTGGTCAGTCAATTCCCCCAAAAGAACAGCACGACCATCCCCGAGACTAGGAACGAAATTGCCAAACTGGTGCCCTGCATATGCTTGCGCGATTGGTTCGGCGCCGTCCGGCAGGCTGCTTCCCGAAAAAATTTTTCCAAGCTCAATTGGGTCATCGTACCCTTTTATGCCAAGTTCGTCCGCAAGCGGTGAATTGAAGGCAACCAAATTGGCAGATTGCGCAGGGGCCGGTAGAATCTTGGAAAATAGCCTTTCGGGCAGGGAAACATAGGTATTTTTAAACGGTATATTGAGCGTCATTACAATCGGGCCAATCGTTCCGTCAGAAGATCGAAAAATCCGTTCGCATCAATATCACCAATGAAATGGGCGTTGGCGTTCCGGTCTGTTACCCCCCACCAGTCGGCGACGGTCATCCCGCGTGTCAAAGCCGAGCCAGTCTCGATTTCTACGTTGATCTGGCGTCCTGAAAATAGTTCGGGTTGGATCAAATAGGCCGTGACGCACGGGTCATGCAGGGGCGCGCCATCAGAGCCGTATTTCTCTTTATCGAATCGTTCGAAGAAATCAGTCATCTGTGCAACTGCCCTCCCAACGGGGCTGCCGATTGCGCGAAACGCATCGTTTCGGGCTTTGGTGACCAGCGCCTTGTGGGTAACGTCCAAAGGCATCACAGTAATCGGAGCGCCACAGGCAAACACAACAGCGGCGGCTTCGGGATCAACGTAAATGTTAAACTCCGCAGCGGGAGTTATATTGCCAACTTCGAAATAGGCACCGCCCATCAATACAATCTCTTGAACGCGTGATGCGATGTCAGGGGCTTTACGCAATGCCATTGCAATATTGGTCAACGGTCCCAGAGGACACAGAGTTACCGTGTTACTAGGTTGCTCGCGCACAGTCCGGATAATAAAATCGACGGCGTGATCTGGCTGAAGCGGCATCTTTGGGTCCGGCAAGTCAGGCCCGTCCAGCCCCGTTTTTCCGTGTACGTGTTCTGCCGTTACTAAAGGGTGCACCAGCGGGTGACTGCATCCGGCATAAACTGGAATATCTGTTCTGCCGGCCAGTTCGCAGACGATGCGGGCGTTTTTCTGGGTGAGATCAAGAGGTACATTGCCAGCAACAGCAGTGATCCCAAGCACGTCAATTTCTTCGGGCGAGGCAAGCGCCAGAAGAATGGCCACAGCATCATCTTGCCCTGGGTCGGTATCGATTATGATTTTTCGTGCTGTCATCTGCTTGCGGCCTTCTGCGTCACATTGCCAAGAGAACTTAAGTTGCATTGCAGTGCAAGCAACCATTCAGCAAAAAGATAACCGCCGCAGCCTAAGGGCTACGACGGCTGTCCTTGCGAATTTCGTTTTTAGCCGTCGAAATCGACTTCTTCGGTAAGCCGCAGCGCGGTTGAACGGTGCTGTGCAAGCGTCATGAGGTTCACGTCATCTGCGGTGAATGTTCCCCAGCTTTCCACCAACACATCTGCGTTGCTACCGGGGGCGATGGGGTATTCATAATTTTCTTTTGCGTAGATTCCCTGCGCCTCTTGGGACGTTAAGAATTCCATCAACGTGATGGCGTTGTCGCGGTTGGGGGCGTGTTTTGCCAAGGCGACGCCTGAAATATTCACATGTGTTCCAGCATTTTCGAAAGTCGGGAACAGGACATTTACATAATTCGCCCATTCCGCTTGCTCGGGATCGGACAGCATTTCACCCATGTAATAAGTATTGCCAATTGAGATATCGCACTCGCCTGCCCAAATTGCCTTCACTTGCGCTCGGTCGTTGCCTTGTGGTTTCCGAGCGAGGTTTTCTTTTACGCCTTCCAGCCAAGCTTTGGCACCTTCTTCACCGTGATGGTGTACCATCGCCGAGGTTAAGGCGACGTTGTAAGCGTGTGTGCCCGAGCGTGTGCAAATGCGCCCTTTCCATTTTTCCGATGCGAGATCTTCGTAGGTGGAAACCTCTCCTTCCGCGACACGATCCTTTGAGGCATAGACGATGCGTGCGCGTGTCGTCAGACCGTACCAATTACCGTCTGGGTCGCGGTATTCTGAAGGGACGTTCGCCAGCAATGCTTCCGTTTCAACTGGCTGTGTCAGGCCTTCGTTAACGACAGCTGCAAGGCGAGAGATATCGACGGTAAAGATCAGGTCAGCTGGTGATCGACGTCCTTCAGCCTTTAGGCGCTCCACCATACCTTTTTCAAGATAGGCGACGTTGACATCGATGCCGGTCTTTTCGGTGAATGCATCTGTCAGCGGAGCGATGAGTTCCGGCTGACGGTATGAATATACGTTCACCTCATCCGCAACGGCGGGGGTGGCCAGAACCGTGGCGACGAGAGCGGTTTTAACAATGCGCATTTTGATTCCTCAGCTTTTCAGTACGGCTAATATAAAGCCGACAAAAACAGTCAGGTCAATACCTGATTAAAATATTCAGGTACTTTTCGCGGCCTTGTCAACTTGTCTGATTTCATTCCATATGGCGTCCATTTCCTCCAGTGACGACTGGTCCGGAGTTTTTCCACGAAGCCTGAGCTGGTCTTCTATATACTCGAAACGGCGTACAAATTTAGAATTGGCGCGGCGCAATGCTGCCTCGGGATCGATCTTCAGATGCCGCGCAAGATTTGCCATGACAAACAGCAGATCCCCCATTTCCTCTTCGATTTCATCGGCAGTAAGGTCATCTTTGGCTTCGACCAGTTCGTCTGCCTCCTCCTTGATCTTGTCCAGAACCATAGTCGTTTCCGGCCAATCGAACCCGACACGCGCAGCGCGCTTTTGCAGCTTCAACGCCCGCAAAAGGGCAGGCAATCCTTTTGCGACCCCGTCCAATGTGCCCTGCTGTTTCTTTCCTGCCCGTTCCGCTGCCTTGATCGTTTCCCAGTCGCGGGTTTGCTGTTCTGCTGACTTTTCCCGATTTTCATCGCCGAACACATGAGGATGCCGTGCTACCATTTTGTCCGACATTGTATCCGCGACTTCATCAAACTTAAAATATCCGGCTTCTTCGGCCATCTGAGCGTGAAAAACTGATTGGAATAACAAATCCCCAAGTTCACCTTTCAGTTCGTCCCAGTCCTGCCGGTCAATGGCATCCGCGACTTCATAAGCTTCTTCTATTGTATAGGGTGCGATGGTGGCAAAGGTCTGTTCGATATCCCAAGGGCAACCACTTTCTGGATTGCGCAGCCTACGCATGATTTCAAGAAGCCTGGGCATGCCGCCGTGGGGATTGTGTATCAGGTCATTGTTCTGCATTGCTTGCCGTCCATAATTGGGATTGGATGCAGACTGAACACTGCGCGTGAAGGAGTCCACCCATGGCGGTTGTAAATAGAATTGCAGGATTTTCCGACGATCTGAAAGAGTGGCGTCGCCATTTGCACATGAACCCCGAACTTGGGTTGGATTGTCACCGCACCGCATCGTTTGTAGTCGACCGCCTGAAAGAGTTTGGCGTTGACGAAATTCATGAAGGGATAGCTAGCAGCGGCGTCGTTGCCGTGATCCACGGTGTGGGGCATGGGCCGGTAACCGGCCTGCGTGCCGATATGGATGCCCTGCCAATGGAGGAAAAGACCGGTGCAGAATGGGCATCAACGGTGCCGGGGCGCATGCATGCCTGTGGTCATGACGGTCATACAACTATGTTGCTCGGGGCTGCTCGGTATCTGTCCGAGACAAGAAACTTCTCGGGCAAAGTTGTTTTGATCTTCCAGCCCGCCGAAGAAACTATCGGTGGCGGGCGGATCATGGTGGAGGAAGGCATTATGGACCGGTTCGGTGTTGAAGAAGTCTATGCTCTTCACACGGACCCGTTTAATGACGAAGGCGTTTTTTCGACTTGTACGGGCGGTCTTATGGCGGCGGTCGATGATTGGACCATCAGAGTCACAGGCGTAGGGGGGCACGGAGCTTATCCCCACGCTTGTGTAGACCCGATTCCTCCGGCTTTGACAATTGCACAAGGACTTCAGACGATTGTCGCGCGCAACACGCCTGCAAGCGAACCCTTAGTGATATCCGTGACACAGTTTCATTCCGGCAGCGCCTCAAACATTATTCCAGATGCCGCTATGATTAATGGAACAACGCGCAGTTTCTCGCCAGAACTTCGTGATATGGCCGAAGAACGGATCAGGGCCATTTCCAGGGCTCAGGCCTCTGCATATGGGGTTCAGGTCGATGTGGACTACGACCGTAGTTATCCCGCGACGGTTAATCATGCTAACCAAACGAACTTTGCTGCGACGATTGCTGCCTCGGTAGTTGGTGAGGCAAAGGTAGACACAAATATGACGCCTGAAATGGGGGCTGAGGATTTCTCTTACATGCTTGAAGCACGCCCAGGTTCATTTCTGTTTTTGGGGCAAGGGAAGGGGGCGTCGGTCCACCATCCCGAGTTTGACTTTAACGATGACGTTGCTCCAGTCGGGGCATCTTTTTTCGCGCGCCTAATCGAAACCAGACATGCTTTGAAGTGATCGCTTGCATTGTTTTGAAAATCTGCGAAATTTGATCAAATTTACCCTGCGAGGAACCAATGTCTCTTGAAGGCGCAAAACATCAAGTTGATCAGGCATTTACACGTGACGATGTAAGAGGGCCTAGCTTTGAAAATACGTTTGGAGGAGCAGTTTCGTTTCTTCGGCGTCGTTACACGAAGGATCTTTCCGAGATTGACATCTGTGTTACTGGGGTGGGTTTTGACCAGTCCGTGACAAACCGCCCCGGGACAAGATTAGGTCCGCGCGCGATCCGCGAGGCAAGCACCCTTCAACCTTTCGATCCGCCTTATGGATGGGATTATGACCCCTTCACCGAGTTGGCGATCGCAGACTACGGCGATCTAGCGTTTGATTATGCAAGGGTCAGCGAGTTTCCAGACGCTTTGACAAACCACATTCGGGGAATTCTGGCGACCGATACGGCGTCGGTCGCGCTGGGAGGAGATCACTATATTTCCTTCCCGATCCTCAAGGCCTATGCCGAGAAATACGGACCCATGGCGTTAATTCATTTCGATGCTCATTCCGACACATGGCAAGATGATGATTTTGACCGCATTGATCATGGGACGATGTTCTATAAGGCGGTGAAGCTTGGTCTGATTGATGTTGAGCGGTCGGTACAAATTGGCATTCGAACCACAAATCCCGACACGATGGGGATAACTACATTGGATGCTCGATTTGTACATGAACACGGTCCAGCTCAGACAGCGCGTCGTGTGAAAGAAATCGTTGGCGATGTACCGGCTTATCTGACCTTCGATATCGATTGTTTAGACCCAGCTTTCGCACCTGGGACCGGAACACCTGTTTGGGGTGGGCTGTCGAGCGGGCAGGCGGCAATCATTCTTCGTGATCTTGCTGGCATTAATTTAAAAGGCGGGGATGTGGTGGAAGTATCGCCTCCGTTTGATACTACAGGCGCAACCGCCATTGCAGGGGCTCATGTTGCGGTCGAGATCATCAGTCTCTGGGGTTGGAAAAACCGTCAAGCCAGTTAGCTGTTTCCATAAAAAGTATGTATTCACATGAAAAACTGAATTGGAGAGCTACGTCTTAGAAAGCCTCCGAGAGAAAGTTCATGAAGTTTATAGTTATTTTAATCTTTGCGGTTGTTGTTTTTGCAATCTGGGTGCGTGTGGCTCCGTCACATCCACAACGTTGGAACGTAGCGTTGGACGACCCACAGGATAGGGTGATGGCACATGGTGTGGTGCGTATTGTTCCGGGCGGAGAGAAGTATTTTGGCGAGCTGGATAAGATTATCCGAGATACAGAACGCACATCGCACCTAGCCGGAACGCTTGAAGAAGGTATGGTCACTTATGTCACCCGTTCGAAGCTTTGGGGATTTCCTGACTATGCAACGGTTTGGGTATCCGAACAGGATTTAGTCATCCACTCAAGGCTACGCTTTGGAGGTGGAGACATGGGCGTGAATCGTGCCCGTGTTGACAATTGGTTATCAAAACTTCCAGCCTCTTGACCCGCCTGCGCGGATAGGGGAAGGAAAGCTATGGTTCCGATAGAAAAACTTGAGCAGATTTCGCAACGCTTTCAGTATCTCGAGGCAGCAATGTCCGAGGGTGGGGGGGATATCGCAGCGTTGGGCAAAGAATATTCTGATTTGCGCCCCGTTGTCGAACAGATCACTGCATATCGGAAACTGCTGGCCGATATCGAAGAGACCGAGGCCTTGTTGGAAGATCTGGATATGCGTGAACTGGCTGAAGAAGAATTGCCAGAGCTGAAGAAAAAGCTTCCGGAAGTGGAAAAAGCGCTTCAGATCGCGCTACTTCCGAAAGACGCCGCTGATGCCCGCCCTGCAATGATCGAAATCCGCCCGGGTACTGGCGGGGAAGAGGCTGCGCTTTTCGCAGGTGACCTGTTGCGTATGTATCAAAGATACTCTGAAGCGCGCGGTTGGAAGTTCAACGTCATCGAGGAAAGCTACACAGAGATCGGCGGTATTAAAGAAGCGGTTATCAACGTACAGGGTGAAGGTGTGTTCGCGCGCCTCAAGTACGAAAGTGGCGTACATCGGGTGCAAAGGGTTCCCGAAACCGAAAGCGGCGGGCGTATTCATACATCGGCCGCGACAGTTGCAGTACTGCCAGAAGCGCAAGATGTTGATATCCGAATTGATGCCAATGACATTCGCATCGACACAATGCGCAGTTCAGGCGCAGGTGGTCAGCACGTCAACACAACTGACTCGGCAGTGCGGATCACCCACTTGCCGACCGGTTTGGTGGTGACCAGTTCTGAGAAATCGCAGCACCGAAACCGCGAAATTGCGATGCAGGTTCTTAAGACCCGATTGTATGACATGGAGCGCCAAAAGGTTCATGATCAACGCTCTGCGGATCGCAAGGCTCAGGTTGGGTCAGGCGATCGAAGCGAGCGCATTCGCACTTACAACTTCCCTCAGGGTCGTATGACGGACCACCGGATAAATCTGACGCTCTATAAGCTTGACCAGATTATGCAGGGCGATCTGGATGAAATCATTGACGCGCTGATTTCCGAAACTCAGGCAAATCAATTGGCAGAGATGGAAGGATGACCGCCCAATCAGCGCTTGTTGCTGCTGTTCATTCACTAAAAGCCGCAGGTGTCGATGACCCAGCCCGTGATGCGCGAAGGTTGCTATGCCATGCCTTGGATATAGACAGCAGTCGCTTAACGCTCGCGCTGGGTGAAGAAATGACCAAGGATGCCAAGAAGCTTTTTGGCGACTTGATAACGCGGCGCATTACACGCGAGCCGGTATCGCAGATTTTGGGGTATCGCGATTTCTATGGCCAGCGGTTTGAAGTGACACGTGATGTGCTTGATCCTCGCCCGGAGACGGAAACCTTAGTTGAAACCGTCCTTGGGTTGGACTTTCAAACAATTTTGGATATTGGCACCGGCTCAGGCTGCATCTTGCTGTCATTACTAGCTACCCGCGTAGGGTCTACTGGTATGGGTGTTGATGTATCACAGTCGGCGTTGACAGTTGCAAAGCGCAACGCGCAAGCTCTGGGACTTTTAGAGAGAGTAGAGTTTGCCCACTCTAATTGGTTCGAGGCGGTTGAGGGTCTGTTTGATGTAATCGTTTCTAACCCGCCTTACATCGACGAAAAAGAATGGGAAACGCTAGAACCGGAGCCCAAAGATTGGGAACCTAAACTTGCTTTGACCCCTGGCGTGGATGGACTGGCACCCTACCGAGTGATTGCCGCAGTTGCGCCTAGGCATCTGACCAAAGATGGGTGGTTGGCGGTTGAAATCGGGTGGCGACAGGGGGATGCGGTTAAAGATATCTTCGAAGACAGCGGATTCTCGGATGTCCGTGTGATTCAGGATTTGGGTGGTCGAGATCGCGTCGTTGCTGGGTGCTTTCACGCTTAACCGTTGCAAAAAAGCCCATTTTATAGGGAATGGCCGTTAAAATTGGCAGGTTTGTCTGAATTTTAACTTGTACTGAATAAATCTTCATGTTTTTTGGGGCTACCTGATGCAAGCGCGCCAAATTCTTGATGCGGCATCCTGTGACTAACCACAAAACACTACGGTAATATCGTTCAGGCGCACAGCTAGAGCGGTCCTAGAAAAAGCCACAAAGGCTGGAATAATAAGCACATGAGATCTTCGAAATCCCGTTCTCGGTCGAAATCCAACCGAAATAACAATCGCTCGGTCGGTAATGTCATTAATCGCGTTTTCGATAGCTCAGGTCCTGAGGGCAAAGTGCGTGGCACCCCTCAGCAGATCATTGAAAAATACAATCAGCTCGCCCGTGATGCTCAGTTGGGCAACGATCGTGTGGCGACTGAAAACTTCCAACAGCACGCTGAACATTACCTGAGACTTCTGAGCGAAGCTCAGAAAGAAATGGAAGCCCGCCGCGAGCAGCAAGAAAAAGAAAACCGGGAACGTCAGGCTGAGCGCGATCGCGAACGTGGGCAACGCCAAGACAGGGAGCAAGTCGAGGCCACAGAGCATCCGCAAGTGGCGTATATTGACCCAGCCGAACAGGATCAGCCCGAGATCATTTCCGACGAGACATCTGAAAACAGCGGTTTGGTCGAGACGCCTGAAGAGGCACCCAAACCGAAGCGCGCTCGCAAACCTGCAAAACCACGTGCTAAAAAAGTGGTGGATGCTCCGGCGGAAGCGGCCGAAAAATCGGTAGCGGAGTAATAGTTTAGGCGCGGGCCACTTCCCGCGCCAAAGCGCAAAAACCTTCTACCGAGATTTGCTCTGCACGATCTGTTGGCTTCAGGCCTGCTGCCATAAGACGGTCTTCTATGTCTGGAGCCACTGATTTTAGAGACGCCCTCAGCATTTTCCGCCTTTGGTTAAAAGCAGCGGCCACAACCCGCGAGAGAACCTCAGCGTTCGCTTCAAAGCGGGGTTCTTTTAGAGCGGTCAAATGCACGACGGCTGAGGAAACCTTGGGCTGTGGCGAAAACGCCTCTGGTGGAAGGTTGATCACGATCTTAGCATCACTGCGCCATTGGGCTAAAACGGCAAGCCTGCCATAGGCTTTGTTACCCGGGGTCGCAACAATCCGCTCGGCGACCTCCTTTTGGAACATAAGTGTTAAGGACTGCCAGAATGGCGGCCAGACTTTTGGGGTAAGCCAACGGACCAACAGTTCGGTCCCGACGTTATAGGGCAAATTAGCTGCAACCCTGATTGGGGGGGTGAGATGGGCCAACGCGTCGATTTCAAGGGCATCTCCCAAGAGAACTTCAAGCTTGTTTGGGTAAGCCTCGGAAATCTCCTGCAGGGCAGGAATGCACCGGTCATCTTTTTCAATAGCCAAAACCCTACGCGCACCTTCCGCAAGAAGTCCGCGCGTTAAGCCACCTGGACCGGGCCCAATTTCAAGGACATCGCATATTGAAAGATCACCTGCCTGCCGCGCAATTTTTGCCGTTAAATTCAAGTCGAGCAGAAAATTTTGACCCAAAGACTTCCGCGCGGACAATTCGTATTTCGAAATGACCTCTCGTAAAGGGGGAAGGGCGTCTATTGCTGACATCTTTGAGCTCCAAGTGTTGACGCCATGCGCAATGCTTCGATGAGCGATTGTGGATTAGCCTTGCCAGTTCCGGCTATGTCAAAAGCCGTTCCATGATCGGGTGACGTTCGGACGAATGGAAGACCCAGCGTCACATTTACTCCGCGATCGAAGTCGAGCGTTTTAATCGGAATTAGAGCCTGATCATGATACATACATATGGCCGCATCATACGTTGCGCGTGCACGAGCATGAAACATCGTATCTGCGGGCAGAGGGCCCGTTAGATGCATGCCGTCCATGGTCAGGCGTTCGATTAGAGGGCGAATAAGCGCGTCATCCTCAAGACCCATGGCGCCACCTTCACCTGCATGAGGGTTCAGTCCGGCAATCGCAACACGCGGTTTCTGGATTCCGAAATCACGGACCAGTGCTTCGCGTGTTACGCGAATGCAAGTCTCTAACAAGTCTTCGGTCAGGCGGTTAGGAACTTCACTAATAGGAATATGAATCGTCGCCGGAACAACCCGGAGCTTGTCGCTTGCAAGCATCATGACCACATCGCAGTTTCCTCCCAAAGCGGCCAGAAATTCCGTGTGGCCGGGATATTGAAATGCAGCTCCGTCCTTCAAAGCCTTTTTGTTAATTGGATTGGTGCAAACCGAGCTTGCTTGTCCACTTTTTGCAAATTCGACGGCCATTTCGATTGACCGGATGACGCCTAATGCATGTTTGGGATTGGCACGACCCGGAGTATTAGGGCCATTAAATTGCATAGGCAAAACCGGCAGTGCTGTTTTACATATAGCGCGGGCTTGATCCGGATTTGCGATCACTTGATGTGGGACTTGCCCGGGAAGATGGGATGGATCACCAATCGAAAAGAAGGAAATCTCATCTCGCAGCTCTCTCCAAGCTTTTTCCGTGATTTCTGGTCCAACGCCCGCAGGTTCACCGCATGTTAACGCCACTGGCGGGATCGTCATGGATAGATGATCCTCGCAGAGGCCTTCATCGATTCAAGTAACGAATTGGCGCGTGCGTTCAGCTTTTCGTTTTGTATACGGGTTCGAACCTCATCTCTGGAAACCGACTGGTTCGCGGTAGAAGTGCGGCTACACAGCATAACCAGTGATTTCTGGGCGCTGCCATCTGCAGTTATTCTTGTCTCGATCAAGCTTTCACCGGCGTCCAATCTCGCCAACCACAAAGCGTCGCTGTTTGGAATGTCGCTTGGTGGACGTGACATAATTGAAAGCGTCGCATTGTTCAGATTTTGCGAGAGGCCGTAAAGATCGTCGCAGCGAATTGCTCGGTCAGCAATATCGACGAGCTCTGCGGTGACCCCTTCGGTGTCCGCCACGCTTAACAAAGCATATTCAACGCTGGAATATCTGGCGCTGGTCGGCGCAGATTCGTTTAGACCGCGCATTTGGAAAATTGCAATAGCGTTGGGTAGTTCCAAAGGCTCGCTTACTTGGCCGTTTTCAAGCGGCAAGAGCACGGGGCGCAATGCCGGTGGCAGATTGGAAAGTGCAATCCAATCTAGCTTACCACCATCGGATCGGCTTCCGGCGACCGAAAACTGACGTGCTGCATCAGAGAATTCATCAAAAGAACGGATTTTCGCGATATCCGCCGCGAGCTTTCTGATTTCTTCTTCCTGACCCTCTATAAGGGGTAGAACGATTTCCGAAATCAGAATTTGAAGATTTGTGTTTTCCGAAGTTGCAGACAGAGCAGCGTCAATCTCGGACTCTGAAACGCCGACGGACCCAGCGTAGCGCTGGCGCATCAACGTTTGCCAAACGAGATTGGTCGTCAGGAAATCCCGTAATGTTTCTGTAGCAACACCTTTACCTGCAAGCATTGAAAGTACGCCGTCCAACGACTGCCCATTTCGAGCGGCGAAATCTTCAAATGCTTTAGATATCTGTTCATCGGTTGTAACGAGCCCTGCTTCGGCTGCAGATGCAACCTTAAGGCGGTCACCAATCAATCCGTCTTGGGCCTGTTGCGCTAAGTCGCCTCGTACGCCTAGCGCATCCATCAGGCGCCGTCTTTGATCAAGTTCATATTTTGTGATGATCTGATCATTCACGATGATGACAGGATCAAACAACCCTTGCGCGGAGGCGGGCTGCGCGAGTTGAATAATGGCAAGAAAGATGAAGCCTAGTAGTCGCATTACGAAGATCCTTCCTAACTACCACATGTGCGTATGATATCAGAGCCGCTTCGTCCAGCACCGAAACCGCGCAACCCGATTCTGAAATCATAATCGGTGCTGGGATCAACTGTAGAAGAGACTGTAAACCGACGCGAGGCAGACAAGAGCATGTCGATACACTCGTTTCCGTATTCAAGCCCAACGCCTGCGCGGACAACGCGTTCTGCGGCAAGGTCGTACTGCCAGTCAAACAGCCCTGACCAGTTGCGGTTGAGGTCAATCTTGGTGGAGAGATTGATCTCGGAAAGAACCTCACTTCGACCTTCGTCCAGATCGGTGTTCAACCAAAGATGTGTAGCGGTAACGTCGATCCAATCGTTATCCCAAGTCAGTCGATTTTCAGCTTTGCTAAAGGAAAAGTTTTCATCGAATATCCCGCGAGACAACAATTGAACCCCGTTCGGCGTCAAAAGTTGACCGGCGATCAACCAGTCTGATTTTGTCCCCATTAGACCGCTGGTGCGGCTAAGGTCAGAGTCAGCTTGCTGCCTAACTACTTGTCCACATTGCAGCGTGGTCTTTACGCCATTGTTCTGAAGCATGCTCCACCGTGTCCCGTAGGCAAGCCGAACGCCTTCTTCGACACGGTCAGCTGCTGGAAAGCGCGAGAAATCCAAAAGGTTTGCTTCGTCGAATTCTACGCGGGTGCTTTCCTCGTTCGTTAGTTGGGTTGCGGTCTCCGACCAAGCTATCTGCGCCACGGGTTCAAGAATAAAACGTGCATTTTCAGTGGTTTTTCCAAGTGGCCAGCGCATGCTAGCATAGGCCGCAGGAGTGGCATTGATAACCCGTTGATCCACGGTATTATCTTGGGCAATCGCTGATGCACCAATTTCAAACTGTGCGTGCAGGTCAGTAAGAAAACCGTTTTCGTATACATCACTGCGTACCCATTCGGCGTTTGCTCGCGTTCTTGAAACATCGCGCCCATTTACGTTTTCGTTCGAATAACGATAGTGTGCGTGTGCTTCAGCATTCAAGCGAAGTTCGCCGCCCCAAAAGGCATTTGGAAGACGTTTTTGGTAGGTTGTTTCGAGTAAAACAGTTGGTTGCGTCGCATTTTTTTCGGTTTCACGGAGTGTTTGAAAATGGATGAAGTCGCCGTGGATCATCAAATTTCGCTCAACGCGGGCTGCAGAGATTGCCGAGTCTAATCGGTCTTTCCCCGAATATCCGTAATCCAAAAGGTAAGAGGTGTCGGATGTGGCTTCAACATCATAAGATAAGCGATATCCTAAAGGTAAGGATGTGCTGCCATTGGCAAAAACATAGTACCGAGTGGCTCCAGGGGAAAGTGCGTCTCGGCTGAACGCCCCTTGTACAAATAGATTACCTTCGACAAATTTTTGCCGGTGCGTGTATTCTAAGGTCGTTGTTTCGGCAGAAAGATATGGAGTGATCGTCACATCTCGATGATCTCCCAAAGTCAGGAAGTAAGGCACCTTTATTCCAATACCGAGCAATGTGTTACTGCGACCCGAGGGCACAAGAAAACCGTTGCTGCGCTTTAGAGTGGGGTCAGGCATCCGTAGTCGTGGCACAACAGCGACGGGCATATCCAGAACAAGAAATTGGGCCTCCGAGAAATATAGCTGCCGCGTTTCGGCATCATGGACCACTTCCTTCGCGCGGATTTGCCAGATCGGAGGGGAGTCATCTCCGCAAATGTTGCACGACGTTGCGGCTACTTTATAAAGCTGCGTGTATCGCCCCTCGCTTCGACTGAGCTCAACCGCAGCAAGTTGCAGTTGTTTTTCCAACACCAAACGCGCGCCGCTCATTACCCCTTCAAGCAGCTCTGGATCAAGTTCGGCAGCTTCTGCTTGAAACTCGGTACCTGTTTGCTGATCGAAAAGAAATATGGGGCCGGTAATAACAAGCGTGTCACTGGTCTGAGAATAAACAACTTTGGTAGCCGTAAACTTCAGGTCCGTGTGAAAAGCCTCGACATTTCCGTCGGCCACAAGATTGCCGTTCGCATCAAGGTACATTTGATCGGCAATTAGAACGGCTGTCTGTGCCGAAACACCTGAAGCCGAAAAAACCAGAAGAGTGGCTACAAGGATCGTTAGTAAATTGCGAAGGACAGTCATCCGTCCTCCATGTGTAAAATGATCCCCAAAGACAACAGGATACCCGCAACCGGCGGGGTCCAAGCAGCCCAAAAAATTGGGATTTGCCCGTTGTCCCCCAGAATTTGCGCAAAATTTCGGATAAAATAAAGTCCGAAGGCAAGCAGAACTGCAAATAAGACCATCAGGCCTGTTTGTCCGAAACGGCTATGGCGCATTGTAAAGCCGGCTCCGATCAGAACCATTGTCGCAAGAAATAAGGGTCTTGCAAGTTCCATTTGAAACCAAACCTGATGACGGCGTGCGGAAAAGCCCGCATCTTCCAATGCTCGAATGTGCGCGGGTAGATCCCACAAGGATATCAAGCTGGGTTCTCCTAGTCGTTCGGATAGGCTTTCGCGGGTTAGCGAAGACGGAACTCTAAGCGACTGGAAGCTGGAAGCATTCAGCTCAGGATTTACGCCCGAGACAAGCGGCCACGCTTTTGCATTCGATAATTGCCAATAGCCGTTCTCCAGACGTGCACTGGCAGCTTCCACTCGTCGGATGGGTCCTCCGCCTTGCGCGAAAGTAATAAAGGAGACGCGATAGAGCTCAGAACCGTCCGAGTTAGCCCCTTCTGCGCGAATGACGGTTTGTCCAGTGGGGCTACCTTGGCGCAACCAAAGCCCTTCCTTTGAAATCGAGAATACGTTGATCTCGCCAGTTCGATAGCTGGAAATCAGCGTTTCGTGACGATGGGTGGACGCTGCGACGATTGGGTTCAAAATCGTTATTATTCCAACTCCAAGAATTAGCATTGCAATAAAGGGGGCCCATATTGCGCTTAGGGCCGATCGACCAACAGAACGCGTAACCACTAGTTCCGAGCTTCGAGAGAGGTTTAGGAAAAGGGCCAACGCTGCGAGTACAGCGATAAGAGGCATGATAATATACATGCTTTTGGGAGAGGTCAGTAGCGTAAGGCCGACAGCTTCGGACAGTGAGACTGTGCCTGGCTCGAAACGTTGGGCTTCCTCAATTAGATCAATTAATCCTAAAAGGAAGAAGAATCCTAAGGTTAGCCCAGAAAAGTATAAGAGGAATTTGCGGGCAAAATAGAAATGTAACTTCATGCTTCCCTCCGAATGCGAGAGCGGAGCCGGAAGTTATCAGCGGTTACCGTTTGTTGTACGATATAAACGATAAGCCCTGCTAATGGCGACAAATACATCATCCACCAATTTGCCGGATCAGCACGCACGGGATCAGAAGACGCGCTTTCGATAAATTTAAGGGCGATCAACATAAACAGCCCGATCACAATATACCTTCCAGGGCCGAAACGGCTAAAACTACCTTGAAGCATTGTGCTACAGGTGACCAATGCAATGACCCAGCAAAATAGAGCCTGTGCAAACCGCCCATGTGCTTGCTCCATGATGCGGCCAAGCGAGGCGTTGGATTTTTCGTGTGCGGTCACCGTTTTTAAAAGCAGGTCTGATGTCGACATATGTGCGATGTTGGGGCGGGACGAACCAACACTGCCGATCATGCCGCCAACGTCATAGGTAAAGTCTCTGAAATTCGTTACGGATAAACGGCCGTCGGCGCTCAGAGATTGGGCCATACCGTCAATCATCACCAGTTTTGTTCCAATTTCTTCTTTGACTAGAAAGGCCTCTGATGCGGTAAACACAGTGCTGCCTGCAGGCGTCCGATGATCCGATAGAAAGACGTCTTCAAGGATGCCCTCGGGCGTAATTTCTCGAATGTAAAAGGTGATCCCGCGCGTTGGATGCAAAAAGGTTCCATCCGTCAAAAGCTTGGCCGTTACACTTTGAGAGATTTCCTGTGTGCGAATTTGCAGCAGCTCCATCGACCTAGGAACCAGAAAATGGGTCAGCGCGGACATGATCAGGGCCACAATAAACCCAAAGACTAAGAAAGGTCGTGCCAAGCGCCAGGGTGAGAATCCTGTGGTCTGCAATACCACCATTTCACTTTCCGTGATCAGTCTATTGCAGACGTAAGCGACCGCCGAAAACTCGGCCAATGGCAAAGCAGTTCTAATGACGTTCGGAAGCGAAAGTATCGAAAACTCAAGAAAAACAAGAGCTGTGTGCCCGCTGCCGATCAATGTGTCGAATAGCACCACTGCACGGTTGATCCAGTAGATCGAAACCAGCACCAACGAGAAAAACCCGAAGAGCACCAAAAGTTGTGCAAGTATATATCTATCTGATCTGCCCAAAAGCCTCGTTCCGAAAAGGGCTTCGTTTCAAACAATTTAGACCAAACATTGGCTGGGGAAAACTGCTATCTGGCTAATTTGTGGTTGTCAGGCTAGGACTCGCTTAATGGCAAATATCAGGAGCGCGTATCATGACCTCAGTTACCAGTATAGAATTTCGTGAAATTGACCTGGATGCGCTTGCAAAAGCAGAGGGACGTGTCGCTATTTTCGTTCCGGAAGAGGGCACGCTTAGCAGAGTAGCACGCCGCATCAATAAGCTTACACGCGGCGCCGTTCTCCGGGTTCTGGAAAGTGAGCGGTTCGCCAAGGCTAAAGATGCTGATGTGGTGACGATCTCTTATCCGCACGGCATGATCAGCGAGGCTGTGGATATTGTCAAACTGCCAAAGCGACCAGATGTAGGCACGGCCCGAAAAGCTGGCGCAGAGCTGGCCAAATTAGGTGCCGGGCTTGATAGTAACCTGATTTTGACCACAGCAGGTATCAGTAAAAATGCCGAACAGGTCATCGCAGGAATCGCCATGCGTGCATATTCTTTCACTGATCATAAGACGGCTGAAGAAAAGGCGGCAGGGTCTGTTACGGTGATGACGCAGGACCCGCAAGTACTTCAAGAAGCTTGTCAGCCCGTACTGGCGGTCGCAAACGGCGTTTTCACCACCCGAGATCTGGTTAGCGAACCTGCCAATGTTCTGACGACGACCGAGTTCGCAGGTCGAGTCGCAGCGCTCAAAAATCTTGGGCTCGAGATTGAAATCCTAAATGAGGACGAACTTGCGGAACTGGGAATGCGCGCTTTGTTGTGTGTGGGGCAGGGCAGTGTTAGCCCATCGAAAGTCGCAATCATGCATTGGAAAGGTGGCGAGCCTGAAGACGCCCCGCTCGCTTTGGTCGGGAAAGGTGTAGTCTTTGATACGGGCGGAATTAGCATCAAACCTGCGGCTGGTATGGAAGAGATGACTATGGACATGGGCGGAGCCGCTGTGGTCGCGGGTGTCATGCAAACTTTGGCAATGCGCAAAGCAAAAGCCAATGTCGTCGGCTTAATCGGACTTGTGGAAAACATGCCGTCAGGCAATGCCTATCGCCCTGGTGACGTTCTCAAGTCGATGAAGGGTGACACGATTGAGGTTATTTCAACAGATGCCGAGGGTCGTTTGGTACTTTGTGATGTGATGTGGTACGCACAGGAGCGCTTCAAACCTATTGGCATGATTGATTTGGCAACACTGACTGGCGCAATCATCATCGGTTTAGGACATGATTTTGCGGGAGTTTTTTCGAACAACGACGATTTTGCGGACACTTTCCTTAAAGCCGCATCTGCCGAAGGCGAGGGCGCATGGCGGATGCCGCTTGGCAAAGGCTATAACGCCCAGATTGACTCGCCGATTGCAGATATGAAAAACACAGGTGGGCGAGCCGCGGGCTCATGTACAGCGGCTGAGTTTCTTCATCGCTTCGTAAAAGAAGAAACCCCTTGGATTCACATTGATATCGCAGGCGTTGCGTCGGTTGCCAAGCCAACTTCGCTGGCTCCTAAGGGGGCAACGGGCTGGGGGGTCATGGCGCTGGATCGCATGATCCGCGATATGTTCGAAGGCTGATGGGTGAGGCGTATTTCTATCATCTGACAAGGCGTCCGCTTGAGGCGGCGCTTCCTATGTTGTTGTCAAAATCGCTTGAAGCAGGATGGCGCGTGTACGTCAGGGGCACCTCTGCGGAAAAATTGCGTGCCCTTGATGAAAAGCTTTGGCTTGGCGCGGACGAAGGGTTTTTACCCCATGGGTTAGAGGGGCAAGATCACGAGGCGGACCAGCCAATTCTTATCGGAGAGAGTTCGGAGGCGTCAAAAAACGGAGCGGTGTGTTTGATATGCATTGATGGTGCACCGGTAGCAAGTCGTGAGGTCAATCAGCTTGAACGCGTTTGTGTGGTTTTCGACGGCAATGATCCAAAATCCTTGCAGCACGCGAGAACTCAGTGGAAAGCGCTTGTCGATGCGGGGTGTCGTGCTCAGTATTGGTCGGAAGAAAGCGGAAACTGGCAGAAGAAAGCAGAAAGGTAGCCATCAACGGCTTAGGATCATGCGGTTTTGTGATATCTCGACCCTGCTAAACCTTTGCAGATAGCTCATGCCAAGTAACGATACCCCAAGGTTAGCTTGTGTGACGGAAACGCCAATATTTTGATCTGTGTATGGACCTAACGATACAGTTTTCACTCTGGAAAATGCGGTTTTAATAGGACCATTGGCGGTATCTGCCCGACCTAGAAACACCAGTTTTTCGGGATCAAGCCCAACCCGTTGGGCATCTTCCGAGGTCAACACCACCTGTGTGGCGCCGGTATCGACCATAAACCGAACGGACGCATCGTTGAGTGACAAAATAGCGTAAAAGTGGCCATCGGGAGCGCGAGGAAGTTCGATGCTGCCATCCGCTACGATTGTTTGATTGGGTAGGGTTGTGCGGCGAATATCTTCCCACAGGCCAACAGCTGCAATCGCTCCTAGAAAGATTAACCCCCAAAGGGCTGCCATTTGGGTAAGGTTCCCAAGCTGATGTCGATTTCGGACAAAAAACCAGCCACCTACTGCGGCTAGAAGCAACCCAAGATAGAGCAATGAGGCGATCTGATCTGCATTCATTCCCCATCGCCCTTCGACTGCTATTTCAGAAGTTCCAAGTGATCGAGTTTAAGCCGTTGATCATAAACTGGATGCTTAACGCCGCCAATAGCATACCTAGAAGTCGGGTGGCGACTTCGATCCCTGTATGTCCTAGCAACCGCTCTAAAAAGCCGGCGGAAAGAAAGAAAAGGAAAACGATCAATATCACGCTGAGTGCGACTGCTACGACGGCCAGAGTGTCGACCATCGAATTTGCTTGCCCCATCAGCAGGATCATTGTGGCAATTGCGCCCGGTCCTGCAATTAAGGGTGTGGCAAGCGGGAAAACCGATGGATCTGGCATATCCGAAACTTTGTCTTCTCGCCGTTTGGTCCGACGTTCGAAAAGCATATCCAACGCTGTGAGGAATAGCAGTACGCCACCAGCGATTTGGAATGCAGGCATGGATATTCCAATGAAACCAAGCACTGCTTCGCCGAATAAAGCGAACGCCAAAAGGATTGTCGCGCCGATCAACGATGCGCGCACTGCAACACCGCGACGATGCTGGGCATTGGCACCTTTGGTTAATGCAACGAACAATGGTGTTAAGCCAATTGGGTCGATAACCACAAATAGTGTGGTGAATGCCGTTATTAAAAATCCTGTATCCAAGGCGTGACCTTCATTTTGGCTTTAGGAGAGACGTGATAATCGACTATCGCTTAATGCGCTTTTGCGATCAAGCGGGGTTCTCGACTTCGTCAAGGCGCTCTTGGGCTTCTATCCACAACACTTCAGCCCGCTCCATCGCTTCGGTGACCTCGGCGTATTTCTTGTTCCAGACGTCCAAGTCGCCCTTTTTCGCGTCGCTGTATAATTCGGGATCCGCCAGTTTAGATGAAAGCTTTTCCTCCATTTCGGCCAGTTTTGCCACGCGGTCTTCGCATTTTCGAACCTCGGCACGCAATGCCAAAAGCTTTTCCCTTGGTGCCCGTTTAGGTTTGGCTTCTGCCGCTTTCGCCGTTGTCTCAGGTTTACCCACTGCCAAAAGGAAGCGCCGGTAGGCCTCGAGATCGTCGTCAAAGGGTTCAACTGTCCCGTTCGAAACCAGCCAAAGACGATCAGCAACAAGAGACAACAGATGCATGTCGTGACTAACCAGCACAACTGCGCCGGTGTATTCGTTCAACGCTTCCATCAAAGCCTCACGGCTTTCGATGTCTAGGTGGTTTGTAGGCTCATCCAGAATCAGCAGATGGGGTGCATCCAAAGTTGCCAACAACAGAGACAACCGTGCTTTTTGACCACCCGAAAGACGGCCAACTTCGGTTTCAGCCTGATCGACTCCTAGACCGAAGCCAGCAAGGATTGAGCGCAGTTGCGTTGGAGCCGTGTCGGGTCGCTCGCGTCGCAGGTGCTGCAACGGGGTTTCATCTATGTGTAACTCGTCTACCTGATGCTGGGCGAAATAGCCGACCCTCAATTTGCCGGCAGTTGCCATATGCCCAGCCATCTTTTCTAAACGGCCGGAAAGCAGTTTCGATAGGGTGGATTTTCCTTGGCCGTTTTTCCCCAAAAGGGCGATCCGATCATCTTGGTCAATCCGCAGGTTTAAGCCTTTCAGAACAGGTTTATCGCCATAGCCGACCACACCTCCTTCGATATTGATGATCGGTGGAGACAGAGCTTCGGGTGTTGGAAATGAGAACTTACGACGGGCGGCCTCTTCCGGTGCGGCAACCATGTCCATTTTTTCGATCATCTTCAAACGGCTTTGCGCCTGTTTGGCTTTCGAGGCTTTGTAGCGGAACCGGTCCACGAAACTTTGCAAATGGTCTTTGCGTGCCTGCTGCTTTTTCGCAGTTGCGGCAAGAATGGCCCGCTGCTCGGCCCGTTGACGCGCGAACTGATCGTAAGACCCAGTCCAGTATGTTAGCCCTCGCTCTTCAAGATGCAAAATTCCGCCAACGGCGCGGTTCAATAAATCACGGTCGTGACTGATGATAATCACGGTGTGAGGATATTTTGCCAAATAGGTTTCCAACCACAGCGCGCCTTCCAAATCCAGATAATTGGTCGGTTCGTCCAGCAACAACAGATCGGGCTGAGAAAACAGAACGCCGGCCAAAGCAACGCGCATGCGCCAACCACCTGAAAAATCCGAGCAGGGGCGCTTTTGGTCGTCATCGTCGAATCCAAGACCCTTTAGGATAGAAGATGCACGCGCTTCTGCTGACCAAGCATCAATATCTGTCAGACGTGTTTGAATTTCTGCGATTCTGTGGGGGTCTGTGGCTGTATCGGCTTCGGCAATCAAGGCTGAGCGCTCCACATCCGCTTGTAGAACCGTATCCAAAAGCGAAGTCTCTGACGACGGGACTTCTTGTGCGACTCCGCCGATACGTGCCCCACGCGGCACCGAAATTGAACCGCTTTCAAGAGCAAGCTCTCCGCGGATTAGTCGAAACAGAGTTGTCTTACCCGCACCGTTTGCGCCCACCAAGCCAACTTTATGTCCGGTTGGAATAATGGCTGACGCCGCTTCGAAAAGTGGACGGCCTTCGATGGCAAATGAGATCGCTTCAATCTTTAACATAAAGGGGAAGTGGCAGAGGGCAGGGGTACTGTCAATTGACGATACCTTATCTAACAAACCGCTTGCTGATTTCCTGCTGGCCGATTACCGCAACCCAAAGGATTTACATATGGCGGAAACTTCGACACCACCAAAACTCTTAACCCTGATCCTTTTGACGGGGCTCAGCGTTTTAGCGACAAACATGTTTTTGCCGTCACTGAAACCCATCTCGGAAGAATTTGGTGTTTCGATGGCGACGGCCTCTTTGTCGTTGGGAGTGTATTTGGCGATTACCGCTGTTCTTCAGCTGATAATGGGTCCGCTTTCGGATTTGATCGGGCGCAGGCCAGTTGTGATGCTCGGGCTCGCGATATTCTCTGTGGCCTCGATGGGATGCCTGTTTTCCTCAAATTACACGGTGTTTTTAGCGTTCAGAATTCTTCAGGGCGCGGTCGCAAGCGGAATGATTTTAAGCCGTGCCATCGTGCGAGACACGACAAGCGGCGCCGAAACCGTTCGAGTATTGGGCGTCATCGGAACTGCCATGGCTCTTGCACCAATGTTGGGTCCCGTTTTGGGAGGAGTCCTGGACCAGGCGTTTGGCTGGCGGGCCAACTTCGTTGCATATACGATATTTGGTGTTTTGATGTTCTGGATATGCTTGCGAGACTTGCATGAGACAAATACCGCGCCTTCGTCCAGCTTTTGGGCTCAGTTTAGAACCTATCCGACCTTGCTAAAATCTGGGCGATTTTGGGCTTGGACCTTGTGTTTGTCCAGCGGCATTGGCGGTTTTTATCTGTTTATTTCAGGCGTTCCGAGTGTTGCTGCGCATTATAGGTTAAGTCCTGCAATTACAGGGGCTGGTATCGGAATAATTTCTGCTGGCTTCATGGCTGGCAACCTGATTGTAGCACGTAGTAAAACCGAGGGCATGCTTCTGATTGCCTTGGGTCGTTGGCTTGCGGTTGCCGGGCCGTTCGCTGCACTCATCGCTATTTGGTCGGGCTTTGATAGTCCCGCAGTCCTTTTTGCTGGTGCGATTTTTGTGGGCTTTGGCAATGGGTTGACACTTCCTGGTGCTAATGCGGGCGTGATGTCGGTTAATCCGCGTCTTTCGGGTAGTGCTGCCGGGTTGTCCGGCTCGGCAACGGTGGTGGTCGGAGCAATTGTGACGCCCCTTTCCGCCCATTTTGCATCAGGGGAAGGAGGGATGTATCGGTTGCTAATGCTTATTGTCGGCATCAAGGTTATCAGCCTTTTGACCGTGCTTTATTTGTGGCGGACGGCCAGTTCCGACTAGAAAACTAGAGAGTTCAACTAAATACCGGCAGATACCACTAGCGGCTTTTCAAAGCGGCAAGGGCGTGCTAGGGCGCGGCCAGAATTCATCTCTGTAAAGCAAGGAGCCCGACAATGGCGCTGGAACGCACTTTTTCGATCATCAAACCTGATGCAACCCGCCGCAACCTGACCGGCGCGATTAACGCGAAATTCGAAGAAGCTGGTCTTCGTATTGTAGCGCAGAAGCGCATTCACCTGACCAAAGCGCAGGCGGGCGAGTTCTACGCCGTGCACAAAGAGCGCCCCTTCTACGACGAACTGTGTGAATTCATGGCGTCGGCGCCTATCGTTGCTCAGGTTCTGGAAGGCGAAGGTGCGATTGCAAAAAACCGCGAAGTTATGGGCGCAACCAACCCTGCGGACGCAGCGCCTGGAACCATTCGTGCGGAATTCGCTGAATCTGTTGGCGAAAACTCGGTTCACGGTTCGGATGCGCCGGAAACGGCTGCGGTTGAAATCGCGTATTTCTTCTCGGGTCTTGAGCTGGTTGGCTAAGGACTCGCGACGAATTAAGGTCGCTGTGACATTCTTTGGGGCGGTTGCTTAGGCAGCCGCCCTTTTTCGGTTTGGCGGGGTTTATATCCCCATTGGTAAGCCGCCTGTTACGGGTAAGGCGATGCCAGTGATGTAGGCCGAACCGTAACCTGCCAGGTAAGCAACGGTTTTGGCAACGTCTTCGGGTTGACCGGCATCGCGAAGGGCCACAGCCTCGTAGCGTTCTGCTTTGATCTGATCCACACTGACGCCTCGCGCGGAAGCGATCCGTTCATTTGCCGCAGTGTGCATATCGGTTGCGATGTATCCCGGCGCGACAAGATTGCACAGGATTCCATATTTGCCGAATTCCGCGGCCAGTGTTTTGGTCATGCCCAGCAGCCCGTGCTTTGATGCGGTGTAGGCACCGAAGCCTTCTCGTGCGGCAAGGCTTGAAATTGAACCGATGTTAATGATCCGGCCCCAACCATTTTTCTGCATGCTGGGAATTGCTGCTTGGCACAGCAGCATCGGACCCAAAACATTGATGCGGAAGCTTTGGTCCCATTGATCAGCGGTTGTATTCAAAAACGGACCCGTGCCTGCCAGCGTGCCTGCATTGTTGACCAATATGTCGATTGATCCGAAAGAGCTGATTGTCGTGGCAGTCGCCTTGGCGATTTGTTGTGTGTCAGTAACATCCAGCGGTAGGGGTAGGGCATTGCCACCATTGCTGGTAATCTCAGCGGCGAGGTCTTCCAATAACCTAATGCGGTCTGTGCCATCCTCGTTTTGCCCGGGCATGTCAGTCACCACAACATTCGCACCATCTTTTGCTAGGCGTTTTGCGCAAGCCCGACCAATTCCATTGAGTGTAGACGCACCTGTGATCAACGCTGTTTTTCCCTTGAGCTCTGGCATGTCGGTCCCCTGTGTAAATATGGCTTTTCTATAGGTACTAATGAACGGGTGGGGTTCATAGCGCTTTCCCGACATGCCATGTGCAAATTACGCTCTGGCACCTGACAGCCCTGCATGGCAAAACAACTACGAACACTGAACGGAGCGCGATATGACCACTACTTTCGGCAAGGGTTGCCATCTGCATCTGATAGACGGCTCGGCGTTTATCTTTCGCGCATATCACGCGTTACCGCCTTTGACCCGAAAGTCTGATGGATTGCCAGTCGGGGCAGTTGCCGGTTTCTGCAACATGCTCCACCGCTATGTCGAGGGTAACACAGGGCCTGATGCCCCGACTCATGTGGCGGTAATTTTTGACTATTCGGGCAAGTCATTCCGAAATGACATGTACGACCAGTACAAAGCCAACCGCCCCCCTGCACCCGAGGATCTGGTACCTCAATTCCCTTTAACCCGTGAAGCAACCAAAGCCTTTAACATCGCCTGTGAAGAGGTCGAGGGATATGAGGCCGATGACATCATCGCAACCTTGGCCGTTCAAGCGCGCGAGGCGGGTGGGCGCTGTACGATCATCAGTTCAGACAAGGACCTGATGCAGTTGGTCGGCGACGGCGTGGAAATGCTGGATGCGATGAAGAACAAACGCATCGGGCGCGACGGAGTAATGGAAAAATTCGGTGTTGGCCCCGAGCGTGTTGTGGATGTTCAGGCTTTGGCGGGCGACTCGGTGGATAATGTGCCGGGCGCGCCGGGGATCGGGATCAAGACTGCGGCGCTTTTGATAAACGAATTCGGCACGCTAGAAGAACTTCTGGACCGTGCCCAGGAAGTCCCGCAGCCCAAGCGACGCCAGACTCTGATTGAAAATCGCGCGCAGATCGAGTTGTCGAAGCGACTGGTTTCTCTGGATTGCAACACGCCGTTGGATTTCACCTTAGATGACCTCGAGGTCAAAGAACCTGATCCAGTAGTGCTGCTGAAGTTCCTCTCGGAAATGGAGTTCCGCACTTTGACAAAGCGGATCGCGGATCAGGCTGGCGTCGAGGCACCAGTCATTGAAGACACAAATACCGCTTCAGATGCACCGGTTGCGAAAGAGGCGGTGCCATTCGATACCGACAGTTATGAGTGTGTAAATACGATTGAGGCGCTGCAACGCTGGATAGATCGGATCAATTATGTCGGTCACGTCGCTGTGGACACTGAAACCACCGGTCTGGACGAGATGGTGGCCGATCTTGTCGGCATTTCGCTGTGCGTCGATGCGGGGCAGGCCTGTTATATCCCACTAACCCATAAAAAGGGTGCGTCGGATGATCTTTTCGGTTCGGAAGAACTGGTGGACGGTCAGTTGCCTTTGCCAGTCGTGCTTGATGCCCTAAAACCCGTTCTAGAAAGTAATGCGGTTCTGAAAATCGGTCAAAACATGAAATATGACGCCAAGATTTTCAGTCGCTATGGCGTGGACGTGGCGCCGTTCGATGACACGATGCTGATGAGCTACGCTTTACATGCCGGATTGCACGGGCACGGGATGGACGCTCTATCAGAACGCTATTTGCACCACACACCAATCCCGATCAAATCACTGCTTGGAACTGGCAAGTCTGCCATCACATTTGATCGCGTGCCGTTGAATGAAGCGGTGAACTATGCGGCTGAGGATGCGGATATCACACTGCGGCTATGGGAACTGCTAAAGCCTCAGTTGCATAGTGCCCATGTCACACGCGTTTACGAACGCCTCGAACGTCCTTTGGTGCAAGTGTTGGCGCAAATGGAAATGCACGGGATCAAAGTGGACCGCGACACGCTCAGCCGCATGTCTAATGCCTTTGCCCAGAAAATGGCGGGGCTAGAATCCGAGCTATACGACCTTGCGGGGCACGAGTTTAACGTGCAGTCACCAGCGCAGGTGGGCAGCATTCTGTTTGACGAAATGGCGCTGGAAGGCGGTAAAAAAACCAAGACAGGCCAGTGGTCGACCCCTGCCGATGTGCTGGAAGACCTTGCGACTGAGCATGAATTTGCAGCTCGAGTGCTTGACTATCGTCAGTTGGCCAAGCTGAAATCGACCTATACTGACGCTTTGCAGGGCCATATCAACTCTGAAACGGGGCGGGTGCACACTTCTTACATTCAATCGGGGGCATCCACCGGTCGTCTGGCCTCGACCGATCCGAACCTGCAGAACATTCCGGTGCGATCAGAAGAAGGGCGGCGTATTCGTGAGGCTTTTATCTCGGATACGGGAAAAACATTGGTTTCTCTCGACTATTCCCAGATTGAACTTCGCATTCTGGCCCATGTGGCTGGCATTGAAACTCTGAAACAGGCGTTCCGTGATGGGCATGACATTCACGCGATGACAGCGTCAGAAATGTTCGACGTGCCACTAGATGAAATGACCGGCGACATCCGCCGTCAGGCCAAGGCGATTAACTTTGGTGTCATCTATGGGATCAGCGGGTTCGGTCTGGCGCGCAATTTGCGGATTCCTAGGGCCGAGGCGCAGGGCTTTATCGACCGATATTTCGAACGCTTCCCCGGTATTCGGGCTTATATGGATGAAACGGTTGCCTTTGCGAAAGAGCATAATCGCGTTCAAACTTTGTTTGGTCGTGTCATCCATACGCCCGAGATCAATGCAAAAGGACCGGGAGCCGGATTTGCCAAACGTGCGGCGATCAACGCGCCTATTCAGGGTACTGCGGCAGATATCATCCGACGTGCGATGATCCGGATGCCAGAGGCGATTTCTGGGCTACCTGCCAAAATGTTGTTGCAGGTCCATGACGAACTTATCTTCGAGGTTGAAGATGGTGCTGCGGATGATCTGATTGATATCGCGCGTGGTGTGATGGAAGGCGCAGCGGAACCCGTGATCAAGCTGGATGTGCCGTTGGTGGTTGACGCAGGCCAAGGCGCGAATTGGGCTGAGGCGCATTAATGCCACACGCGGATTTAAAATACTCGGCTGATTTGCAGATTGATGCGGGTTTGATCCTGCTTCGTATCGAGGAGTGTATCAATACGCATGATGCGGGGGCAGGGGCATGCAAGGGGGGCGCCTATCGGGCTGAAGTGTTTCACCATACACATTTGTTGGTCGAAATATCGCTGTTACCAAAACCGCATAGAAATGCCGAGTTCACTATCGCTCTAAGAGATGATTTGGAGCAGGTCATTAAGTCATGTTTGAACCAACCCTGTGCTTTTTCATTAGCGCTAAGTTATTCGGACGCGTTTTATATAACGAACCGGTTTGAACCCTAATTGTTGTTGGGCGCGGCGATATAGGCAATTTCACTTACGGTCATATTTGCTAAGAAGATCGGCGATCCGTGGATCACCAAGACTTGCATGACTGCATGAGTTGGTATACAACGGCATACAACAATGTTGGGCTTGATACATTTGAACCAGATGTTCGGCCTGACTGGACTTTCAGACACTAACGCGCAGGAACTGTCATGAGCTTATACACAGACTATCTCGCTGAGATTGAAACCCGTAAAGAACAAGGGCTTAGCCCGAAGCCGATCGATGATGGCGCGCTCTTGGCCGAAATCATCGCGCAAATCAAAGATAGCGAAAACGCGCATCGTGACGACTCGCTCAATCATTTCATCTACAACACGCTTCCGGGCACAACGAGCGCCGCAGGGGAAAAAGCTGCGTTTCTAAAAGAGATTATTCTAGGCAACGAAGTTGTGGCCGAGATATCGGTCGCGTTTGCATTTGAACTGCTGTCACACATGAAGGGCGGTCCGTCGATAGACGTTCTTCTCGATCTGGCACTGGGCGACGATGCGGGTATCGCGGCGCAAGCGGCAGACGTGCTGAAAACTCAAGTCTATCTGTACGAAGCAGACATGGCGCGTTTGGGCGAAGCATATAATGCTGGCAATGCTGTCGCCAAAGACCTGTTGGAAAGCTATGCACAGGCCGAATTCTTCACCAAACTGCCTGATATCGACGAAGAAATCGAGATCGTGACCTATATTGCCGCAGAAGGCGATATCTCGACTGACCTTCTGTCGCCAGGCAACCAAGCGCATAGCCGAGCAGACCGCGAGCTTCATGGCAAGTGTATGATCTCGCCAAGTGCACAGGAAGAGATTCAGGCTCTGAAATTGCAGCACCCCGGCAAGCAAGTCATGCTGATTGCGGAGAAAGGCACGATGGGCGTCGGTTCGTCGCGCATGTCAGGTGTGAACAACGTGGCGCTTTGGACCGGTAAGCAGGCATCACCGTATGTTCCTTTTGTGAACTATGCCCCGATTGTCGGCGGTACAAACGGTATTTCGCCGATTTTCCTGACAACCGTAGGCGTGACCGGCGGCATCGGTCTGGATCTGAAAAACTGGGTCAAGAAAACAGATGCTGACGGAAAGCCGATCCTGAACAACGACGGAAATGCGATCCTTGAGCAGGTGTATTCTGTGGCGACAGGTACGGTTTTGAAGATCAACACCAAGACGCACAAACTACTTAGCGAAGATGGAGAAGAGCTTGTGGACGTCTCATCGTCGTTCACACCGCAAAAAGTCGAATTCATGAAGGCGGGTGGCTCTTACGCGATTGTCTTTGGTAAGAAACTACAGACATTCGCAGCTGAAACTCTTGGTGTCGAAGCTAAGCCAGTTTTTGCTCCATCGAAGATTGTGACCAACGAAGGTCAGGGCCTCACAGCTGTTGAAAAAATCTTTAACAAAAATGCTCTTGGCGTTCCCGAAGGTACGGTCATGCATGCAGGCTCGGATGCACGTGTTCAGGTCAACATTGTGGGTTCACAAGACACCACCGGCTTGATGACCATGCAAGAGCTAGAGTCGATGGCGGCAACCGTCGTGTCTCCCGCCGTGGATGGCGCCTATCAGTCTGGCTGTCACACTGCATCGGTTTGGGATTTGAAAGCTCAGGCGAATACGCCACGTTTGATGAAGTTCATGAACGATTTCGGTCTCATCACCGGCCGTGATCCGAAGGAACAGTATCACCCGATGACGGACGTGATCCATAAGGTTCTGAACGACATTACCGTTTCAGATTGGGACATCATCATAGGTGGCGACAGCCACACCCGTATGTCGAAAGGCGTGGCCTTCGGTGCAGACTCGGGTACCGTTGCACTGGCCTTGGCCACGGGTGAGGCCTCGATGCCAATTCCTGAATCGGTCAAAGTGACCTTCAAAGGAAAAATGGCTGATCACATGGACTTCCGTGATGTTGTTCATGCTACGCAGGCGCAGATGTTGGCGCAACACGGCGATAACGTGTTCCAAGGCCGCGTGATCGAAGTGCACATCGGCACTTTGTTGGCAGACCAAGCGTTCACATTTACTGACTGGACTGCCGAGATGAAGGCGAAAGCTTCGGTCTGTATTTCGAATGACGAAACTCTAATCGGATCTTTGGAACTGGCGAAAAGCCGCATTCAGATCATGATCGATGCGGGTATGGACAATGAAAAGCAGATGCTAGCCGGTCTGATCGCTAAGGCTGATGCTCGGATTGCGGAAATCAAATCTGGTGAAAATCCAGCTTTAACTCCAGACGACAACGCAAAATACTACGCTGAAGTTGTGGTTGATCTGGACCAGATCGTTGAGCCGATGATAGCTGATCCAGATGTCAACAACATCGACGTTTCCAAGCGCTATACTCACGACACCATTCGCCCGATCTCGTACTACAAGGCCGAGAAGAAGGTTGATTTGGGCTTTGTCGGATCTTGCATGGTTCACAAGGGTGATATCAAGATCGTGGCCCAGATGCTGCGCAACATTGAAGCGTTGAATGGAAGTGTTGAATTCAAGGCACCGCTAGTGGTCACCGCCCCAACCTACAATATCATCAACGAATTGAAGGAAGAGGGCGACTGGGAAGTCCTGCAGAAATATTCGGGTTTCGAGTTCGACGATGCGGCACCAAAAACCGCAGCACGCACCGAGTACGAGAACATTCTCTACCTAGAGCGTCCGGGTTGTAACCTTTGCATGGGTAACCAGGAAAAAGCCGCTAAAGGTGATACAGTTCTGGCAACCTCGACCCGCTTGTTCCAAGGCCGCGTTGTGGCTGACTTGCCAGAGAAGAAGGGCGAGTCGCTACTGGGATCGACACCTGTTGTGGTTCTGTCGGCTATTCTGGGGCGCACCCCAACGCTGGACGAATACAAATCAGCCGTCGAAGGTATCGACCTGACTAAATTTGCACCGCCTAAGGAAATTCCGGCGACGTCACGTTCAGTTCATTTCTAAGTCGCTTTGACTAGACGAAGGGCGTCACCGTTGGTGGCGCCCTTTTCGTTTGGCGGCTATGATCGTTTTTCGACCACACCGATCTTGTTCAGAATATGCTCGATCCCTGAATGTGGGTTTTGAACAGAGGCTTTGATCTGATCAAAACGTTGGCGCAGGCGGTCTTTTTCTTCTCCCTGACAGTCATTCCACTTACGGCCTTGAAGCCCCATGACCAGCGCGTAATACCCTATGAAATGTGGCTTGGCTCCGCTTTGAAGCAGTTTTGTATAGGCCTGGTCCGGTCCTAATGCGATCAGGGTTTCCGCGTCGGCAATGCCTGCACGGGCGAATTCCTGTTCGCTTGCGGGACCAAGGTTGCGGATTCAGGAAACGGGCGTGCTCATAGCTCAGTTGTAAGCAAGCGACCAGGGCTTGTCAGCCGGCTTGTATCGTAAGGTTTCAAATAGCCAGCAAAATAATGGTCGCCAAACCCCACAAGGTCATCTGATAATGCGTGTTCTGGCCTTCGTAGTGACAAAACCAATAGCAAAACCAGTTACCTGCAATCAGAAATCCGGCCCAAGTGCTTGTAAAGAAAAGTGCGCCCATAATAGCAAGTCCCTTGGCGAACTGCACGTCGGAGCCTGTAAACAATGCGATCACCATCATCACCGTCGCAGCCCAAAGAACAGCGACAGCGATAACTTCCCACAGAACGATCAGCCGAAACAGAAACCTTTGTACGTTCGAGTTCGAAATCCTTCGGTGCGCTACATCGACATAGGCTTCCGGATATTCCTCGCGCATACGGGTCATATCCAAAACCTGCGACGTGAAGGCACAGTTTAGGTTGGGCTTAAAAATGTTTTCGTAAACGCCGATTGTAAGCCACGCGGTGATAAACAACACAGCGGCAGATTGGGCTAAAAGCAAAGCAAACTCATGCATAACCAGTTTTTCTCTTCATCGCGCGGCTCATTGCATCAAGCAGGCAGACGCACGCCTTCGACGCCGTCAGATGCGGTGACCGAACAGCAGATGCTGGATAGGGTTCGCGGCAATTCGTATGGCCACGGAGTTCCCCTATGTAGGGTCGCGCGTTGATCCCAGATCAACACATCCCCGACCGACCATTTGTGTGAATATGTAAACTCCGGCTGTGTGCAAAAGTCCATCAGTTCGTCTAACAGGGCTAGGCTTTCGGCATCATCATACCCATCCACTTTGTAAGCATGGCTGGCGATATACAGTGCCTCGCGCCCGTTGACGGGATTGGGCCAAACGGCTTTCCAATGCGTCGCCGGCCATTTGTGAAACATCGGCTGTTTAGCGAGTTCTGGCGAGATTTTGGCGCGCGAGATCGCATAATGGTGCCAGATACCACGATCCCTGATCCGCGCCTTCAAGTCTTCCGGCATCGCTGCCCATGCTGCGCGGGTCGAGGCCAGTTCAGTCGCTCCGCCTTGGTCTGTGACCACGCGACCGACAAGGATATTTGTGAGCGAAGGTGTGGGAATGAAGGTGCTGTCGGCGTGCCAAAGGAAGTTCGATTCCAGCTGCAAACGCTGCATGTCCATGGTGCCGTCCTGAAGCGATTTATCGATCGCTTGGTTCGTCACTTTTGGGATTTCAAACGCTTCTCCTGCTTTTCGTTCATCGGCTTTACGGTCTTCAATCGGCCCAAAGGCTTGGGCGAGCTTCAAATGGTCATCGTCGGAAAAATCCTGCGTCCGAAACAACAGCGCGGAATGTTCCTCGAACAGCGCACGCAGTTCGCCGAAGCGGCCCGACCCTACGATATCGGCAAGGGGTAGGCCCGTGACTTCGACGCCGAAAGTGGATGTTAGCGGGGTGGTTTTCAGTTCAGTCATGATCCTATCCTTTGACGACTGCTTTTGCTTCGATTTCATCGGCGCTCAGGTCTTTGACTAAAGCCCAAGCTGCGGATTTGGAGCTGTTTAACAGCCCCTTGGGGTCCAGTCGTTTTTTCCAAGCAAGATGTGTGTAATCCGCGTTATGTAGACCACCGCCCTCGATCACGTTCACATGGGCGTCGTAGACGATGAACCCGTGTTGGCGGTAGGTTTCGTTGATCTGATCTAGCCGATCTTGATCCGTGAACCAGATGATCGGTAGATCGATCGACTGCAACTTCCCGTCAAAGCGCGCGAATTCGTGGTGCATCCAGACGTCATCTCCAATCACTTCGCGCAATGCCACAATGGCTTCGACGTCTGAAACATCTGCCACCCCAATCTGCTGATACGTCGCCGATCGATCTGCTTTCAGCACCTGCAATGTCGTGTGGTTATAGGCAAACTCGAATGCATGCGGAATATTTGCAGCAACTCGTTCCGCTTCAGTGACGTGCAAATGAACGATGCCGCCATATTCGGCAACCAGGGCTTTGTAAGCCTCAAGGTCTTCGGGCGGGATATAGCACACCGACAGGTCGCGGCCTTCGGGGATGTGGTCTTTGAGGCGCGGGAAATATCCGGCAATCCGCGCATCGACCACATTCGCCATCTTCGGTGACATGTCTTTGGACGAGGCCAATGCATAGGTCGCGGCATAGGTTGTTCCGTAATCGTCAAACGTGGCCATGCAAGCCACCCAGTCGTGACTGGGAACGGTGCGCAGAGTGACCTGAGTGATCGCACCGTTTATCCCCCACGCATGGTGAATTTTCAGAACGTCAGCACCTTCGAATAGGTGTTCTTGCGGTTCGGCTTCGATCGAAAGCACTTTCAGCGAAATCAGATTGCCCGGTTCGCGCAAAGCGCCAGACGCTAACGACCCGATACCCGACGATCCACCCGCAACGAAGCCGCCAACAGTGGCTATATCCTGTGTAGACGGGAACATGGCCAGTTCCTGCCCCGATGCCTTCAATGCATTGTTGATATCCAGCATTAGCGCGCCCGCTTCGGCTGTCACATAGCCATCGCCAATTTCGATGATCCGGTCCATGGCCGTGGTTTCGATAATCAAACCGCCATTTACGGGCACTGCCTGCCCATAGTTGCCGGTTCCGCCACCACGAAACACGATCGGCACGTCGGCCTGATAGGCTATCGCCAAGCAGTGTTTCATCTCGTCGCTGGTTTTGGGAACCGCCACCAGATCGCCGAACTCTTTCTTCAGTTGTTCGTTCAGGATGGGACTGTACCAGAAGAAATCGCGCGAACGCTTTTTCACCAACACAGGTTCGTCTATCACCTGAACCGGGGAAAGCTTCTCAGCGAAAGCCCCCCAGTCGATGTCGATTTTTCCGGATATGGATGTCATTCAGAGTCTCCTTGAAAAACAGCCGAAAGAGGCCGCGGAGCCATCACTCCGCCCAATAGATCGGCTGTTGAATTTGCGTCGAACTGGATGAGATCCCCTATCGCAGCCTCGTCGACTGTTTGAGGTGCAAGTCCAAGCGCCGCTCGGGCGTTGGTGGTGATCATCGGGAGATAGCGCCCAAACGGCGGATCAAGATGCGCGGCCAGTGTGGCCAGCGCCAAAGTCTGCCTTGGATCAAAGCGACCCAACGGGCAGAACGCATCACGGACATTATCAGTGCCAATAACCATATTAACCCCAGCTTCCTGAAGCTCTCTGATCCGCGTCAGACCGCGCCGGTCAGGCGTTCCTTCGGTACGTCCTTGTAGATACAGGTTGGCTGAAGGCAGGCTGACAACGGAAATGCGTGCCTTAGCCAGTTTTTCGGCTAAGCGATCCAGCTCTATCGACGATAGGTTCATCAGACTACATGCGTGTCCACAAAGAACTGGCCCCTGAAAGTCCATAGAAATCGCGGTTTCGGCGATAATTGCTAGACCATCCAGACCGTCTTCAAGTCCTTCATCGACATGGAAATCAAGTGCTAAACCATGTTTTTCTGCCATCTTAAAGGCATTGCGAATGCCAGCTTCGCGCTCTGTCTGGTCGAAAACAAAACTGCCCAGAACGCCGCCTTTGTCCGCGATCTGACGAGCGATTCTGTCGGCAGTTGTCAAATCCGCCAGATCTTCGATACCTGTCAGCGGAGCGATTTGCATTGTCAGCTTGTCCCGATACTCTTCCTTTAGTTCACAAAGAATTGGCCAAGCCTTTGACGGGGCGCTGTGGTTTGCAGGTTGACCCCAATCGACATGCGTGCGGACTGTTCCACAGCCTGAGGAAACCAATTCGTCCAAACCTAGGCTGGCGCGTGCTCGGATATCTTCGGTTGTCCACCCAAGCCGGTCCTTGGCCTGCGCATCAATCGCCGCCTGAAGATCCCCGCCAACGCCCTCCATCCGCGAAATCGTGTGGCACTTGTCCAGATGCACATGCGCTTCGGTAAATTTGGGAAGTACGATACGGGCAGGGATATCCGGTTGGGAAGAGGGAAGCATACCCACAACTCTCCCATCTTTGATGACGAGGTCGCCTTGAAGGGCGTCCTGAACCGACTGCCCGCCAAAGGCGCTAGGTGCATTAATAACCGACAAGGGCACGCGAACGTTTGAAACCGTACCGTCAACGCTGGTGTGATCCTTCATAGTCAAGCCCTGTGGTCGAATTTGGCGAATTCTTTCAGGAATTCTACAAAGTTCCGCGCAGCCGAGCTAAGAAGATGCTCACCTTTTTCAACCGTTGCGGCTGCAGCGTTACCGCAGGCGCCTGCAAGATGGAGATCATCAATAATCCACGAAGGTCGCGCCGCTTGCCCAGTTAGTCCGATTAAACGGCTGTTTTTTTCCCATTCGTTCATAGCCGGGATGAAATTTTGAGCGCGGGTCATATCCACTAAGTCTGGTTTAACTGCAAGCATGACGGACGTCTCGCTTTCGCCTGCATGCAGGTCGATGGCATAGTCGTCAGCTGCGATTACTCCGCCTACGTCGGCAAAAGCGGACCACGAACATGTCGCCACGATCATGTCATGTGTGATCCGAAGGTCTCGAGCTGCGATGTCCAGCACGGCGTTATTGCCACCGTGTCCGTTTAGTAATACCAGCCTCTGAATTCCCGTTCGGGCAACGCTGGCTCCGATGTCCCGCAGCGTGGCTAGCATTGTTTCGGCTGATAAACTCAGAGTTCCAGGGTGACGGTCATGTTCACCACTTTTGGTTATTGTCAGTGTCGGCAGAACCAGAACGCTTTGATCGGCGTCTAGCAAGGAAAGACCGCGCTCAACTGTAGCCTCGACCAAATCGCGGTCCACGGACAAAGGCAGGTGCGGTCCATGTTGCTCAATGGCACCGATCGGAACAACTGCGATCGTTCCTTTTGGCAAAGCATGAAAAGCCGATGCGGTTTGATCTGCCCAGTAACCTTGAAAACTCATATCTCAAACCAACGACTGCTGGGTGGACACGTTTTTGGGTCCGATAATTGATCGCGTGAATGCACACGTTGAAACATGCCGTCCTCCTTGACGAAACGTTGCTACGTGGCCCTGTGATTCAATCTGTGCCAGAGATATTCCAAAAGGGTTGCAAAGTTTTTCGTGACCCGCAAGTCTTATTTAGTCAAAATAAAAGGTTCACAATATGAAAGAGTTAACCCCAAAAAGTCTCAATCCACCTTTAGCCCGATATGCACATGGCGTTGAAATTCCTGCCAGCTGGCGCATCGTCCAAACGTCCGGACAGCTGGGGATTCGCTTGGATGGGACTATTCCCGCCGACGCCTACGAACAGGCGAAAATCTGTTTTGAAAACATCAGGGAAATCCTGAAAGAGGCGGGTATGTGTGCGGGCGATGTCTCCCATATATCCGCCTATGTTACAGATCGGGTCCATATGGCAGGATATATGCGTGCGCGAGACGAATTTGTGGGGCCGACAGACCGCTTACCCAGCTCGACGCTGTTAATCGTGTCAGGTTTTACGCGGGAAGAATTCAAAGTTGAAGTCGAGGTTCTGGCGGCCGCTCAATAGATATGCGTATCGAAACTTAATTTGAAAGAACGAGTTAGCATCCAGCGTTCGAAGTACCCCAAGGCAAAACAGTTCGGCAAAGCTTGGCCCCTGACAACTGCCCTGAGGTAATGTTTGAGCCGGAAAGGTCAGCATCCGTTAGATCGGTTGCGTTCAATTTGGTGTTCGTGAAATCGACACCGGTTAGAACTGTTCCGATCAATGCGGCGCTTTCCAAATCGGTTGCAACCAAAATTGCGTCGCTAAGGTCAGCACCGGATAAGTTTACGCCAATGGCATTTGCGCTGCTTAAATCGGCTTTGCGCAGGTTCGTATTGCTAAGGTTCGAACCGCTCAGATCAGCCATATAGAAGTTAGATATGAGCAGGTTTGCTTCGGTAAGATTAACGGCCTTAAGTGTGGCCGAGAAAAAGTTTGTTCCCTCCATGCTGCCACGAGAGATATCGGCACCTGTTAGTGCGGCGTATGAAAGGTTTGAATAGTCAAGAACAACCCCCGATCGCTGTGCCGCAGATAGTTCAGCATAGCTTAGGTCACAGCCTGTGCAGCTGTTTGTCGCCGTTAATACTGCCCAGGCATCTCCGTCAACTGCATTTGCTGTTGTGCCGATCAAAGTGGCGGTGGCTGCGATGGCAAATGAGTTTGCGATCCGAGCGGGGTTCAATTTCATGGCAGCACCTATCGATCATAGAATCCAAGTTTTCCGAAGAAAATGTGAGCTACAAAAGTGGCGAGAAAATGTACGGATCCTGTCATTTCTAGGGAGCGTTAGAAGGGCATATGAGCGAACACTTAAAATTCAGGCTGCGATATTTCGGCTTGCAGACACCTGCCTGTAGATCATCCCGTTATTGAGCGAGCGGCAGAATGAAACATTAAGTGTGATCTTCAAGTATCTGTAATGATGAATGTTTTAATTTCACTTGCGGCGTCTTCGACGGCGTCCCCCGGTTTCAGAATCACCGCCCGCTGTGTTAAAAGACACTGAGGGAAGGGAAACTACCTTGGCAAGCTCAGGAAAAGACGCATTGGCGTGCGGGATCGCATTCGCAGCCACGAAATGCTCTTGGAACTTCGGTTCAATCGCAGTTTCGACTTTAGTGATGTTCCGCACTGTCTTTTCGATTTCTTGGCGCGATGCCTTGTTACACAGGGCAATGCGGGCACCAGTACCCGCTGCGTTTCCGGCGCTCGACACTTTGTTCAGTGGCGCGTCTGGGATCATACCCAAAACCATAGCATGTTTGGTCGAAATGTGGGCCCCAAACGCGCCGGCCAGAACAACACGATCCACAGTTTCGACACCCATTTCGTCCATCAGCAACCGCGCACCTGCAAAAAGGGCAGATTTGGCCAATTGGATTGCCCGAATATCCCCTTGGGTAACCGTAATTCGGGGGCCTCCATCGGCCGTTGCATCGTGGATTAAATAGGCGTTGGTACGTCCTTCAGGAAAGCAGCGATCAGTGCCGGTCTGTTCAGCCGACCCGATGAGCCCTGAAGGATCAAGCAGACCTGCCAGACGCATTTCAGCGACAGCTTCGATAATACCCGATCCGCAGATGCCCGTAATGCCAGTCTGAGCGGTGGCCTCATCGAAGCCTGCGTCGTCGGACCACAGATCGCAGCCGATGACACGGAACCGCGGTTCTTTGGTGTCTGAGTTTATCTCGATACGCTCAATTGCACCAGGTGCTGCGCGTTGGCCCGAACTAATCTGAGCGCCTTCAAATGCTGGTCCAGTTGGGGACGAGCAAGCAACAACCCTTGTTTTGTTGCCCAATAATATTTCCGCGTTGGTTCCCACATCTACAATCAGAACCAAGTCCTCTGATTTGTTGGGCTCTTCCGACAGTGCCACGGCTGCGGCATCGGCACCGACGTGACCTGCGATACAGGGCAGTATATACACACGACCTGCTGCATTCATTTTAGTCAGGTCCAAATCTCGGGCGTCGAGAGACATGGATTCAGACGTCGCCAGTGCGAATGGAGCCTGTCCCAGTTCGACGGGGTCTATACCCAACAGCAAGTGATGCATGACAGGATTGCAGACGAATACTGCCTCAAGAATCAGCTTTGGGTCGATTTCAGCTTCGGCTGCGATTGTCTCGACCAGCGTGTTCAGTGCTTCCCGTACGGCGCGGGTCATTTCCTGATCCCCACCGGGGTTCATCATCGAATAGCTGACCCGGCTCATCAAATCTTCGCCATAGCGGATTTGCGGGTTCATGATTCCTGACGAGGCTTTTACGCTGCCGTCTTGAAGATCACAAAGGTGCGCAGCGATAGTGGTGGAGCCAAGATCAATTGCAAGCCCGTAGACACCGCCTTCATGCAGACCTGGCCATACGTCAATTATGCGAGAATGGGCGTCTTGATGCCCACGGTGCACTGCCACAGTAACTTGCCAATTACCTTTGCGTAGAACGGTTTGTAGTTTGCGTAGGATCGGGGGATCGGCACGTAGGCCTGTAATTTCCCACTGATCTTTCAATGCACGTTCCAGCCGCTCAAGATCGCCCGTGGGTGAATGCATGTCAGGCTCTTCAACCTCCACGAAATACAAATGTGTCGCAGGATCCATGATGATGTGACGAGCTGTTGCCGCTTTGCGCACGACTTGCTTGTGCACCTGACTTTCTGGCGGCACGTCAATCACCACATCGCCTTGAACAGCCGCCTGACAGCCCAAGCGACGACCATCAATCAGTCCACGTTTGTCTTTGTAGCGTTGTTCGACCTTATTCCACTCAGACAGTGCGTCTTGTGCGACCGTTACGCCGTGCTTGGGGAACTCGCCGTAGCTGGGCGTGATCTGGCATTTTGAACATATACCCCGACCTCCGCAGACGGAATCCAAATCCACACCTAACTGTCGCGCAGCTGTCAGGATAGGCGTGCCAACAGGAAAACGACCGCGTTTGCCTGAAGGTGTAAAAACGACAAGAGGGTCTGTGCTCATGAAAGGACTCACGTTTGGGTCGTGTTTCAGCGGATCATAGGAGTAATCCGAACTATAGAAAGGCCGTGAACGGCATAAATTTGCATTTTGGCGGCATCTTTAGAAAATGCCATTCGCAACAAAGGTTAATCTTCGGAGAGCCATGCAAGAATTTCCTGACGATTGCCATCCAATCTTGGCGCTGCTGGCCGAATAGTTGAATCGGGCATGTCAGAAATTTTAATGGGATTTCCCGCGCCTTTGTAAGTAGGAAAGCCGTCCGTGTTAAGGATTTCGACGATCATGTTTCGCGCAAGAATTTGTGGATCTGCCATGACCTGATCTACTGACTGGATCGGACCGGTAGGAATGCCCGCATTTTCCAGTTTGTCGATCCAATGGGCTTTGGGGAATTCAATAGTGACTGCCTCGATCAACCTTTTCAAAAGCCGCGCGTTTTCGCATCGGTCTGGGTTGGTTTTAAAGCGTGGATCATCAGCCAGGGGCAGTTGCAGCACATGGCAAAGTTTGACGAATAGCGCGTCGTTGCCAGCCGCGATTACAAACAAGCCATCGCTCGCGTGGAATGTCTCAAACGGTGTAATTGACGGATGCCTTGCACCTGAAGGCCCCGGAGGCGTCCCATTCACATGAGTCAGAGCAATCGCGTGTTCTAAGATGGCCAACTGACTGTCGAGCATTGCTACATCAACTTTGCGACCTTGGCCTGTCGACTTTCGCTCAAAAAGTGCTGCCATTACGCCATGCGCCAAAAACATACCGGCAACGATATCGCCGATGCTGGCACCTACGCGCACAGGTTCGCGGTCTTTTTCGCCTGTAATGGACATCACGCCACCGCGCGCTTGGACAACCATATCATAGGCTGGTCGAAGCATATCAGGACCGCTGTGACCAAAGCCCGAAACAGCTCCGTAAATGAGGCTTGGATGGTTGGATTTTAGAGTATCCCACCCGTAACCGAGCTTTTCCATCACGCCGGGGCGATAGTTCTCAAGCAGGACGTCTGCTTTTTTTAGCAGTCTGTCAAAAATGGCCCGATCTTCGGGCAATTTCAGATTCAAAGCTATGGATTTCTTGCCATGATTGATCGTCGCGAAATAAGCGCTTTCATTGTCGATGAAAGGCGGAAAAGCCCTCGTATCATCGCCATTTCCCGGGCGCTCGACTTTAATAACGGTGGCACCAAGGTCGGATAGAAGCATCGAGCAGTAGGGGCCGGCTAAAACATGGGTGAGATCAAGAACGGTAATATCACTTAATGGCAAAGACATCGGGGCACCTTGAAATTTAGTCTACTTATCGGTTGCGTTAGTTATCATCGCTTTGAGAAGGTGAATACAACCTGATATTGAGATTGCGTTTTGTCGCGGCAAATAGGGGTTTTCCCTTTGGATGATCCATGTAATAGGGAAGCGCCAAACGAAGCTTCCCCAGGAGATGTGCGATGGAGATTCGCGAGGCACTTACTTTCGACGACGTTTTGCTTGTTCCCGCGGCCTCTTCGGTGCTGCCGGCAACCGCTGACACGCGCACCAAAGTCACCCGATCCATTACTATGAATATCCCATTGCTCAGTTCGGCGATGGATACGGTTACAGAAAGCCGTATGGCGATTGCCATGGCGCAAGCGGGCGGAATTGGTGTTGTTCACAAAAACCTGTCCACCGAAGAGCAGGCCCGAGAAGTTCGTCGTGTCAAACGCTTTGAAAGCGGGATTGTTTACAATCCTGTGACCCTCAAGGTGAACCAGACATTGGCTGACGCAAAAGCGCTTGTAGAGCGTTACAACTTCACCGGATTTCCTGTTGTTGATGAAAACAACCACGTTGTTGGCATTTTGACCAATCGCGATATGAGGTTTGCGCAATCGGACGAAACGCCGGTTCACGTGATGATGACCAGCAACGATCTGGCCATGTTGGCGGAGCCTGCCGACCTTGAGCAGGCGAAAAGCCTTATGAAGGCGCGTCGGATAGAAAAACTGTTGGTCCATGACGGCCAAGGTAAACTCACCGGACTTCTGACCCTGAAAGACACCGAGCAGGCTGTATTGAACCCGACCGCTTGTAAAGATCCTCTGGGCCGCTTGCGTGTAGCCGCTGCCACATCGGTAGGCGATGCCGGATTTGAGAGGTCAGAGGCATTGATTGACGCCGGTGTTGATATTGTGGTCGTCGACACGGCCCACGGGCACAGTCAGGGCGTTCTTGACGCCGTCTCTCGCATCAAAGCGCTTTCTAACGAAGTTCAAGTCATCGCAGGAAACGTTGCAACCGGCGATGCGACCAAAGCCTTGATTGATGCGGGAGCAGACGCAATAAAAGTAGGCATTGGTCCAGGGTCGATCTGCACCACTCGCATGGTCGCGGGCGTCGGGGTTCCCCAGATGACGGCGATTTCGGACTGTTCAAAAGCAGGGGATGAACGCGGTACACCAGTAATCGCGGATGGCGGAATCAAGTTTTCCGGCGATTTTGCAAAGGCTATCGCCGCGGGTGCATCCTGTGCGATGGTGGGCAGCATGATTGCTGGTACAGACGAAAGCCCGGGCGAGGTGATCCTCTATCAAGGGCGCTCGTTCAAATCCTACCGTGGCATGGGCAGCCTAGGCGCCATGGCACGCGGGTCTGCAGACAGGTATTTCCAGAAAGACGCTGCTAACGACAAACTAGTCCCCGAAGGAATCGAAGGTCAGGTTCCTTACAAAGGGTCTGCTGGCGCGGTTATACACCAGCTGGTTGGTGGTTTGCGCGCGGCTATGGGCTATACCGGCTGCGCAAATATCGAGGAAATGCGGAAAAACTGCACACTTGTGAAGATCACTGGTGCAGGTCTGAAAGAAAGCCATGTGCATGACGTTCAGATCACCCGTGAGGCTCCGAACTATCGAATGGGGTAAATTATGACCCCGGCAGCACGAGTTCAGTCCGCGATTGAAATTTTGGACCAGGTGCTAGCCGGGGCGCCCACCGAGCAGGCTCTGATCCGTTGGGCGCGTCAAAACAGATTTGCGGGATCAAAAGATCGTGCTGCTGTCCGTGACCATGTATTCGAAGCAGTGCGTTGCAAGCGCAGTTTTGCTGTGCTCGGAGGGACGCTAACTGGCCGAGGGCTAATGATCGGTCAATTGCGTGAAAAAGGCGAAAACCTCGCTGAAATTTTCAACGGCGCCAAATATGGCCCGGGTGAGATTTCCGCGGACGAGCGCGCAGAGTTCGGGATACTCGACCAATCCAAGGCTGCTGTTCGCGTTGATCTACCAGATTGGATTTGGATGAAGTTTGAAGAATCTCTGAGTGATCAGGCATTTGAAACAGCTCGGTCTCTTCGCCATCGTTCAAAAGTCTTTTTGCGCGTGAATTTGCGCAAAACCACTCGGCAACAGGCTATTGAGGCTTTGGCAAGCGAGGGGATTGAAGCAACCCCACACGCATTGTCCAAAACTGCGCTTGAGATAACTGCAAACCCCAATCTTATCAATCAATCCTCGACCTTCAAGAACGGTCTGATTGAGCTTCAGGATGCGGCATCGCAAGCTGTTTGCGATTTCCTGTCATTGCCAAGTTCCGGGCAAATACTTGATTATTGTTCTGGCGGAGGCGGTAAGGCATTGGCAATGTCCGCGGCAACCAATGCGCGAATATTTGCGCACGATGCCGATCCGCGCAGAATGAGAGACCTGCCAATCCGAGCGAAGCGAGCAGGGGTCTCAATTGAGGTTCAAGAGAAAATCGCAAAGGGTTCACAGTTTGATCTGGTCCTTTGTGATGTGCCGTGCTCGGGTAGCGGAAGCTGGAGTAGGGCGCCTGATGGTAAGTGGCTGTTAACGAAAGAAAAACTTGAGAGGTTTTTAAGTGTTCAAGCTAACATTTTGACTGATTGCGCGGCTCTTGTGGCGCCGGCCGGGGAGCTCGCGTATGCGACGTGTTCGGTGCTAGAAGACGAAAACCGGTTTCAGATCAATAGCTTTTTAGAAACGAATTTAGACTGGCGCTTGGTTGAGGATCGTCAGTTCCTGCCCCTAGATGGCGGGGATGGATTTTACATAGCAAGATTGACTCGCGTATAGGTTGTGTTATTGTGATCCGCGTTTAGGAATGTCTTAACTGTTTTTATCCAAAACAGTCAGGAGCCAAACTAAAAGCAGAGTACTATGGAGCGATTTTCCGCCCCCGTTTTCAAAATTTCGGTGATATCGGCAGTGATAGGACTGGCGCTTTTAGTTGCTCACGTAGGTGGGAAGCGGGGGCTGTCTTTTGAATTGGGGCTGTTTGTGAGTGGAACCATCATTCTGTTGATAGTCGCGCATGAGATGTGGATGCGACGGTCCGATGAGACAGATCGTTACCGCCTTCAAAAGGCAGAGGCTTTAAACCCCGAGCCGGTCGTGGTTTCGGACTTAGATGGTGCCATAGTCTTTGCCAACAATGCTGCAAAAGACTTGTTTGAAGATCGCGTACCTTTAACGATCGAAAACGCGCTTGGTGCCTTTCTGATATCTGCTAAAACTAAAGTGCTTCTGTTGCCTCGGCGGCTTGCCGAAGAGCATTGGATTAAAGAATCTCACTCCAATCGCTTGTATGAAGTTGATATAGTCGCACGTTCCTTGAGGAACGGGTTCATCTACTGGCGCATTAGCGTTCGCCAAACTTCGTTGGATCAACTGACAGTTTCGACTGAAGGAGCGATAAAAGTTTCTATAGGTAGAAATGGGGCGATTTTGTCCGCACCATATGATTTTTACGATTTGTTTGGGGAACGTCCCATCCGGCTCTCTGCTGTTCTGTCACCTCCAGACATTACAAAAACAGGATTTTATACTCTAAAAACGGCGAGCGGCGAGTTGTCATGTTTTTTACTTGTGGGCACAGCCCGTGCTGGAAGGCGCGATATTAATTTGTTTTTGGGACCTTTTGATCCCAAGCAGGGCGGAAATCTCCTGGGATCAGTTCCACTAGCTATGCTTCGCCTTTCATCTGCGGGGGTGGTACTTGAGGCGACTGACGCTGCTGAAGAAATGCTGGTTCGTTCAGACCTGATTGGAGAGACCGTAGATAAAATATTTAGCGATGTTGGGCAACCAATTGAGACTTGGTTTGCTCAAACTCTAGACAATCCAGAAGCAAAGCGATCAGAGTTCGCTCGGCTCGCGGCCTCTGCTGATGAGAAGTATGTCCAGTTGGCTATACAGCAGGTTGAAACCTCTGAGGGTACTCAGATACTGGTGTATCTGACCGATGCGACGGAACTAAAATCGCTCGAGGCCCAGTTTGTGCAAAGCCAAAAAATGCAAGCGATTGGACAACTGGCGGGCGGTGTAGCACATGATTTCAATAACTTGCTGACAGCGATATCAGGGCATTGTGATTTGCTTATCCTGCGTCATGGAGAGAGCGATCCCGACTACAGAGACTTGGATCAAATCCGACAAAATTCAAACCGCGCGGCAGCATTGGTTGGTCAGCTTCTGGCATTTTCGCGCAAACAAACATTGCAGGCTCAATCGTTGGATCTTGAACAAGTCCTTTCAGAGCATACACATCTTCTAAACCGACTTGTGGGTGAGAAAACACAATTGATCCTGACGCATGGATACAAGATGAAATCTGTCCGTGCCGATAAACGCCAACTAGAGCAAGTGATCATGAACCTGGTGGTAAATGCCCGTGACGCGATGGGCGGAGTTGGGGAAATCGCCATTACCACAGAAATGAAAATACTTACCGAGCCAGAAATTCGGGATCGGGCGAAGATTCCAGCTGGAGAATACTGCTGTATCAAAATCAGTGATCAAGGCTGCGGCATTTCCTCAGATAAAATTCAAAGAATTTTTGAGCCGTTTTACACATCAAAAAAGACTGGTGAGGGAACAGGGTTGGGGCTGTCAACCGTATATGGAATTGTGAAGCAAACGGGGGGATTCATATTTGTGGATAGCGCGGTAGGGGTCGGAAGCACCTTCGAATTGCTTTTTCCTGCTGAAAGGGTTCGTGCGCCTGAAAAGTTGCGGGCCGAAATACCAAAGAAAAGTGATTGTGCTGAAATCAAATCAAGCGGTGTTGTTCTGTTGGTCGAAGATGAAGCTCCGGTGCGTGCCTTTGCATCTAGGGCGTTACAGCTTAAAGGCTTTTCGGTGATCGAGGCCGCCTGCGCGGAAGATGCCTTGGATATACTAAAGGACGATGCGCTGATGGTGGATGTTTTCGTCACAGACGTCGTTATGCCGGGTCTAGACGGACCAACCTGGGTCAATCAGGCGTTGCAAAAACGACCCAGAACAAAGGTTGTATTCGTTTCAGGATATGCAGAGAATCGATGCGATCAATTGGCCGACAACGTACCGAATGCAGTTTTCTTACCGAAACCCTTTTCTTTAGCCCAGTTGACCTCAACCGTGGCCAATCTTCACTGAGATCGGTGCCATTCCATTACGTAGACCCTAATGGCCGAGGCCAGCCCGCGATCAATTCCACGGGCAGCGTCGATTTCGGCGGTTAAGGCGTTTAGCGGCATATTCCTAATTCTGGCAATTTCGCGGAACGCGTTCCAAAACTCGGGTTCCAAACTGATGCTAGTTCGATGCCCTTTCAGTGTGACTGAATGCTTTACGGGTCGTGTGCTCATGGTTCGAGCTTGTGGCCGTCCACGTGACCCTTTTCTTGGGCAAGTTTCCGCGTCAGGCGCTCTTTTTCTGCTTTTGATAGTCCGAATTTTACTGAATTGGCGTCTGCCTTGTCCTTACGCTTTAGTTTGGCGCGAGCTTTTCGTTGCTTGTTGAGATTAACGATCTCGGCAGACATGACGTGCCCTATTTGCGAAATTTATCGAGGCTCACGACTTCTGCATCGTGATGTTCGTCCTCAACATCCTCGACCATTGGCGCGGGCGCATCTTCAACGTCTTCGCAATCATCTTCATCGCTTTCGTGAGATTCGAAACGAAGTCCAAATTCAACTGATGGATCTACAAATGTGCGGATCGCGTCATAAGGGATGTACATTGGTTCCGGAGAGTCGCCAAAATTCAGCGTGATGCCGAAACCGGTTTCCTCAACCACCAAATTGTCGAACCAGTGCTGCATAACAATCGTCATTTCGGTCGGGTAGCGATCCGACAACCAGTCGGCCATCTCGACATCGGGATGTAAAGTGTCGAAAGTAATGAAGAAATGATGATCCCCTGGCAGGCCATTTTGCGCCACACCTGTCAAAACCTCACGGATTAACGACCGCATTGCGTTGTGCATCATGTGACCGTAGTCAATTTTTTTCCACATCGTAGCCTCCCAGTATTGGTCCTGATCATATGGGAAGTTCTCGGAAACAAAAGGGCGAAATGTAGCCTTCTTTCATTATAGAAAGGATGCAAATAACCCCAAAACTGCAACACAGGGTAGCGCTTGCAGAAGAGACAGTCTGAAGCGGAAAAATAGCACTATCGAAATAGCTCCGATGCCGAGTGCTGTAAAGTCAATCGTAGTGATTTCTGGTACTGTCAGAGCCAATGATTCCGGCCATAAAACTCGAGATTCGCGGAAGAAAACGTGAAATGAAAACCAGATGGACAGGTTCAGGATAACTCCGACCACTGCCGCTGAAATAGCCTGTAAAGCGCCACTCAGGCGGGCGTTTTGCGATAGCCAATTCAAATATGGCGCTACCACGAATATCCACAGAAAACAGGGCACAAAAGTGACCCATAAAGTTGTTAGGCCTGCGGCAAGTGCCACCCAGGGGCCACTTTCATAAAAACCAGCCAGAATTCCGACGAATTGAGTGACCAATATAAGTGGACCTGGCGTCGTTTCGGCGAGGCCCAGCGCATCAATCATTTGTGTTGTATTCAGCCAGCCGAAATTAAGCACGACTTCTTGTGTCATATAAGCCAGAACAGCGTAAGCACCGCCAAAGGTAACGACCGCGAGCAGGGAAAAAAAGCCAGCGATTTCCAGAAGAAGATCCTGCCTAGTTACCCAGAGTAGTGGAAGTGGAGAGACCCATATCAATAGCCAGATAGCGGCTGTTTTGGCTGCCTTCTTTAGTTTCGGGCTCTTCAGTTGATGATCAGACTTTGAGCGGTGACTAGCGAAACCGACTATTGCAGCAAACACAATGACGGCAGGAAAGGGCAGAGAAAGAGCAAAAATAGCAACAAAGGACAGGCCTGCTATAATGCGGTGGAGTGTGCTATTTAAAGTTCTAATGCAGAGTTTGTAGAGTGCTTGTAGTACGATCACGACCACCATGGCCTTGATGCCTAAAAAAATAGCTTGCACTGCAGGAATATCACCCCATGACGCGTATGCAAATGCCAGTGCAAATATGACCAGCGCGCCTGGCAGAATAAATAGCACCCCGGCGAGCAGTCCACCCGAAACCCCGCGCAGTTTCCAGCCCGAATATGTGGCAAGTTGCATTGCCTCAGGGCCGGGAAGCAGCATGCAAAACGACAAGGCGGATAGAAACTCTTTTTCGGAAAGCCAAGGGCGATCCTCGACAAGCTCCTTGTGCATTAAAGATATCTGAGCTGCCGGTCCACCAAACGAGAGCAGTCCAATTCTGCCAAACACATGAAATAGGTCTGAAGTTGAAGGCGTTCCCATGATCCCGCAATAGGATCTTTAAGATCACGGCGCAATTAAAGCTTTTCAATGAAAGTGCAGGCTTCTGTTGCCAGGTGCCTGCGAACCCCGCCAGACCTTGCTAGAGGACTGGGCTTAAAGTCGGCGACTGGGACTGCTTACGCAGCCATAGCCATTGCCGGAGCACGATTGTCATTTGCAATTGTACTTGTCGGACCAATAACGGTGGTACCCCGCCGGGACAAAGCTAACCCTTTTAGACGTTCGTCGATCCTGTTTCGGCCCCGTGATCCCCAAATGAAGGATATTGGTGGAGCCGCCGGGTACCGCCCCCGGGTCCGATCCGCTTATTACGAGCGCGTTTATGTCCATAGTCCCCAAGGAGACACGTCAGATATAGAAATCGCTGCGGCCGAGCGCAAGGTCTTCGCGTTCCTGTAAGTTAAAAACTATTGCCAAGTGAAAACACATTAATAATACTGAATGTAATTTGGAAATGTGAAGCAACGGTAGGAGCGCGAGATGGCAATCGAATTTGAAGGAAAGACAATCGAAACAAACGACCAAGGATATCTTTCCAATCCGGCAGACTGGAGCGAAGGCTTGGCTGCAGTCATGGCTGAAAACGAAGATATCGTTTTGACCGAACGTCATTGGGACGTGATAAACTATTTGCGCTCGGAATATTTCGACAATCGCGAAAACCAGCCGAACACCCGCTCTATCATGAAGGCGATGACAGATGAATGGGGGGAGAAAATCAAGCAAGGCGATCTTTATGAGCTATTCCCTGGTGATCCGTCGAAGCAGGCTGGACGGATTGCAGGATTGCCGGAAAGTCGCCGTAAGGGTGGGTATTGATCCTTTTACGCCGCGCTTGCAGGCGTCGTGATATGTGAGGGGCCAGCCCCTCGCACTCCCCGGAATATTTCGGGTAAGGTGAAATGCATTAGGCTTTGCGAGCCCTTGCTTCGAGGACGTTTCTTGCAAGCCGATTAGTGTAGTCAGCAAGCTCGATAAGAGTTTGTTCGGCTGTAACACTATCTCGTGCCTCGATGGCATCAGCTATGACTGTGTGCAGCCGAATAATTTCTTCCCTCGAGCGGGCTGTGAATGTGATCATATTCATTAAAGGTTGCATGCCTTCAACCGCTCCGGCCAGTTGATAGGACAATACCGGATTACCAGCCCCATCGACCAACGCTCTATGAAATGCCACGTCTGAAGAGCAAAAGCTTTCGTCCGACAATCCCGGTTGGCCTTGGCGGACGATTTCGGCCCGCATTGTGGCAAGATGGTCGGGCGTTCGACGCGCTGCGGCCAATGGCGTACAGGCACGCTCTAAAGTGTAGCGGGCTTCGCAGGCGGTTTCAAAGCTCACCGCATTCATCGAAATCAATAGGGTAGACGTGGTGATTTGCTGCCCGTAGGCCTCTTCAAAACTGAGGCGGTTGACAAATGCGCCCCCAAAAGCACCCCGCTGGGTTCGTATGAGCGCTTGGGCTGCCAAACGTTTGAGAGCTTCGCGTACCGTGGCGCGGGACACATCGAATTGTTCGGACAACTCAGCCTCTGAGGGCAAGCGTTCGTCAACAATAAGTTGCCCGTCAACGATGGCATCGCGGATGGCTTTGGCGATTTGTGCCGAAAGGTCTGACGTAGCGTTCGGATCGATTTTCATTTGTCAGACATTTAAAAGTCTGACATTTAATTTGCAAGCGAAATTGCAGGCCTGATTCGGAGGAAACCGTGATCGCAGCGCGTATCAGAAGTATGGGGGCACCTCATTGGCTGGCTCTGTTCGGCCTGATCCTTGCCGGATGGGTTGCGCTTTGGTTGATGTCCGTTCCTGCAGAAACCCGTGCTTTGAGCAAAGTATACGGGGCGGATTTTTGGCTGGAATTGTGCTTTGCAACGCCTGATATCAGCGGCTTTCCAAAGTTATTTCTGATGTGGGTGCTGATGTCGGCGGCTATGATGTTGCCAACGGCATTGCCGACGTTTGCCACTTATGACGACTTGGGAGGCAGTACCGAAACTCGCTTTGGGCTTTTGGTCGGTGGCTATCTGGCAATCTGGCTTGGCTTTGCTGCAGTAGCGGCCGGTGCCCAGATCGGATTGATGCGCGTTGGTCTATTGGATGGGCTGGGGACGAGCCGGTCTGCTGTGTTTTCCGCGGCACTGCTGATCTTCGCGGGCGGATATCAGTTTTCTGCTTTGAAAGACGCATGCCTGAGCCAGTGCCGCATGCCGATGACCTTTTTCATGCAGTATTGGGACGAAGGTCCGATACGCATGGGCTTGCGCCTTGGGGCGATCTGCTTGGGGTGTTGTTGGGCGCTGATGCTGCTGGGCTTTGCAGGAGGCGTTATGAGCCTTGGGTTTATGGCTTTGGCGACTGTGATCATGGTTTTCGAGAAACTGCCGGATATCGGTCGCCATATCTCTAAGCCGTTGGGATTTATTCTTATCGGTTCAGGCGGGCTGACTTTGGTAATGGCTATATAGGAAGGGAGAGAGTCCTATGACTACTGACAAAATCGATGTTCCTGAACGGATAGACAATCGTCATCCGATGGGAGAACGCAAGGAAACGGCGCAAACGCCATGGGCGATCAAGGGCGAGTTGATCCTTAATTGCAACTGCACCGTGTTCTGCCCCTGTGTTGTTTCACTGGGCAATCACCCGCCAACTGAAGGGTATTGTCAGGCTTGGGCCGGTGTGCGCATTGACGAAGGTCACTACGGCGATGAGGACCTGAGTGGTTTGAATGTTGGTCTGGTTCTGGAAATTCCCGGTTATATGGGACGCGGGAACTGGAAAGCGGCGGCCTATATTGATGAGCGTGCTAGCCACGCAGCCTACCATGGTCTGATTAACATTTTCAGCGGTAAGGCCAAAGGTACTACTGGTTTGTTCAAAGTGCTTGTCAGTGAATTTCTGGGTGCCGAGCGCGCACCGGTAGAGTTTACCACCGAGGGTAAAACCCGCCGTCTGATGGTAGGTAAAGTCATTCAGGGTGCCGTAGAACCGGTTCCCGGTGCAGATGGTGGCGACCAAGTAGTGACCAATACCAAATATTGGATGGGTCCAGATATTACCGTGGCAACGGCAACACAGGGTCGCGTTCGCGCCTACGGACGTGTTTGGGATTTTGACGGTCGCTCGGCAGAGATCTGCCAGATCGACTGGAAGGGTCCTCGTTGATCTGACAGGTGAGGGGGCTCGGCCCCCTCGTGCTCCCCCGGAGTATTTCTGGAAAGATGAAACGGGGCGGTTTTTATGGAGTTCTGCTATGGCGTTGATTTCGCCTTCCCGCCGATTGCGGCGGACGCCTTTCTCTGACGGTGTCGAAGCCGCCGGTGTCAAAGGGTACACAGTTTATAACCGCATGTTATTGCCGACAGTTTTCCGCTCGGTCGAAGAGGACTATCGTCATCTTAAAGAGGCCGTTCAGGTTTGGGATGTGGCCTGTGAACGTCAGGTGGAGTTACGGGGGCCAGATGCCTCGCGCCTGATGCAGATGCTAACTCCGCGCGATTTGAGGAAAATGCAGGTCGGGCAGTGTTATTACGTTCCGATTGTTGACGAAACGGGCGGCATGTTGAACGATCCGGTGGCAGTCAAACTGGCCGAAGATCGTTGGTGGATTTCGATTGCCGATAGTGACCTGCTGTTATGGGTCAAGGCTATGGCCCACGGATGGCGTTTGGACGTGCTGGTGTGTGAACCCGACGTATCACCACTTGCGGTGCAGGGTCCGAAATCAGATGATCTGATGGCGGCGGTCTTTGGCGACAGCGTGCGTGATATCCGATTTTTCCGCTTTAAAATGCTTGAGTTTCAGGGGCGGTCCTTGGCGGTGGCGCGATCGGGCTATTCTAAGCAGGGCGGCTTCGAGATTTACGTTGAAGGCGGCGACATTGGAATGCCCCTTTGGAATGCTCTGATGGAAGCGGGCAAAAGCTTGGATGTGCATGCGGGATGTCCGAACCTGATCGAGCGGATTGAAGGGGGATTGTTGTCCTACGGGAACGACATGACGGATGACAACACGCCGCATGAATGTGGGCTTGGTAAATTCTGCAATACGCAAAGTGCGATCGGTTGTGTCGGGCGGGACGCTTTGCTGCGGGTGGCAAAGGAAGGTCCGGTTCAACAGAT
>CAYVRN010000004.1:0-75135 GCA_964453855.1 uncultured Rhodobacterales bacterium
CGTGCGGTGGGGGCGCTGCCCCCTTTCGCCTGCAGCGAAATTCCCCCGGAGTATTTTGGGTAAGATGAAATCGAAGATGCGGTGATAATGCGTATTGTCAGCACAGGCATAGGCTGCAACACTTTGGCAAGATAATGAGGTGCCCATGTCCGTTCCAGCCCCCAGTTTTTCGCTTGGTATTGAAGAAGAATATCTGCTTGTTGATCTGGAAACTCTTGATTTGGCCGAAGCGCCAGATGCGCTGATGGCGGACTGCGCCGAAGAGTTGTCAGGTCAGGTCAGCCCCGAATTTCTTCAGTGTCAGATCGAGATTGGCACCAAAGTTTGCCAAAATATCTCGGACGCCCGCATCGATTTGAAGCGGTTGCGTACCTGTATCCATCGAGTTGCTGGCGAATACGGGCTGGCGCCGATCGCTGCGTCCAGCCATCCGTTCGCCGATTACAGCACCCAGCACCATACCGCGAAAGAGCGTTATGACACGCTGTCGCGCGATCTGGCTGGTGTGGCGCGGCGGATGCTAATTTGTGGTCAGCATGTGCATGTGGGGGTAGAAGACGCGGAAACGCGAGTCGATCTAATGGCGCAGTTTTCCTATTTCCTGCCACATCTTCTGGCGCTGAGCGCGTCTTCTCCGTTCTGGAAGGGTGAGGATACGGGGCTGTCGAGCTATCGCTTGACGGTATTTGACAATCTGCCACGCACCGGTCTGCCGCCGGTTTTTGACAGTTGGTCAGCCTATGAACGCTCGGTCCAGATGATCGTGAATACGGGCGCCATTCAGGATGCCACGAAGATCTGGTGGGATGTGCGGCCCTCGGACCGGTTTCCGACGCTGGAAAGCCGGATTTGCGATGTGTCCCCCCGCATGGAAGACACGCTGACCATAGCCGCTTTGACGCAATGCCTAATGCGGATGCTGTGGCGGTTGCGCCGGTCAAACCAGAGGTGGCGGATATATGACCGCTTTCTGATCGGGGAAAACCGGTGGCGCGCCCAGCGGTATGGCACCAGCGAGGGCTTGATCGACTTTGGCGCGGGACAGGTCAAACCTTTTGCCGATTTGGTGGATGAGATGCTGGACCTGATCGCCGAGGATGCCCACGCCTTGGGATGCGAACCCGAGGTGGCGCGGGCGCGCGAGATGGCGCGCAATGGCGACTCGGCGGTGCGTCAGCGACTGGTGTTTCATAGAACGCTTGAAGCCGGCGGTGACAAAAAAGCCGCCCTGCGAGCCGTTGCTGATTCTTTAGTAGGTGAATTTTCCGAAGGATTGTGACGCCGCGATCCGCTTGAAAAACTCCTGCAACATTTGAGAAATAAACGAGCGTTCAATTCCCGTATTCCAGCCGAGGAGATTCCCCTATGGATTTCGCCCTGACAGAAGAACAACAAGCCATCTTCGACATGGCCTTTGCCTTTGGGCAAGACCGTATCGCGCCCCATGCGCAGAAGTGGGAAGAGGACGGCACGATCCCGAAAGAGCTGTGGCCCGAGATTGGCGAGCTGGGCTTTGGCGGGCTTTATGTGTCGGAAGAGTACGGCGGATCGGGATTGTCGCGGCTAGATGCGACGCTGGTGTTCGAGGCTTTGGCGATGGCCTGCCCCTCGGTCGGGTCGTTCCTGTCGATCCATAACATGTGTGGCGGGATGATCGACAAATTCGGTAGTGACGCGCTGAAAGCCGAATGGTTGCCCAAGATGTGCACGATGGAAAAGGTCGTCAGCTATTGCCTGACCGAACCAGGATCAGGATCGGACGCGGCATCGCTTAAAACGCGGGCCGAGAAGGATAATGAAAACTACCGTTTGACAGGCACCAAGGCGTTCATCTCGGGTGGCGGGTATTCAGACGCCTACATCGTGATGTGTCGCACTGGTGAAGACGGGCCCAAGGGGATTTCCACTGTGATCGTCGAAGACGGAGCCAAGGGGCTGTCGTTTGGTGCGAAAGAGAAAAAGATGGGCTGGTTGTCGCAGCCGACTGCTCAGGTTCAGTTTGACGATTGTGAAACACCGTTGGCCAATCTGGTGGGCGAGGAAGGACGCGGGTTCTCTTACGCGATGGCGGGGCTTGATGGCGGGCGCCTGAATATCTCGGCCGGGGCATTGGGCGGGGCGCAGCAGGCGTTGAACCAAACCCTGACCTATATGGGCGAGCGCAAGGCCTTTGGCAAAAGCATCGACCAGTTTCAGGCGTTGCAATTCCGGTTGGCCGATATGGAGATTGAGCTTCAGGCGGCGCGCACCTTTCTGCGACAGGCCGCGTGGAAACTGGACACAGGCGCGCCGGATGCCACCAAGTTCTGCGCAATGGCAAAGCGCTTTGTGACCGACACGGCCTTTGAGGTCGCCAACCAGTGTCTGCAACTACACGGCGGATACGGCTATCTGGCCGATTACGGGATTGAAAAGATCGTGCGTGACCTGCGGGTGCACCAGATTCTTGAGGGAACGAATGAAATCATGCGCCTGATTGTCAGCCGTCAAATGCTGGCGGAGCGCGGCTGATGGGCGACATTTCTATTTGCAAAACCGGTCGCGCAGGCCGGATCACCCTACAACGCCCAAAGGCGCTGAATGCACTGACCTATCAGATGTGTTTGGATATTGACGCTGCGCTGATTGCTTGGCGCGAGGATGCAGACGTTGATCTGATCGTCATTGATGCCGAGGGCGAAAAGGCCTTTTGCGCCGGTGGGGACATTGCCGAGATGTACGAGACCGGCACCAAGGGTGACTATGATTACGGGCGAAAGTTCTGGTTTGACGAATACCGGATGAACAACCGTCTGCACGAATACCCAAAACCAGTGGTCAGCTTCCTGCAAGGGTTCACTATGGGCGGCGGCGTTGGTGTGGGCTGTCACGGCTCGCACCGCATAGCGGGTGAAACCAGCCAGATTGCCATGCCCGAAGTGGGGATCGGCTTGGTCCCCGATGTAGGTGGCACCTATATCTTGGCCCGTGCCCCCGGACGTCTGGGCGAATATCTAGGTACAACAGCCGCCCGCATGACTGCTGGCGATGCAATCGCCGTGGGTTTCGCCGATCATTTCATTCCCGAAGCCGAGTGGCCCGCGCTGATCGAAGCGCTTGAGGAAACCGGCGATATCATGGTGCTGGAGCAGGCAGTGCAACCTGCCCCCGACAGCCCCTTGATGGCGCAACTGGACGATATCAACCGTCATTTCGGTGGCGAAAGTCTTGGCGATATCCTGAACAGTCTGGAAGCAGACGGCGGCGCATTTGCCATGGATGCGATCAAGCGCCTATCGCGCAACGCGCCTTTGTCGATGGCCTGCACGGTCGAAATGATCCACCGTCTGCGCGGCCCGTCACTGACGCTGCGCAAGGCGCTCGACATGGAATACCGCTTCACCTACCGTTCGATGGAGCATGGCGATTTTCTGGAGGGCATTCGCGCCCAGATCATCGACAAAGACCGCAATCCGCAGTGGCAACATCCATTGCACAAAGTGCCTGCGGTGGCTGTCAGCAAAATGCTGATCCCCTTGGGCAAGAACGCCGTCACTTTTGACGAGGAGGAAAGCATGAAAATCGGTTTTATCGGACTGGGCAACATGGGCGGGCCGATGGCCGCCAATCTGGCCAAAGCGGGCTATACGGTGGCCGGCTTCGACACGGCGGGAGTTTCGATTGAGGGCGTGACCAATGCCGCAAGCTCGGCCGAAGCGGCAAAGGATGCCGATGTGGTGATCACCATGCTGCCCAACGGTGCAATCTTGCGGGCTGTAGCGCATGAAATCATCGAGGCTATGAAACCCGGTGCAGTTTTCCTTGATTGTTCGACGGTAGATGTGGAAAGCGCCCGCGATGTGGCAGCGGATGCCGCAAAGCACAGCCTAATGGCGCTTGACGCGCCGGTCTCGGGCGGTGTTGGTGGGGCGACCAATGGCACGCTGACCTTTATGGTAGGTGGTAGCAGCAAGGGCTTTGAAATCGCCAAGCCACTGTTTGACGTCATGGGCCAGAAGGCTGTTCACTGCGGCCCCTCGGGCAACGGACAGGCTGCGAAAATCTGCAACAATATGATCCTTGGCATCACCATGATTGGCACCTGCGAGGCCTTTGCTTTGGCCGATAAGCTGGGACTGGACCGTCAGGCGATGTTCGATGTGGTTAGCACGTCGTCAGGCTATAGCTGGACAATGAACGCCTATTGCCCTGCACCGGGCGTTGGCCCACAGTCCCCTGCTGATAACGACTACAAGCCTGGGTTTGCGGCCGAGTTGATGCTTAAAGACCTGCGCCTGTCACAACAGGCGGCAGAGGCTGCTGATGCGGACACGCCTATGGGTCAGGCTGCCACGGCGCTATACGAACAATTCGTCGATAACGAAGACGGTCTGGGCATGGATTTCAGCGCCATGTTGCCCCGCTTTGAGAAGCGCGGGCGTGGATAACGTAAACGTGATCGTTTTCTTGCACGATTTCACATAAAATACCGGGAATGTGGGGGCAGATCAATTTTTGCCTCTGCCTTTCCGGCTAGGGTCTGCCTGCCGCAAAACAGGAGAGAAACATGAGCAAAAATGTGGGTGGTATTGATAAAATCCTTCGGATCGCAATCGGCGCTTTGCTGATTATCGGCGCTCTGATGGGATATGGCGCGTGGATGTGGATCGGCGTTGTGCCGCTAGCCACTGGCTTGATGGGTAATTGCCTGCTGTACCGCTTGGTCGGCATCAACACCTGCTCGATGGACAAGACCTAATCTGCTTGGCAGCAATCCGTAGAAGACAGATTTCGACAAACAAAAACCCCGCCGAACTGGCGGGGTTTTTGATTTTCAAAGGGGTCCCTTATTCGTCGCGCTGCCCGTAACCGTGGTAGTATCCACGGTAGTAATAGGCCTTGCGGCGCTGACCTTCTTCCATCGTAAGAAGGGGTAAAAAGGCCGTGTTTTCGTTCATCTCGTTTGTAATCCGCGAGTAGGCCCGCGTAACATCACGTTGCGAAGTTGACGCGAAGCGCACGCCCATTACGACGGCATCCACGTATGGGGCCAGATAAAGCGTATCGACAACCGGCAGAACTGGTGCCGAGTCGATGATCACATAATCAAAGCCTTCGCGCAGAACCTCGGATACTTTCTTGGCGCGTGGTGAGCTGATCAGCGCATCGGTCGGCACTTTGGCGCGACCACCCCCGACAAGATAGCTTAGACCACTTTCACGCTCTTCGCCGTAGGCTTTGCCAAGGGATTCGAAATCCAGTTCCTTGGACAAATACTTGAGCAGCGAGTCGTTCGGCTCAACATCCAGACGCTCGGAGATTGATGGCTTACGAAGGTCGAAATCGACAAGGACAACGCGATTACCAGCCATGGCAAGGGTGCGCGCCAAAGCCACAGAGGTTGTTGTTTTACCCTCAAAAGGAACTGCCGATGTGACCAGAATGACTTTGCCCTGCCCGTCTGCGCCGACGCCATTGCGGATCATCTGGCTTTCCAGCGCATGTTTCACTTGGCGGAAACTTTCGGCGAACCCAGACATAGGCGCCGTGATTACGCCCATAGCCACGTTTTTGGCATCTTTCTCCTCGTTCAGCGCGGGTACACCCACAGCCTGCGGAACTTTGACCAAATCGGCCAGCTGGTCTTCGCTAACGACGCCGCCGATCACGAATTCGTTCAGAAGACCTAGGCCAGTTCCAAGCATTGCCCCAAGGACCAGACCCAAAGCAAGCGTCAGTCTTTTATTCGGGAACGATGCGCCCGATGGCTCAAGCGCGGTCGAAACAATCGAGGCATCTGCCACTTGCAGCTCGGACATTGAATCGAGTTGCCGCAGGCGCTGAAGCAGGTCCTGATACTGGCTTCGCGCGATAACGCCTTCTTGTTGCAACTGATACAGGTCTGTTAGAGCCCCCGGAGGAAGATCCGAGTTCAGGATTTCGCCGCGCAGGTTCTGTTCAAACTCATCCCGCTCGGTCCGGAATGCCGAGATGTCTCGACGTGTGGCACTCAGGTCATCCGCAGCCGAAGCTGCGATACGGTCGTCCAACGCGGCCAGTTCGGCACGTAGGGCGTCGATGTCCAGTTCGGCATCATCTTGCTGCGTGTTCAGCTTGGCGTTCAGTTCGTCCCGCTGGCGGATCAACCCGCGCGAGGCGTCTGACAGCAACTGCTGATCCAAAGCGTTCCAATCACGTGCCTGAATGCCAGACGCGTTAAGGTCCAAAGATTGCTCTAGCGCTTCGATGGTCGCGTTACGCTCGGCAATCTGGTTTTCCAGTGCCATCAAATCGGGTCGGCGGGTTTGGTCGATATACTGAGCGGTGAATTCACCCAAAAAGCCGTCGACCTGATTTTCGGCGAGTTCCAGCTCTTCCTTAGCTTGGACAACACGCGCGGCGATAATATCGCGGGCGACCAAAGTGGTCTCGATCTTCTTCTGGACCTGGCTTTGGATGTAATGTTTGGCCAGCGCGTTTACGAGTTTTGCAGCTTTCTCGGGGGATTCCGACGTAAACGACAGCTGGATCAGATAGGTCCGCCCCCGACGACTGGCCGAGATTGCATCAGCAACACGCCCTACAACACCGCGAACAACCTTGTCCGGATCCTGAGTTTGCTCGACCGAAAGTCCCAGCATATTACGCAAATCGTCAAAACGACCAGGTTGTAAGCCGAATTCTTCGTCCGAAATCAGTCCCTCGGCGGCGACCAAAGATTTGATCAGGTCGTTTGATTTCAGTATCTCGATTTCCCCGTCAACCGTCGCTGACATGGCTGTGGCGTTGTTCAGCTCGGCCGCGACATCTGTCATGATGTTGCGGTTCGGTTCGATTGAGATCAGGGCGGTTGCCGTATATTTCGGCGTCACAGAGAACAAATAGACCAGCGCAAGAATTGCCGCGGCCAAAGTCGTAAACACAATAATCTTAATCTGACGCCGCAGCACGCCAAACAGGCTGCGAAGATCAATTTCGTCGTTCGTATCAGTAAAATCAGTCACGTGTATTCACCAGTATTCAAAATCTTCTAACCCTTTATCAATCGTCGGTCGCCGTGACCACGATGAAATCAACCGTTTTGTCGATTGGTGCTATTTTTGCGACCGTCAGGTTACCGGTCATATATGCCCCTGTATCCACACTCACCCGTCCGTTTTCATGTTTGGCCTGTGGTACAGGGGTGTGGCCGTGAACGATTGTCTTTTCAAAACCGCCCGTATGCGCCATGAACCTGTCCCGTGCCCATAGAAGATCATCCTTGGTCTGACTGGCTAGCGGGACGTCCGGCACGACACCTGCGTGCGCGAAAAAGAAATGCTCACTATCAACGGCATCCACCATCTGAGACAGAAACCTCCGATGAGATTCGGGAACCGTCGTGTTCAAAAGCTGGCTGATTTCTTTGTCTTTCATGCGGCGCAGCTTCTCGGGGCGCTCAAGAACTCCGTATGAGTTCAGCGTCTCATAGCCTCCGAAATCCAGCCAGTTCGGATGATCCGCGGGGCTGTCCAGATAGGCTGCCATCATCGCTTCGTGGTTACCCCGCAGGAACATGCGGGACGCACCGGTTTTCGATGAAATCAGCAACCAATCCAGCAAAAACGCACTGTCTGGACCACGGTCGACAAGATCGCCCATGTACAGAATCAGCGAAGTTTCAGGCGAAAAGTCTGGATCGGCAGCAATGCGTGCCTCGGCCTTTGACGCAAGGTCTTTCAGGCCGTGTACGTCCCCTATGGCAAAAACCCGATCGATGTGATCGGGAAGAGAGTGCACCACGGGCGCATTCGAAACGTCCAGCTTTCCGGGCTTATTCTTCCGCCACCAGATCATATTATTCCTGAGCTACAATTTTTGTATCATTAGGGGCCAAGCCCAGAGCCACAATAACAATGAACATGAACACATTCGCCTCAATTTCCAGTGAGAAATCAACGAATGAATGAATAGCCGCAATCACAATGACTGAAACCGCTGCCTGAGCAAGATAGCCAGTGTATTGGTTTTCCGACCCCCGCTTCCATAGCCGCAATAGAAACAAACCGCACAAAATCGGCGGGATAGAGCCGAAGATCACACCAAGCTCGACCCAGAGTTCAAGATAGGTGTTGTGCGCGTTTTGCCAGCGCAGGTCTGGGCTGACCGGCAGTTCGTGCCCCATGCGAAACGCCAGTTCGAAACTGTCAAACCCATGCCCGAACAATGGGCGCTGCAACACGATTTGCCAGATGTTTTCATAAAGCGCCCAACGTACGTCAGCCGACATACCTGTCGAGCCCAGACGCTCGAATACCAATCCGCCATAAGCTGCGCTAACAAGAACAAAGCCCAGCAAGGCCGTCACAGCCATGGACAGGCCTACGACGGCATTGCGCGCGCCCGATCCCTCATCGCTTTGCATGACGCGCAATACCAGCGGAATCGCAATCCCCAATAACCCCACAAACGTCCCCATCCGCGAGCCTGTCGCCAGAACACCGGCAAACAGCAAAAGAACGGCCATAAACAGAAAAAGCCGTCCGATGATCATCTCAACGTCCAACTTACCGCGTTTTTTCCTGATGGTGTTTTCACGATCACTGCGCAGAACCAGCGATGTGCCCAATGCACAGCCCATCGCCAGATAAGTGGCGTAAGAGTTGCGGTTGATAAACGGCCCGCTCAATGCGGTTTTGTACGCATCCTTTTCGTAGAGCAGCAGTTCTGGGACCTGGAAAGACACAAAGCCGTAAATGGCAATCACGATGAATATTGCGAACACACCCCAAGCAAAACGGCGTGCGCGCTTTACGTTTGTGGCAATCTGAAGCGTCAAAAACATCAAGCAGCCATAGGAAACAACCCGAAGTAATCCGATCAAAATGTTGCCCTGAGAATGGAACCTAATCGGCGAGACAAAGCCAGCCACACCCAGCTGAAACAGCAGAACTATCAGGTAGGTCGCGGCAAGAAGCACCAACAATCGCCAGCGATCATAGGAAAACCGCAGTTTGATAAAGCCGCTCCACGATCCCAGCAGGACCAGTGACGTAGCCCCCATTAATACCGTCGCGTTCAACAGCCAATACACGGTTCGGTTCGAGCCGATCATCAACACGCTTGCCACCAGCAGCAGCAAAATAAAACCCGTCAGAATCCGGTTCACAAAGCGCGTGCGTTTATCAATGTTCGAAAATGCAGACATTACAATTTCCCAACGGCACGTTTTACACGCGACAGGAACCTGATCCGATCACGATCCGGCAAGGGTGCCGTTGCTTCGACAATCATATCACGCAGCGACGGATGACGGATATAAAGCTGAGTGGCGGTTTCCAAACCTCGGTTCGAGGCAATCAACAGACCCAAATCGCTTTGCAGGTTGTAGGCACCAATCGCAGGTTCGCCGGGCCAGAGCTTTTGTGCCAAGTTCACCCGGCGTACCGCCAGCCACTGATCGCTTGGCGCCGTGATCTGCGCGCGCGCCAAGTTGTCCTGAACGGCAGTCAGGTCTGTTTCAAGGTAGCCAAGATAGGCTTTCAGATAATACGCCTCGGACAACTGCGCATTATGGGTTAGAATGCGGTCTCCCTCAGAGGCGCAGTTGCGCGCCACCGTCAACACCGCGTCCCGAGCCTGAAACGCTGTTTTCCAGCTTTCCAGGGCAAAGATGCATCCGGTCAGCAAATCAACATGGCCATTCGAAGACACGATAGGGCGATGATCAGGCGCGGTCCAATGTTCGAAGGCTTCACTATCCGGCTGAATGCCACGAACAAACTGTTCCAACTCCCGCACGAACAACATGCCACTGATCGTCGTTAATCCGGCAAGAACCAAAGCAACTAACAATTTTATGAAAGGCGAAGAAGATCTAGTGTCTATGGCCATAACGCAATCTTAAATAACATTTCGAACCAGATTCTACCTGCTCGCCCTAGACATGCAAAGGCTTTTGCCCGGAATGATCGCCTAATGGCCGATTTTTTTGCGAATACGGCGGATCATCCCCCAAACCGCCAGAATGACTGGAACGGTCACAATCGTAGTCAGCATTCCCTTGCTGACACCCAAAGGTTCGGTCAGCGGATACAACAAATACCCCGCCAAAGAAACCGCGTAATAGCTGATCGCCACCACCGAAAGCCCTTCGACCGTTTCTTGCAAGCGCAGCTGTAAATCGGCCCGGCGGTCCATGCTTTCCAAAAGCGCCTGATTCTGCGCCGAGCGTTCAACATCCACGCGGGTCCGCAAAAGGTCTCCGGCACGGATCGCGCGATCGGACATGGCCCCCAAACGGGCCTCGGCGGATTTCACAGTCCGCATAGCAGGATCGTAGCGTCGCATCATAAACTCGGCCAAGGTCTGCCGCCCTTTAAAGCGTTGCTCGCGTAGGGCCGTGATACGCTGGTCGACAATCGCCTCATAGGCGCGGGTTGCCCCGAAGCGAAACGAGCTTTGCGCCGCCATGCTTTCCAACTCGGCCGACAGCTGCAACAGCGCGTGTAGCGTTTGATCTGCCGGCACCTGCTCTTGACTGACGCCGGTCATCAATTCGGTCAGAGATTTGTCGATATCATTCAACCTGCTCCCCATAGACCGCACTCGCGCCAAGCCCAGCATCGCCATGGTCTTGTAGGTCTCGATCTCGCACAGACGCTGCACAATGCGCCCGACTCTGCGACGACCGGTTTCAGGCGATACGAACACGGCAAAACGCATATGGCCAGCCTCGTCGATGCGGAAATCTCCTGCGACAACAGCACCGTCATCAACCACCTTGCTGACCGCCACGCTTTCAGGAACAAACCACTCTCCGCTAAGTTCCAAGATCACCTCCTCGGAAGGGCGCTTTTCAACCCGGATCAAAGCAGACGTCAAACGAGCACCCGGCGCGTCAGCCAGCCAGTCAGACGGAAACACCTCAAAATCTGCCGGATCGAAAGGCCGATCGCTCAGCCCCCCCATGAATACCGTATAGGTGACAAATTCGGTATGCTGCTCCCACTTCAACTCGTAGCGCCCGATACGACCCGAATAATGAGTGGCCTCGGGTTTGGGGTGATCGGCGCCATATCGATCCAGCAATGATATTAAATGCGCCCGATCCTTGACCCGATCGCGCGCCTCGGCGGATCCGGCCTGTTTGATCGCTAGATACACAGCACGGCAGGGGCTTTCCAGTGACGGAAACGGTCGCGCATGCAGTTCGTTTACAAGCTCGTAACGCAGCGGATGGTCTTGAATCGCAGCCATGGGGCCCTCTCGTTTTTCGCCAAACTAGCCGGAAATCACACCATGTAAACAAATAATTCATTAATTTCATAAAGTTAACAGCATACCTTGGCGCACAATCGTTTTCATCTTACCCAAAATACTCTGGGGTTTGGGGCAAAGCCCCATGACTAAACAGAAAAAGGCGCCCGAAGGCGCCTTTTACAATTTCGCATACGAACCCGATCAGCTGATTTTGGTCAGAAGGGTATCCAGCGATGCTTTCGCGTCGCCATAGAACATGCGGGTGTTCTCTTTGAAGAACAGCGGGTTCTCGATGCCGGAATAGCCGGTGCCTTGACCACGCTTGGACACGAACACCTGCTTGGCTTTCCAGCATTCCAGAACCGGCATGCCGGCAATCGGGCTGTTTGGGTCTTCCTGTGCCGCGGGGTTCACGATGTCGTTCGAACCGATCACGATGGCCACATCCGTTTCCGGGAAGTCGTCGTTGATCTCGTCCATCTCCATCACGATGTCGTATGGCACTTTGGCTTCCGCCAGCAGAACGTTCATGTGGCCCGGCAAACGCCCGGCAACCGGGTGGATGGCAAAACGCACGTTCTTGCCTTTGGCGCGCAGACGACGGGTCAGTTCCGCCACGTTTTGCTGCGCCTGGGCCACCGCCATCCCATATCCCGGAATGATGATAACGCTGTCGGCTTCTTCCAGAGCGGTCGCAACACCGTCGGCATCAATAGCCACTTGTTCGCCTTCAACTTCCATCTGCGGGCCAACCGCCCCACCGAAGCCACCCAGGATCACGCTGATGAACGACCGGTTCATCGCCTTACACATGATGTATGACAGGATAGCGCCCGACGAACCAACCAGCGCACCGACGACGATCAGAAGATCGTTACCAAGGCTGAAGCCAATCGCGGCCGCGGCCCAACCCGAATACGAGTTCAGCATCGACACAACCACCGGCATGTCGGCACCACCGATGCCCATGATCAGGTGATATCCGATGAAGAGCGCCATGAGGGTCAGAATACCCAGCGGCAACAGACCGCCCGAGGTCAGATACCATATCAGGCAGATCAACGAAATCGCAGCAGCCGAAGCGTTTAGGAAATGACCGCCTGGCAGCTTCGTGGCCGCCGAGTTCACTTTGCCTGACAGCTTGCCATAAGCAATAACCGATCCGGTAAAGGTCACAGCCCCGATCCAGATACCAAGCGAGGCTTCTACCCGCAGGATATTGATCTCAACCGATGACTTTTTGGCAAGAAGGGCGGCAAACCCCTCGAGTGCTTTCTTGGCGCTGTCGTCCATTGCCATGACATTGCCCAGCTCGAAATGTGCGTTGTAACCAACGAACACAGCGGCCAGACCGACCAGCGCGTGCATCCCTGCCACAAGTTCCGGCATCTGGGTCATCTCGACACCATTTGCCAGCTTGTAACCAATCGCACCACCAGCCGCGATTAGGACCAAAGACAGGATCCAGAAGCCTGAACCCGGCCCCATCAGAGTGGCGGCAACCGCCAGCGCCATGCCGACGATGCCGTACCAGACGGCACGTTTTGCGCTTTCCTGACCGGACAGTCCGCCCAGTGCGAGGATCGTAAGAACAGCCGCAACGACGTAAACGGCAGTAGTAAAGCCTAATTCCATCTTTCAGCCCTCCTTAAGATTTCTGGAACATGGCGAGCATGCGCCGTGTCACAAGGAAACCGCCGAAGATGTTGATGCCCGCAAAGAACACCGAAACAGCGGCAAGAACGATCACAATGGTCGAGCTTGACCCGATCTGAAGCAGAGCCCCCAGAATAATGATCGACGAAATTGCGTTGGTCACTGCCATCAGCGGGGTGTGCAGCGAGTGCGACACGTTCCAGATCACCTGGAAGCCCACAAAGACGGCCAGAACAAACACAATAAAGTGCTGCATGAAGCTGGCCGGTGCGACCGACCCAACAAGCATTAGCAGCACCGCGCCAACGGCCAGCAAAGTCACTTGGCTTTTGGTTTGGGCTTTAAAGGCAGCGGCCTCTTCAGCGCGTTTTTCTTCCGGTGTCTTTTCAGGCACGGTTTCCTTCGGCTTAGCCGCAATCGCCTGAACTTTCGGCGGTGGCGGCGGGAAGGTGATCTCGCCCTGATAGGTCACGGTTGCGCCACGGATCACGTCGTCTTCCATGTTGTGGTTGATCTGACCGTCTTTTTCAGGGGTCAGGTCAGTCATCATGTGACGGATGTTGGTGGCATAAAGCGACGACGACTGCGAAGCCATCCGGCTTGGGAAGTCGGTGTAGCCGATGATGGTCACGCCGTTGTCTGTCACGACCTTTTCGTCCATCACGGTGCCTTCGGCATTGCCGCCACGTTCGGCTGCCAAGTCAACGATGACCGAGCCCGGCTTCATTGCCTTGATCATATCTTCAAGCCACAGCTTCGGCGCCGGACGGTTGGGGATCAGAGCGGTGGTGATAACGATATCCATCTCGGGCGCGAGTTCGCGGAACTTCGCCAGCTGCGCTTCGCGGAACTCGGGACTGGAAACAGAGGCATAGCCACCGGTTGCCGCGCCGTCTTGCTGTTCTTCTTCGAAGTCCAGATAGACAAACTCGGCGCCCATCGATTCGACCTGCTCGGCCACTTCGGGGCGCACGTCGAATGCATAGGTGATCGCACCTAGCGCAGTTGACGTACCAATGGCTGCAAGACCAGCGACGCCGGCCCCAACGATCAGCACCTTGGCTGGGGGAACTTTACCTGCTGCCGTCACCTGACCGGTGAAGAACCGGCCAAAGTTATTGCCCGCCTCGATCACCGCGCGGTAGCCCGCGATGTTCGCCATCGACGACAGCGCATCCATCTTTTGGGCACGAGAAATACGTGGCACCATTTCCATGGCAATCACATTTGCGCCCTTGGATTTGGCCAGCGCCATGCCGTCTTCATTGCCCGCAGGGTTGAAGAAGGAAATCAGTGTTTTATCGGCGGTCAGACGCTTCAGCTCTTTCTCATCAGGCTGGCGGACCTTGGCGATAATATCGCAAGCCTTCCACAATGCGGCAGCTGTTCCGATAACTTCGACGCCAGCCGCTTCATAGTCTGCATCCGAGAAACCGGCATTTGCGCCGGCCCCTTTTTCAATCGCGCATTCGTAGCCAAGCTTTTGCAACTGCTTGGCTGAATCCGGTGTCATCGCAACGCGATTTTCGCCAGCGAACACTTCCTTGGGTGTTCCGATTTTCAAGTCTCAATCCCCCTCAGATTGTTGTTTCCTTGATCAACGACGCCCTGAACCGGACCCCGTTGGTTGAGTTTCCTATAGTGGACACGTCAGAGCACCACAACAGGATGTCGGCGCTAACGCGGAAAAGGTCGTATTTTTACCCATAGCCTCTACAGTCAACGTATGACCTTTTCACAATATTGGACAAATTCGATGCAGAAAGACGCGCGTCTGACTGCGGGTTTTACTCGTGAGCTGACAAGTCGCACTTCACGCAGAATGGCGTAGTTTTCCGGTATCGACATTTAATTCTCATTCCACCTTTTTAAATTTTATTTACACCCATCGCCTGACCTTCTGCGAATATCTGGCGAACTCCGCGCGAAACTTTCTTCGCAATCGGTTTTCTTCCGGAATGATAAAACGGCGTTCGATTACCCAGACAAAAATTGGAACAAGCGGCAGTGCCAGAACCGCGTTCCAGTTTAGGATCAAACCGACCAAGACCAGCGTGTCGCCCAGATAGATCGGGTTCCGAGTGCGCGAAAATATTCCACTTTGAACCAAGGAGTCCGCATCGCGGTGCGGGATAACCGTCGTCCGATTTGCACGCATTTCGTAGAACGCCAAAAGCATCAAAAGGATTCCAGCGCCAACACACATGCCGCCAACAAAATCAGCCCACGCTCCGCCAAAATTCAAGCCATAGGCAAATAATTGCGACTGCGTCCATGCAATTACGCTAAATCCAACCAGCCACACTGGCGGAATATCTATCCACTTTCCTGCGCTCACGGGTGGTAGGCCCCGTTTACCAGCCAACCCCGCTGCCCGGTTTGCAGCACCAGAGTGTTCTCTCGCCCCATCAGGCGGCTCATAAACATTGCCTGCGATGAGATTGTACCTGTGTTGCAGTAGAAAATCACCATGCCGCTCTCGGGCACTTCATCCATCCTGTAGGGCAACTCGCGCCATTCAATGTTGATCGCCCCGGGGATATGCCGTTCCTCGAACTGCGCTGCATCACGTGCATCAATGAAAATGGCACTGTCAAACACCGTCTGGTCGATCTGTTCAGGCAGGATGATACCCTGCTCATATGTTGCAAAATCCACATATTCCTGAAGAACGACCGCGACATCCTCTTCCGCCTGCGCCACCAATGGCAGCAAGGCGAACGCAAGAATGGAAGCAAACCTCGAAAACCGGATCATTCCCACTCCATTTCTGCAAAAACACGACCGGCATTTTTGGTTGCCAGCTCTTCGAAGGTGTCTAATCCACGCCACCGTTCTTGATCCACGTAATATGAGCCCGCGAGATCGCCCCCTTCATCAAGGTGGGCACCTATTTTTTCTCGAAGATCAACCAGATAGTCGTATGTATAGCGCTCGACCTGAGCAAAGTTTGTCGGATGCCCATGGCCCGGAATTACATAGGTCGGGTTCAACGGACGAAACGCCTCTTCCCATGTCTCAAGCCAACAGCTTGTGCAGGTGTGATCAAAGATCGGCAACATGCGTTCATGAAACGCGATATCACCCGCAATCATCATTCCCCACTGAGGAATCCAGACCTGCGTGTCGCCCGGATCATGCGCAGGACCAAGGTGCAACACGTTCAGCGTTACGTCGCCCATCTCGACGATGTATTCGTCGCTGAACGACAGGTTCGCCACGACCACGCGGGTTCCTTCGGCCTTGTCCTGATTGTAGCGCTGCATCCCTTGCAGGATGAAATCACCGTTTTCCTCGACCTCGGCGATGGCATCTTCGTGCGCCAGAATATCTACACCCAAATCCGCCCAATAGGCATTGCCCAGAATCGCATGCCCCTGCCCGTTTTCGTTGATGACCAGTTTCACGGGCTGATCGGTCACCGCCTTGATCTCGTCATGCAGAGCTGCCGCCAGACGAACGGAGGCGCCGCCGTTGATCACCACAACCCCGTCGCCCGTGACGACGAAGGACAAGTTGTTGTTATGCCCCGAGTTTTCATATGTCGGAGGTGCCGTCGCCCCGATTGCAGAAAACACGTGAGGAATAACTTCGACCGGTTTTGAATAAAGTTCGGACTGGGGATACTGATCTGCGATGTCTTCGCTTGCCGCCGCCGCAGTGGCCGCCAAAACTGCCAGAATTGAAACCATTGAACGCCGCATATCTTTCTCCCTACGCCACACAATCAATTCATTAATGTGAATGTAATAAAATGTCGAGAGCGATAGGCACACACTCACAAATATTGCGCAACAGGGTAATAAAACTACCGTGACTTGAAAAGGGAAACAGCAGGAAATGTTGAAAATTAGGAAACAGTTTCTTCCCGATGCGCAAACTGTCTCGGCATTTGCCTAAAACTTGTCTTAATTTACCCTAAAAGGTGCCAAACAGCCCGCATACTTCCAGCCTTGTAGTGAAGATCGCACGCGCGCGATCATGAGTTCAGTGGTTGGGTGAGCAATGCCAAGTGGGTATCTAGTCAATTTAGGAGATGCAGTCCTTGATTCAGGGGACACCATTGACACGACATCTCGCCAGTTTAGTACGGATAGCACGTTAGGCATTGGAACTTGGACTTTTACGGCCACACAAGGGCAAACGACGACTACGGCTACTGAAACTGGCGTTTTCTATCTAGCGACAAACGGAAGTGTTTACTTTGTTCCGGACGGTGGCAAAGTAAACGGATTAGTATCGGCTACAGCAACAACAGTCCCATCCTACAACAACACTGACGGTATTATTTTCGGGACTGACGCCGGAGAACTGATCGACACCGCCTATACCGATAGTGACGGTGACGCCATCGACTCGGGGCTTGGAGGTGGGGCCAGCGGACTAGATGACAGCGTCCAGGGGCGGTGGTGATGACACCGTTCTTGCCGGTCAGGGCAATGACACGGTTTACGGCGGTTGGGGCGCCGATTCGATTTCTGGCGGCGACGGGGCCGATGTCATCTATGGCGATACCGGATCGACCGGCAGCTCTTCCACCGAAGTGTTTCAATGGTCATCAGTCGGCGGCGACAAAACAGATGTCTCGAATGGCTTCACCCAGACCGTTGGGAATATTGATGTCACAGTTGCCTATCTTAACGCCGGCAACGCGCCAAAATTCGCGATCGAAACCTCTGACACCATGTACACGGCATCCGGTGAAAGCTTCAGCAGCAACTCGGCTGTTGCAATCGGAGGCAACGGAACCGGAGACCCTTCGCGGACAACGATCACCTTTGATGCAGCTTCGGGGTCTGGCCTGACCAATGAAACGCAGAACGTCTCGTTTCGCCTGAACGACATTGACGTCTCGAACGGCGGCATGCCCGACACGGTGACCGTCACAGCCTATGACGCCGCCGGAAACGAGATTGCGGTCACGCTAACCGCCGCCGGAAATGACACGATCTCTGGCAATACCATCACCGCCGGGGCAACTAAGGAAACCGCTGCGGATCAGAATGGATCGGTTCTAGTTGAAATTGCGGGGCCGGTACACCGTATTGATATCGACTTCCAAAACGGTGACGTGTCGCAACAACTGATTTACATGACCGATATCGTCTTTGGTACGACAAGTGGTGAAGGCGGTGCCGACACGATCGACGGCGGCGCGGGCGACGATATCATCTACGGCGAAGACGGCAGCGATAGTCTGTTGGGGGGTGACGGCAACGATACGATCTACGGCGGCGCAAATAATGCAGCAACTCTAGCGGCATCGGAAAACCTAAGCTGGTCGTCGCAAGCTGCAGATGGCACCGATGCCAGCGCTGGCTTCACCCAGTCTACTGGCACGATGGACGTTACCGTGGATATCGTGGATGACGGCACGCTGAGCGCGGCCCAAATTGAATCCACTGACACCACTTATGTCGCATCAGGCGAAAGCTTCAGCGCCAACTCCAGCCTGTATCTAGTCGGTTCCGGCGGCACTGGCGGCACAGCCACCACGACCCTGACCTTCGATGCCTCAACCGGATCAGGCATGACGAACCAGGTGGAAAACGTCAGCTTCCGCCTGAACGATATCGACGCGGCGTCCGGCAGTTGGGAAAATATCGTCACCGTCACCGCGCTGGACGCCGACGGTAATAGCGTTGACGTCACAATCACTGCCGATGGCAATGATACGGTGTCAGGTAATACCATCACCGGCGCACAGTCCGGCGACTCACAAGACAGCGCCCAAGGTTCGGCCCTGGTCAATATCGCGGGACCGGTCCACTCGATCTCGATCAGCTATTCTAACGGAGATGTGGCTACTCAAACCCTTTGGGTTTCGGATGTGCATTTCGACACCATTCCGGACACAGGCGATCAGTCTGCCGACGTGATCGAAGGCGGCGCGGGACTTGACGTTCTGTACGGAGAAGGTGGCAACGACACCATCACTGGCGGCCTTGATGCCGACACCTTCTACGCTGGCACCGGCGACGACACCATGTACTTGGCTCAGGGCGACACTGCTTGGGGCGGCGCGGGCGACGATCTGTTCATCATTTCTGACACTGGCGAGCTCAGCACTGCCACCATCACCATCGATGGCGAAGAAGATGCCGAAACGCTGGGCGACACGCTTGATCTGAACAAGCTTGTTGACCGAAACACGCTGAATTACACCGATGATGGCACCGGAACCTTCAGCGGCACTGCGACCCTTTTCAGCGGGGCGACACTGAACTTCTCGAACATCGAGAACATCATTTGCTTCACCCCCGGCACACTGAGTGATACGCCGGACGGTCCGAAAGACGTTGATCTTCTGGTCGAAGGCGATCTGGTTTTGACCGCAGACGACGGCGCCCAACCCATCCGCTGGATCGGCCGCCGCTCGGTTCAGGCGATGGGTGATCTGGCCCCCGTCACTTTCGCCCCCGGCAGCTTGCCGGGGCTAACGCGCGCACTTTCGGTCTCGCCGCAACACCGCATGCTAATATCGGGTCCCGAAGCCGAGCTATTGTTCGGTGAATCCGAAGTTTTTGTCGCCGCAAAACATTTGCTGGACTTGCCCGGCGTCAGCCGGAGCCCGTCAAAAGTAACAACTTATATTCATATCATGCTAGATCGCCATCAAATCCTGACGGCACATGGCGCGGGCACCGAAAGCTTCTATGCAGGTGACGAAGGGCTTGAAAGCGTCAACCCCCGCTGCCGCGAACGGATGTATGCCACCTTCCCGCATCTAAAGGATAATCTTGACGCTTACGGCGACACCGCCCGCCCCTGCCTAAAGGCTCACGAAGCGCAATTGCTGGTCGCGACTCTTGCACCCATGCCGGTTGCGCTGGCCGCTTAAGCGGAAAGGCGCATTCCGCTGCGGCTGCTAGCGAACGCGCGCACCGCTTCCCCGAACGCCTCAAACAGCGGACGCGAGACTGGATCATGCGCTGCATTGTATTCCGGATGCCATTGGACGGATAGAGTGAACCCCGGAGCATCCTTGATATAAAGAGCTTCTGGCGTGCCATCAGGGGCATGTCCATCGACAACCACACGATCGCCCGGCCGTTTGATGCCCTGACCATGCAGCGTGTTGGTCATCACCTCTTGCGCCCCGAACAGTTTGTGGAACACACCCCCTTCAGAAAAAGTCACGCTGTGTCGCAAGGCAAACTTTTCCTCGATCGTGCCATTCGGTGGCATCCGGTGATTCATACGCCCCGGAAGATCGCGGATTTCAGGGTACAGAGACCCGCCCATGGCAACGTTGACCTCTTGGAAACCGCGACAAATGCCAAAAAACGGCTGCCCGCGCTCAACACAGGCGCGCACAAGCGGCAAGGTCACCGCATCACGGCAGCGGTCCTGATCGCCATGCGCTTCGGTGTGATCCTCGCCATACTCGCCCGCAAAGACATTCGGACGCCCGCCGGTTAGCAGAAAGCCGTCACAGCGCTCCATCAGTTCCTCAACAGTCACCAGACGCGGATCAGAGGGGATCAACAATGGCAGACAACCTGCCACCTCGGCCACGGCGGCCGAGTTCATCGTACCGCCCGCATGGGTCGGGTATTCATCGTTGATCAGATGATGGTTGCCAATAATTCCAACGACAGTTCGTGACATGGGGTCCTCGCGTTCATTGCGTCCTACATAGTCCATCCCATGCAAATGAAAAAGAGGGCACGAAGCCCTCTTTCAAATCATCGACGGCCTGATCTGTCTTAGATCACACCCGCCAGACCGGCGGCTTCAACCCCGGCAAGACCTGCGATCGCGTCGTTGTCCGAGGTATCACCGGTCACACCAACAGCGCCGATGATCCGATCACGCTTGTCTTTAATCAAAATGCCGCCCGGCACCGGAATGACCTGCCCGCCATAAACGCCGTTCAGAGCTTGCATGAAATAGGCCTGCTCTTCTGCGCGTGCTTTTTGCGCACTGCCCGACATGCCCAGCATCACCGCGCCAAAGGCCTTGCCGTGGGCAATAGCGAAGCGTCCGGGGGCGGCTTCATCTTGACGCTCAAACGCTTTTACATTTCCACCCGCATCCAGAACAACAACTGACAAAGGCTTGAGCTCCATCTCGCGCCCCTTTTCGATTGTTTTGCGAATAATCGTTCGCGCTTTACGCAATGAAATCTCAACCATGTGCCCTGCCCTTCTTTTGTCCCGAAATATCCTCGGGGGTGAAATTGCCCCGAAGGGCAAAGAGGGGGCAGAAAGCCCCCTCATCACCTAGCAAATCACAATGAAGCCTTGTACTCAAGACGTCGTGCGTGAAGCACGGGCTCGGTATACCCCGAGGGCTGGGTTCGCCCCTTGAAGACCAGATCACACGCGGCCTGGAATGCGATACCGTCGTAGTCTGGCGCCATCGGTTTATATAACGGATCGTCCGAATTCTGCCCGTCCACGACTTCCGCCATTTTCCGCATCGCTGCCATGACTTCTTGGGCATCCACTACCTCGTGGTGCAGCCAGTTGGCGATATGCTGGGCTGAAATCCGGCAGGTTGCGCGGTCTTCCATCAAACCGACATCCGCCAGATCAGGTACTTTTGAACAGCCAACCCCCTGATCAATCCAGCGCACCACATAGCCCAGGATACCCTGAGCGTTGTTCTCGAGTTCGCGGGTAATCTGATCCTTTGACCAACGACGATAAGTCGCCAGCGGGATATCCAGTAGCGTGTCCACGTGGGCGCGACGTCCGCCTGCCTTGAGTTTGGCCTGAACCGCGAAGACATCGACCTTATGATAATGCAGCGCGTGCAACGTGGCCGCCGTCGGCGAAGGCACCCAAGCGCAGTTCGCGCCCGCTTTGGGGTGCTCGATCTTCTGTTCCAGCATTGCGGCCATCATATCCGGCATGGCCCACATACCCTTACCGATCTGGGCTTTGCCGCTCAGGCCGCATTCCAACCCGATGTCGACATTGCGGTTTTCGTAGCCGCCAATCCACGCCTTGCGCTTGATAAAGTCTTTGCGGCTGAACGGACCAGCCTCCATGCTGGTGTGGATTTCATCGCCGGTGCGATCAAGGAAACCTGTGTTAATGAATGCCACACGGCTTTTCGCAGCGCGGATGCATTCCTTAAGATTCACCGAGGTTCGGCGCTCTTCGTCCATGATCCCGATCTTTACAGTATTATCGGGTAGTCCAAGAAAACCTTCGACCGAGCGGAAGATCTCATCGGCAAAAGCAACCTCTTCGGGGCCATGCATTTTGGGCTTCACCACATAAACCGAACCATGCACCGAGTTCCCGCTACCGCGCTGCAGGTCGTGCATCGCAATCAGCGTGGTAATGGCAGCGTCCATCAGACCTTCGTAAATCTCGTCACCTTTGCGGGTCAGGATGGCGGGATTGGTCATCAGGTGGCCGACGTTCCGCACCCACAACAGCGCGCGACCCTTCAAAACTTTTTCCGAACCATCTGGCGCGCAGATGACTTTGTCGTCATTCAGGCGGCGCGTGATTGTCTGGCCACCTTTCTGGAGCGTAGCTTCCAGATCGCCCTTCATCAGGCCAAGCCAGTTTGAATAGGCCAAAACCTTGTCTTCGGCATCCACACAAGCAACCGAATCTTCGCAGTCCATGATCGCCGAAACAGCACTTTCCAGCACCACGTCGGCAAGCAATGCTTGATCGCGGCTGCCGATCGGATGGGCGCGATCAAAGACCAACTCAACGTGCAGCCCATTGTTGACAAGAAACACACTGTCCGGAGCTTTGGGATTGCCGGTGTAGCCAGCGAATTTCGACGGATCGACCAAGGGCTTGTCGTCAATCAACAACTGACCGCTCTGAACGTGATAGCGGCTCACATCACAGTGGCTGGTACCCTCTATCGGGAATGCCTCATCCAGAAAAACCCGCGCACGTCCGACAACCCGTGCGCCGCGACCGCGTTCGAACCCACCCGCTGGCGGTTGGCTTCCCATCGCATCGGTTCCGTAAAGCCCGTCATAAAGGCTGCCCCAGCGCGCATTGGCGGCATTCAAAGCGTAGCGGGCATTGGTGATCGGTACCACCAGTTGCGGGCCGGGCACGCTGGCGATTTCAGGATCAACATTGGTTGTATCAATCTCGAAGTCATCGCCTTCGTCCAACAGGTAGCCGATCTCGGTCAGAAAGGTTTTATACGCCTGATGATCATGCGGCTTACCGCGGTGATCCTTGTGCCAGTCGTCAATCTGGGTTTGCAGGTCTTCTCGCTTTTGCAAAAGAGCTTGGTTTTTAGGCCCCAAATCATGTGCAAGCGAAGAAAGCCCCTGCCAGAATGTGTCTGCAGCCACGTTCAAGCCGGTCAAGGCTTGTGTTTCGATGAAAGTTGCCAGTTCTTCAGCTACCTGAAGGCCGTGACGTTCCACGCGGTTTGTCATGATCAATCCTCTGCATACAAATGTGCACAATTCTCGTCTGACCTAGCGCAAAAGTTTCCTATCGGCAACATTTCCGGTCAATTTACTTAACCAGATCAGGTGAATGACTTTCAAATTTCTCCGAAGGAACTCTGGTCTTTTTCAGCTTTCGGCATTTATTGCTGCAATAGCGCACCTGATCCCAGACAGATGCCCATTTACGTCGCCAGACAAATGGGCGGCCACAGCCTGCACAGCTTTTCTCTGGCAAATCCGACTTCTTCCGCATACGCGCCATTCGCATTTCTCCGACATTGAAACAGATTCAACAGCTACCCTCTCGACTTCCAAGAAAAGGATTGGCATCGTGCCGCCTGATCTTCGGAGAGATAGCGCCGAACGAACCAATTCAAGCCTGAGGACCCGCATGAAAGACGCAACCCCACAGACCATTTATCTGGCCGACTACATGCCATTTGGCTGGACTGTTGAAGATGTCCACCTGACGTTCAGCCTGTCACCAAACGCCACTCGGGTCAAAAGTCGCATCCGCTTTGCGCCCAATTCCGCGGGCGACCAGTCAGCGTTTTTCCTGCATGGGGAACAATTGGCCTTGGTCTCAGCGGCAATTGACGGGCACGCGGTCCAACCCGAAATATCGGACAAGGGTCTCACCTGCGCAGTTCCTTCTGGCGCTTTCACTTGGGAAGCCGAGGTTGAAATTGATCCCGCCGCCAACACCAGCCTTGAGGGGCTTTATATGTCAAACGGCATGTACTGTACCCAGTGCGAGGCCGAGGGCTTCCGCAAGATCACCTATTACCCTGACCGTCCCGATGTGATGGCCCCGTTCACCGTGCGCATCGAAAGTGATTTGCCGGTGCTGCTGTCAAACGGCAATCCCCTGTCCAGCGGCGCAGGCTTTGCAGAATGGCAAGACCCATGGCCCAAACCGGCCTATTTGTTTGCATTGGTGGCAGGAGAGTTGATCGCCCATCCCGACAGATTTATCACCAAGTCGGGCAAAGAGGTGGCTTTAAACATCTACGTCCGCCCGGGTGACGAAGATAAATGCGACTTTGGCATGGGTGCGCTGAAACGGTCGATGAAATGGGACGAAGACGTCTATGGCCGCGAATACGACCTGGACATCTTCAACATCGTCGCAGTTGATGATTTCAACATGGGTGCGATGGAGAACAAAGGGCTGAACATCTTCAACAGTTCCTGCGTTCTGGCCAGCCCTGAAACCAGCACCGATAGCAACTTTGAGCGGATCGAGGCGGTCGTCGCGCACGAATACTTCCACAACTGGACTGGCAACCGTATCACCTGCCGCGACTGGTTCCAGCTTTGCCTGAAAGAAGGCCTGACCGTGTTCCGCGACCAACAATTCACTGCCGACATGCGCAGCGAACCCGTGAAGCGCATCACTGACGTTCTTGCCTTGCGCGGACGTCAGTTCCGCGAAGACAACGGCCCGCTGGCGCACCCCGTTCGGCCCGAAAGCTTTGTCGAGATCAACAACTTCTACACCGCCACGGTCTATGAAAAAGGGGCCGAGGTCATCAACATGCTGAAACACCTTGTCGGGGACGAGGCCTATTATAGAGCGTTGGATATGTACTTTGACCGTCACGACGGCGACGCCGCGACGATCGAGGACTGGATCAAGGTGTTCGAAGAGACGACGGGGCGCGACCTGACGCAGTTCAAACGCTGGTATTCTCAGGCTGGCACCCCGCGCCTTACAGTTAGCGAAGATTACTCAGACGGAACCCTGACCCTGACGTTCCGCCAACATATCCCGCCCACACCAGGACAGGAGCAGAAAGACCCGCGCGTCATTCCTATTGCCGTCGGACTTTTGGGTCAAAACGGCGATGAGGTGCTTCCGACCCAGATTCTTGAAATGGATCAAGAGGAGCAGAGCTTTACCTTCGAGGGATTGTCGTCAAAACCCGTTGCCTCGATCCTGCGTCAGTTCTCGGCCCCCGTGATTCTTGAGCGGCAGATGGACAACCCCACCCGCGCTTTCTTGCTGACCCACGACACCGACGCCTTCAACAAATGGGAAGCAGGGCGCGACTTGGCCAAAGACAGTCTGCTGCGGATGATCCGTAGTAATGAAGCGCCTGATGGCGCCTATCTTGACGCCATCGCACATATGCTACGCGACGACGGCCTAGACCCGGCCTTCCGTGCATTGGCACTTGGACTACCCAGTCAGGACGATCTGGCGCAATCGCTATACGACAGCGGCAGCTCGCCTGATCCTATGGCGATCTGGACCGCGCATGAAACCATGAAACAAGCGATGGCGGAACATCTGCAAGATACCCTGCCCCGCATCTACGACGAAATGCAGACAGAAGGGGCCTATGAGCCAGACGCAGAGCAGTCAGGCAAACGCGCCCTTGGCAATGCGGCACTGGCCTTATTGACCCGCCTGGACAGTGGCGTGCAGGCCCGCAAGCAATATGCTGAGGCAGACAATATGACCCAGCAATTGGCTGCCTTGTCCTGCCTGCTGAACGCCGAGGACGCAGACGCCGAGCTTGCTGCCTTCTATAATCAATGGCAACACGAGCGTCTGGTGATCGACAAATGGTTCGCCCTGCAAACCAGCTTGGCCAATCCCGCAAGCGCCGCACAGGTGACGCAATCCCTGACCGCGCACGCCGATTTCAACCACCTGAACCCCAACCGGTTCCGCGCCGTCTTTGGTGGGTTCGCCATGAATACCGCCGGCTTCCATCACGCCACCGGTGACGGATACGCCTTGCTGGCCGACTGGTTGATCAAGCTTGACCCTGCCAACCCGCAAACCACAGCCCGCATGTGCAGCGCGTTCGAAACTTGGCGCCGCTTCGATGAAAACAGGCAAACGCTGATCCGTGAACAGCTTGAGCGCATCAAGGCCACCCCCGACTTGTCGCGGGACACAACAGAAATGATCTCAAGAATTCTAGGATGAGCACTGACCCTTTGATATTCGAACGGCAGGGGCGATCAAAGTCTACAGTCATCGTATTGGCCGCTCTGTATGTGATCTACCTCTGGCTGTGGATGGCGCTTTCTATCGCGCCTTTCATCATGGCCTTGGGCATCATCGTGACCGTTCCGGCGCTGGTCGATCTGGTCCTAAACCCCTCTTCGGGGCTACGGCTGGACCACGACACCCTTGACTGGCACCACAGCAAAAGGAATGTGTCGATCCCAAGGCATCAGATAAAGCAAATGCACATCCATCTGCGTATGGACCGCTCGATCAAACTGGTCACCGAACTGGAAAACGGCAAAAAGATCAGAGTGATGCAACCCGCCACCCCACCTCTGCGTGATTTGGAGGACGGCTTCACACGCCTGAAAATGCCGTTTCAAAAGCATCCTTTTTCGCTGATTTAAAGGCAGTCAGGTTCCAAATCACCGCCAAATTTTCAAGGCTATGCCCAGAATTGGCCCCAAATGGCTGGCAGCTTCGGAGTAATCAAAACACCGGAGCAGACAATGGCCTTTATATCGACATCCCCAAGTGCAGCCCAAACAGTGCTATCTGCCGTCCGCCGCGCCATGGGGCCGCGCATCAAGGAAAAGCAACGCAGCGAATTTGCCAGCGGGCTTGAGACCATGACCCTGTCGGATATCCGCCAGCAGTTTACGATTTCAGTTCCGGAAAAATCCGCCAACAGTGAAGAAAATGCACGGCTGCACCGCGCCGCACATGCGCTTGTGCGTCAGGACAACTGGGAAACTCTGGGCCAGTTGATCCGCGAACACGACCAAGAGCGCCGCACCACCACAAGCGGCAAGGCCACAGCCGACGTTCTTTCGGCTGGTGCACGTCAGGATTTAAGTGACACCATCGCCATGGGTCTGTTGCCGACCAACGAAAACGGACTGGCCAGCGCGACGGATGGCGTCGAAATGCTGGATCAGGTTCTGATCGACAACAGCGACGACTACGGTGTCGCGCTGGTAGTAGCACAGGCGCATATGGATTTAGGCTCGGTTTGGCGCGGTCAGGGTTGGGCAGACGAAGTACCTGCATCGGATTGGAAGAAATTCGCCCGCCATTTCCGCCGCGCAACCAGCATTCTGGAACAATTCGATCCCATCGCAAATGATTCCCCTGCCTTGGCAGCTGCACGGTGCCGTTCCCTTGCCGGTCAACCCGACGCTGCCCAGCGCATTATCGCAGACTACGAAAATCTGATCGATCTGGCACCGCATTACGCAGACAGCTACCGCCAGTTCGGCCAAGCCCTACTGCCCCGCTGGTACGGCAGCTACGAACTATTAGAGGAACGCGCGCGCAAGCTGGCAAAGGAAACCTACGACCATTGGGGAAGTGCCGCCTATGCGCTGACTTTCATGGACGCCGCACGCCACGATAAAGAAGCATTAGGCTTTGTGGATGTGGCTATGATGCTGCAAGGCTTGGGCGACTACATGCGCACCCAAAATGATCAGGCCATCGTCAATCAGGTGATTTCCTATCTGGTGGTGTCTCTGGCCCCCACCGGCCCGCTGGTTTCTGGTTCAAAGCGTGCCTTGCAGAACCGCCGCACATTGATGGCGGCGGCCCCTGAATTAGCCCGCACCTACTTGCGCGAAATTCACCCCGATGTCTGGGCCGAAGCCGCCGACAGCCACGATCCGTCTGCACCACCCGCCAAAGCATGGCAGCAAAAGCAAATGGGACTGGAAGAAGCCTTTGGTACGCTCAGCAAAGCCTACGAGCGGGAAATTCTGCGCGGAAGGCATATTTTCTTTGATCACGATGAGGTCGAGATCCTCACCCGATAGGCGCTGCCCTCTTGCCCCCTGTCCGCCCCTGCCCTAGAAGGCAATTCGGACAGACAAGAGGACGCAAAGATGCTGGACCTGACCTACGAGACCCCGAAGCCCAAAATGATCGCGGGCGCCAAGCATGACTGGGAACTGGTCATCGGTATGGAGGTTCACGCGCAGGTTTCCTCGAACGCCAAGCTGTTTTCGGGTGCATCCACCAAATTCGGATCCGAGCCGAACTCGAACGTGGCTTTCGTTGACAGCGCGATGCCGGGCATGCTGCCGGTGATCAACGAGTTTGCCGTGGAGCAGGCCGTCCGCACCGGTCTGGGCCTGAAAGCCGAAATCAACCTTGTCAGCGCGTTTGACCGCAAGAACTATTTCTACCCCGACTTGCCGCAGGGCTACCAGATTTCACAGCTTTACCATCCCATCGTGGGCGAAGGAGAAGTCATCGTGGATATGGGCCCCGGTGTGGCCCGCAAAGTGCGTATCGAACGTATTCACATGGAGCAGGACGCCGGCAAGTCGATCCACGACATGGACCCGAATATGTCCTTTGTGGACCTGAACCGCACAGGCGTCTGCCTGATGGAGATCGTCAGCCGCCCCGACATCCGCGGCCCCGAAGAAGCGGCCGCCTATCTGGCCAAACTGCGCCAGATCATGCGCTATCTAGGCACCTGCGATGGCAACATGCAGGAAGGCAGCATGCGCGCCGACGTGAACGTCTCGGTCTGCCTGCCGGGCGAGTACGAGAAATTCGTCGAAACCGGTGATTTCAGCCACCTGCGTACCCGCTGCGAAATCAAAAACATGAACTCGATGCGCTTTATCCAACAAGCCATTGAAATCGAAGCCCGTCGCCAGATTGCGCAGCATGAAGCCGGCAAAGAGGTCGTTCAGGAAACCCGCCTGTTTGACCCCGACAAGGGCGAAACCCGCTCGATGCGGTCCAAGGAAGAAGCTCACGATTATCGCTACTTCCCAGACCCCGATCTTCTGCCGCTTGAAATCGAACAGGCGTGGGTTGATGATATCAAAGCTGGCTTGCCCGAACTGCCGGACGAAAAGAAAGCCCGGTTCGTCAAAGACTTTGGTCTGTCAGAATACGACGCCAGCGTCCTGACCGCCGAGGTCGAAAATGCCACCTATTTCGAAGCGGTCGCGGGCGAAGCAGGTGACGGCAAACTGGCCGCAAACTGGGTGATCAACGAACTTTTCGGTCGTCTTAAAAAGGAAGACCACGACATCACAGAAAGCCCCGTATCACCCAGCCAGCTGGCGGGCATCATCAAGCTGATTAAGGCCGGTGATATCTCGGGCAAGATTGCAAAAGACGTCTTCGAAATCGTCTACACCGAAGGCGGCGATCCGGCGGAAATCGTCGAAGCGCGCGGCATGAAACAGGTCACAGACACCGGCGCCATTGAAGCGGCTGTCGATGAAATCATCGCGGCCAATCCGGCACAGGTGGAAAAGGCCAAACAGAACCCGAAACTGGCAGGCTGGTTTGTCGGTCAGGTGATGAAAGCCACCGGCGGCAAGGCCAATCCGAAAGCGGTCAACGAATTGGTCGCGGCCAAATTGGGTCTTTAAGCTTCTTCTTGGTCCAAATACTCAAATCAAACCCGTGCCGAATGGCGCGGGTTTTTTATGTCCGGTAACCCCGCGCAAGCCACAGCCCTGAACCGATCATCGCAATCGACACAACCCAAAACCCGATCTCTGGCGCGCCGGACATATCCGCGAACACCCCGATGACCAAGGCGCCGACCCCGTACCCCAGATCACGCCAGAAGCGGTAAACACCCAGACTGGACGCACGCCAAGCAGGGTCAGTCAAATCCCCTACTGCCGCAATCAAGGTCGTTATAGCAGCGCCATGCCCACACCGGTCATCGCCGCAGATACACCCCACCCCATCAAGCTCTGCGACCAGACGATCCCCAGCAAGGAAACTCCGCTCAGCAGCATACCCGTTACAGCCGGTATCTTTCGCCCCAACGCATCCGACAGTGGTCCGGTCCACAACTGACTTGCCCCCCAAACGCCACCGTAAATCCCTGTAATCAGACCAATGTGAAACAGGTCGACCCCCTGCGCATGCAAGTAAACCGGCACCAGAACCCACATGGCCACATCAACGAACTTCTCAACCAGTCCAGCCTGCGACAACGCTTGAAACCGTTTGTCGCGCCAACTGACCAACGCAAAGACCTCCCAGCCACTCATAGATTTGGCAGACGGGGCCGCATGCGCGATGGCAAACTGACGTGTCTCGCCAAAGGCCAGCACTGCGGTCACCAGACCTGACAAGACAACCAAGGCGTTGAACACAACAAGCATTGATCGCGGATCATATCCAGACGCCAGCCATCCGGTCAAAAAGCCTGCGACAGCGACACCGCCGTATCCGGCAAATTCATTGATACCGGTCGCCAATCCGCGCAACTGATGCTCAATCACGGTGCGGTTGACGGCATTATCTTCGACCAGCAAAACCGGACCGTAAGTCGGAGCCTTGGATCTCAACCGCGCGATCCAGTCGATATCAATCGGCATTTCATCCAACTTGGCTTGCCGTTCTAGTGGCAGCGCCAACTGAACCCATGTGCCTTCGCTGGGGGTGCTGTGCACCTCGATCTGGCCATCCATCAGATCTATCAGTCGCTTGCTGATCGACACTCCCAAGCCGGTTCCCCCAACCCTACGCCGAGTGGCATCTCCGAACTGGGTAAAGGGAGTGAACAAATTGGCCAGCATGTCACCAGTCATCCCGACACCGCGGTCTATCACGGTGTAAACAACCATTCCGTTCTCATCAGAAAGACTAATCGAAACGGTTTCACCAGTGCTGCCATCCTCGTGAACCGAATACTTTACAGCGTTACCGATGATGTTCATCAAAATCTGTCGCAAGCGAATGTCATCCGCAAGGTACACATAATCAAGCGCATCGGGCACCTCGCAATCAAGCCGTAGATTGCGCTGATCCGCCATCGGCCGAACCGCATCCAAAACCGCAAGAAGGTGAGACCTTAGCTCCAAAGGTTTTGGATGCAACTGCAACTTTCCAGTCTCGATCTGGCTGGTGTCTAGCACATCATCAATGATCCCAAGCAGGGCTAGAGACGACTCTTTGATAGTTGAAACCATCTTTTTCTGAGCAGGCTCCAGCTTGGACTGCGACAGGATTTCGCTCATCCCCAGCACCCCATTCATAGGGGTCCGCAGTTCGTGGCTCATAGCGGCAAGAAAGTTTGACTTGGCGGCATTTGCCGCCTGAGCTTTAACAGCAATTTCCCGGTAGTTTTCAGAATACTTCAGCAAGATTTGCCTGAAATAGATGGCCTCGACAGCAATCATCGCAAAAGCAGTGAGCAATACAATTTCGCTCAGCCAGCCCGAGGCTATCTCGTACGGAATTTCATATGTTCCGTCGGACATTTTGTGATGAACTTCCAGAAGTCCCCAAAGTATCAATGCGACAATCGTATAAATGACGCCCGATTTTATTTCTTTCTCATCATTAAATAGCAGGAACGCACCCAGAGCCAGTGTCGGAAAAAAAGCCTTAACATTCGACGAGTGCTCCATCGCGGCCGAAGCGATCGAGACAGCGGTCAATGCAGAAATAAGCCATATATGCGTGGCTAGAATGCGCTTTTTTCGGTGTGCAGCAATCGCACCCAGAACACCGCCCAAGAATCCCGCAAACACCCCGGTGGCAGAGGTCGGCGCATCGATGGATAGCACAAAGACAGTCCAAACCGGTCCTGAAATGACGGCAAACAAACATAGCATAAGCACCAAACGCAAGCGCTCGGCATCCGAAGCTATGCTTGTGGTTCCTGTCTCAATCATCGCGCGTTCAACCCCACCCTATTGATAATGGACATATCACACGCATGTTTAATGCATTTTGACACTGATCAATATATGATTGATGGAATGTATTTTTTTGCCGCAACGCGTCATGCTGTCACTTTTAGACGCCCCTCAGGCGGGGTATCCGCTTGGAAATCTCAGCCGATCCGAGTATAAGATTATGTCTAACCCCATCGCCCAGCTTGACGACGCGCTTCGCGCCACACGTCAGCCTTTTGACCGCATTCCCGTTGTAGATATCGCCAGCTTGGTGAACGGTTCAGACGCCACCACGGCAGCAAAGGATATTCGTTGGGCCTTTGCAAACGCGGGTTTCATGTATGTAAAAAACCACGGCGTTTCTAACGATCTGATTGAACGGGCCTATACGGCGTCGAAACTGTTCTTCGATCTTCCCGATGATGTCAAAAAGCTTCTGCATATCGAAAATTCGGGAACGGCCCTGCGGGGATATATTCCGCTGTTTGGCGAAAACACCGATCCGACCAAAACCAGCGACCTGAAAGAATGCTTTGATCTGGGACCGGAAACACCGGGCCGAAATACGCCTTTCTTCGGGTCAAACCAGTGGCCGGCATCACTGCCGTCGTTAGAAGCAGAAATGATGGCCTATCATGACGCTATGGTTCGATTAGCACGGACCATTCTGCGCGGGGTTGCGATTAGTCTTGATCTGCCGGAAACTTTCTTTGAAGCCAAAATGCGTGACCCTATCAGCGTGTTGCGCCTGATCCACTACCCGCCCCAGTCCGGTCGCGTGGCCGAAGAGATGATCGGCATCGGCGCGCATACCGATTACGGTGTGATGACAATACTGTCACAGGATCAGATCGGAGGCTTGCAGGTCATGAACCGCGACGGCCAGTGGATCGAAGCTTCGCCTCTTGAGGGTACATTCGTCATCAACATCGGCGATTTAATGCAGATCCTGACCAATGATATCTATCTGGCAAACATGCACCGTGTGGTGAATACGTCCGGTAGAGAACGCTATTCGATGCCCTTCTTCGTCGAAGCGGATTCCGATGCGGTATTCGAACCGCTTGCAAGCTGTGTCTCTGCGACCAACCCGCGCAAGTACTGTTCCGCCACCTGCGGTGCCCATATGTTCGCGCGATACGTCGACAGTTTTCCGCACCTGCAAGCGCTTAAAAAATCGGCCTGATCAGGTATTTTTCGGTACCACCAGCCATCGACTGAGCGTTTCTGCCATAACATCCAAGCGTACGGGCTTGGCGATATAGTCGTCCATGTCCATCGCAATACAGCGCTCTGCTTCTCCGCTAAGGGCATTCGCAGTTACAGCCACAATCGGAGTGCGGATAAGTTTGTGTTTGTCTTCCCTACGGCGGATGTGGTGGGTCATTTCAAACCCGTCCATCTCGGGCATATGGCAATCCGAAAGAACCAGATCATAGCCGCCCGACTGCCATTTCTTAAGCCCCTCGACCCCGTTATCAGCGGTATCACAGGTCAGCCCCAACGCCTTGAGCTGTTGTGAAATCACAAGCTGGTTGGTCGCGTTATCTTCGACCAACAGGATATGGGCCTTGGTGTCTGCAAGTTGTGAAGTATCAACCGCCTCGTGTTTCTCCTCGGCTGGCGCGACTTCTTCAACCTTCAACGGCAGGCTGACGGTAAAGCTGGACCCTTCATTGATCTTGCTTTTGACCGTGATCGTTCCGCCCATCAACTCGGCAAGTCCTTTGGCAATGGACAGCCCCAAACCGGTACCACCAAATCGGCGGTTTTCCTCGGCGTCCGACTGGGTGAAGGGCTGGAACAGATTGGCAAGCATCTTTTCGTCCATACCGACGCCGTAATCTGTGACGCAGTAAAGCGTATCGTCCTCGGGGGACCTTCCAACCGCAACCTTGACCTCTTCTCCGACAGTCCCGTCCGCACGTTTTGAGAATTTAATCGCATTCCCGATGATATTCACAAGAATCTGGCGCAGGCGCATCGGATCGACTTTGACAAACTCCGGCACGTCGTCCGAGATTGTCAGATTGATATGGGTTCCAGCTTTCTCGGCAATCGGGCGCAACGATGCAACGACTGCGGTCACATGCGATCTGACATCGGTTGGAGACGCACTAAGGCTAAGCTTCCCCGCCTCCATTTTCGAGGTATCGAGAATGTCGTCAATGATCCCCAAAAGGGAAAACGCGGATTCCCGCACGGTTTTGAACTTCTCTTTTTTCTCTGCGTCGGTTTCCTCGCGGTCCATCAACTCGATCATGCCGACAACGCCGTTCATGGGCGTGCGCAGCTCGTGGCTCATGGTAGCAAGGAAATTTGTTTTTGCATGGTTCGCCGCTTCGGCACGCTCGTTGGCGATCATCATGTCCTCGGTTCGAACAAGAACCGTATAGGCGAAAAAGCCGATCAGGCCGGCGACAAGAACCAGCAACGAAACAGATGTGAAGGGGCGGATAATCAGGTCCGCGAGTTCCTGGGTCACTTCGTATTCAGGTGTAAGCGTGCCGTTCAAGGCCTCTGTCGCGGCCCAGGCACAGGCCGTAAGTAGGCTGTAGAACACAGCATAGCGAAACTTTCGGCGGCCCTGAAACATAAGGAATGCCCCGCCTAGAAGGGCGAATAGAATCATGTTCAAGTTCGCACTGGGCGGCATGGCCACTGACGCCATTCCCAGACCGAAAATACCGCTAAGGATATATATATGTCGGCCCCACATTGTATAGCCGTAGTGCAATAGGACCCAGCCAAAGATTGATCCACCCATCGAGGTCAAAGCAGAGTGTGTCAACCACTCTGACCCCATGAATGCCATCACAAGCGCCCAAACGGCCGTCATCACTGCAGTGATAAACGCCGCCACCTTTGCGACTGCGACCGAGTTTTCCTCAAATACGCTTTGTTTGGGACCCGAAGCTGTTTGCATCAATCTCGCCGTCAAATAGTTCACACAACTATAACGATGCATATGCCGCGCCATTTAGCGCGGTGAAAGCCATACTAGACGGAATTGAATTTCTTTATACTTTTGAGATCGGCTTCGTTTAGCTCCGAACGGTAATCGCCAAAGCATGAATTCGGGTCATCAAGTCTTTACCCAAAGCCTCGTGAATTGCCCTGTGTTGGGCAATGCGCGATTTGCCCTCCAATGCCGCGGAACGGATCACCAGACTGAAATGGCTTTCTCCGCTGCCATCATCGCCTGCGTGCCCTGCATGTTTAGCGCTATCGTTACGCACTTCCAGCACCTCGGGAGCCAGCGCTTCAGTCAATTGCGCAATCATTTCCTGCTCAACACTCATTTTTTACCTCTTTTGCCCTTCAATCCGCTGAAAATAGCCTTAGACTGCACAGTCCGAGTCGAAAAGGTGCTAAGATGAGCAAACCCGATCCTTTTGGTTTTGATATGTCGGTGAAGTCGGCAAAAAAGAACAATCCGCGCGGTCGTCGTGGAATGTCGGGGGCGTCCGAAACCTCGACGCGCCAGTGTGAACACGAGGGCTGCAATGAGCCTGGAAAATTCCGCGCGCCCAAAGCGCCGGACGTTTTGGATGAATTCAAGTGGTTCTGCAAAGACCACGTGCGCGAATACAATCTGAAGTGGAATTTCTTCGACGGCACCACCGAGGCCGAGTTGAACGCGCAAATGTCGAAAGACAAAGTCTGGGAGCGTGAAACCAAAAGCTTCCGCGACCCCGAAGCGCGTGCCTGGGCCCGTCTGGGGATCGAAGACCCGCATCAGGTTCTGGGGGCAAACGCCACACAAAACCCCGGCAAATCCAACGGCGACCAAACCCGCCGTCTGCCCCCGACCGAGCGTCAGGCGATTGATATTCTTGAGGCCAAGGACCACTGGTCCAAAGCCGAAGTTCGCAAAGCTTACAAAAAGCTGATCAAAGTGTTGCACCCCGACATGAACGGCGGCGACCGTTCACAAGAAGAACAGTTGCAACAAGTCATGTGGGCATGGGACCAGATCAAAGACAGCCGAAGCTTCAAGTGATCACTGGACGGTGATGCGCAGGATTTCCTGATCCGAGCCTTCACCGCCCAAAAGTACCAGTTCGCTTCCCCGAACGATCGAGATCAACTCGACCGGAACAGATAGAACATGCGGTGGTAGTTCGGACCAGTCGCCCAATGTGACCCATTCGCTACCCCGCCCGAAATCCAGAAAGGCCGACAGGTTCGGAATACGATGTAGGGCCGATAGGTCTCCGCCCACCTGAAGATAACCGGTTGGCGGATCGATCAATGCCAGAGGCGGACCATTTTCAGGCAAAGGTACCAGATCAATCGGTTGCACCGGCGTTGTCACGCCTTGTTGCACGATCTCAACCGAGCCCTCGGGTGCTTGCCGCACCATGCCCGGCCAATAGGTATAAGCCGCCCAAGCCGCCCCGGCAGCAATGGCTGCAACCGAAACCGACTGGATCACACCAACACGCCACCAGAAGGGGCGCGATTGCTCTTTAAAGATCGCCTGATCGAGGTGCGCAAACAAATCCGGGGGTGGGGCGATTTCAGGCAGGGTGTCTGTGAGAACCACAAAATCCTCGCACCACCCCGATACAAGTGACGAGAGCCCCTCTTCTGTGCTCAAGCGGTTTTCAAAGACCTTCTTTTCCTTGTCAGTCAGCAAGTCGAGCACATATTCACCCGCCGTGACCACATCGGCAGTGGCTTCTCTGTGGGTCAGGTCCAGATAAAGACGCTCAAGCGAACGGCGTTGCCAGTTGCGCACTGTCGCCAAGGGAACACGGTAGCGAGTGGCCAGTTCGACATACCCAACACCCGAGAAATAGATAAGCATAAACGCTTCGCGCCGGTCCGAGGGCAACAAACCCAGAACCTTTCGCAACAACGGCCGCGCCTCTTGCCCGTCGCCAAGAGCTTCGGCCGGCGGGCTTAGTTTTTGTAATTCAACCGGATCTGGTGGATTGCCTTGATTGGCCGAACGGCGGGCCATGACGGCCTCGGACCGGGCGACAGTCAACACCCAGGTCAGCGCTTGCAACTTGTCAGAGCGCCAGTCCATCGCGTCGTGCCACAGGCGCAGGTAGACCTGCTCAAGCACCTCGGCCGCCCAGAACCGGTCATCCAAAATCGTTTCACAAAGCCCGAACAATTTGGCCGAAGTCAACGCATATAGGCTGCGGAAATCGGCCCGCTCGCCTTTGCCGAGACCGTCTAGCAGATGTTCAAGATCTTCAATACTGGCCATAAATTCGTTTATCACTCACCAAAGGCCAAAAAGGCCCACACTTGATGTGCACTTAATCACGGAAACGAAACACTGAAAAGGTGTTCGACGCTGCGGTAAACTTAGGGCTTTCCCTTGCCTCTGACCGCATTATGTTGCAGTTGGGATTAACGCCCAATTTGGCACGAGAAGGTAGAGAGATGGCAGACGGTATTATCGACAGCAACGCACGCCCGACCGAGGACATTCACGTCCGCGACGTGTTTGGCATTGATACGGACATGGTTGTAAAGGGTTTTGCAGAAGGTTCCGACCGCGTGCCCGAGATTGACCCGACCTATAAGTTCGATCCCGATACCACGCTGGCCATTCTGGCAGGCTTCTCGCACAACCGTCGCGTGATGATCCAAGGCTATCACGGCACAGGGAAATCGACCCATATCGAACAGGTCGCCGCCCGCCTGAACTGGCCTGCGGTCCGTGTGAACCTGGATAGCCACATCAGCCGGATCGACCTGATCGGGAAAGACGCGATCAAATTGCGAGACGGAAAGCAGGTCACCGAATTTCACGAAGGTATCCTGCCATGGGCGCTGCGAAACCCAGTGGCCATCGTCTTTGACGAATACGATGCAGGCCGCGCAGACGTGATGTTCGTGATCCAGCGTGTTCTGGAACACGACGGCAAATTGACCCTGCTGGACCAGAACGAAATCATCACCCCGCACAAGCACTTCCGACTGTTTGCAACGGCGAACACCGTTGGTTTGGGGGATACAACCGGCCTTTATCACGGCACCCAGCAGATCAACCAAGCGCAGATGGACCGCTGGTCGCTTGTCGCCACGCTGAATTACCTAAGCCACGACGCCGAAACGATGATCGTTTTGGGCAAGGCGCCGCATTACAACACCGAGAAAGGCCGCGACATTGTCAGCCGCATGGTGACCGTCGCCGACCTGACCCGGACAGCCTTTATGAACGGCGATCTGTCGACCGTTATGTCGCCGCGGACGGTGATCAACTGGGCTGCAAACGCCGAGATTTTCCGCAATGTGGGCTATGCATTCCGCCTGTCGTTCCTGAACAAATGCGATGAGTTAGAGCGTCAGACCGTGGCCGAGTTCTATCAGCGTCTGTTTGACGAGGAACTGCCTGAAAGCGCCGCCAGCGCGAGCTTGGGATGATCCGGTTTCGGCGCCTTGTGGGCGCCGACCGAAGCGGGGGCCAGCCCCCGCACCCCCGGAGTATTTTTGGAAAGATGAAAGCTAAGGGAGCGTGCAATGTCTAAACCGAGCGACAATCCAGCCGATCCCTTTAAAAAGGCGCTGGCCGAAGCGACCAAGGTTTTGGCCAATGATTCAGACCTGTCGGTCAGTTATACTGTAGACCCGGCCGGGATCAGCGGCGATGCGATGCGGTTACCGCAGGTCAGCCGACGCATGACCCGCGACGAGGTCCTTTTGGCCCGCGGTACTGCTGACGCTCTGGCAATGCAGCGCAAGTATCACGACGATGCGCTGCACGCACGCTATGCCCCACCGGGGCAAATGGCGCGCGATATTTATGAAGCCATGGAAGTGGCCAGATGCGAAGCGATCGGCGCGCGTCACATGCCCGGAACGGCCACGAATATCGATGCCAAGATTGGCGCGGATGCCGCACGTCGTGGATATGCACAGGTCAGCGACCGCGCCGAAGTACCTTTGTCAGTAGCCGCAGGTTATCTGGTACGCCATTTGGCAACGGGTCGTGCTTTGCCAGCCGGTGCTGATAATGTCATGGACCTTTGGCGCGGCTTTATCGAGGAACAGGCAGGCGGCACGCTTGAAGGCCTGAACGACATGCTTTCCGATCAGGCTGGCTTTGCTAAATTTGCCCGTCAGGTAATCGACGATCTGGGTTATGGCGATCAGTTGGGCGATGACCCTGACGACATCGATGACGAGCAGGAAGATCAGGCCGAGGAAGACGCTGAAGAGCAGGACGATCCCGACAGCCAAGGAAACGAGGACAGCGACGAGAGCGAAGCCGAGGCCGATCCCGAGCAGTCTCAGGAACAGCAGCAGGACGCGACCGAGGCCCATGTAAGCATGGACGAGGACGCCGAGGACGACATGTCGGATGAAACCGAGATGCCCGACGGGGAAGCGCCCCTGGAACCGCCTCCACCTGCGCCGCATTCGGACGCTGATCCGAATTACACCGTGTTTACCACTGACTTCGACGAGGAAATACTGGCCGAAGAGCTGGCTGAACCCGTCGAGCTAGAGCGTTTGCGGGCCTATTTGGATCAGCAGTTGGAACCCTTGAAGGGGGCCGTCAGCCGCTTGGCGAACAAATTGCAGCGTCGCCTACAGGCGCAGCAGAACCGCAGTTGGGAGTTCGACAAGGAAGAAGGCATTCTGGATGCCGGACGACTGGCCCGCGTGGTGGCGAACCCGACGACCCCGCTGTCTTTCAAGTGGGAAAAGGACATGGAGTTCCGCGATACCGTGGTCACCCTGCTATTGGACAACTCGGGGTCGATGCGGGGCCGTCCGATTTCGATCGCAGCGATTTGCGCCGATGTTCTGGCCCGTACTCTTGAGCGTTGCAACGTCAAGGTCGAGATCCTTGGCTTTACCACCCGCGCGTGGAAAGGCGGGCAAAGCCGCGAGAACTGGCTGAATGGCGGACGTCCACAGCAACCGGGACGTCTGAATGATCTGCGCCATATCGTTTATAAAGGGGCCGATGCTCCTTGGCGGCGGGCGCGTCCGAACCTTGGCCTGATGATGAAAGAAGGCTTGCTGAAAGAAAACATCGACGGCGAGGCGCTGGAATGGGCGCACAAGCGCATGTTGGCGCGACCCGAGCAGCGCAAAATCCTTATGGTGATTTCCGACGGGGCACCGGTGGATGACAGTACGCTTTCGGTGAACCCTGCGAATTATCTTGAAAAACACCTGCGCGATGTGATCGCCATGGTCGAAAAGCGCAAAATGGTTGAGTTGCTGGCCATCGGGATCGGGCACGATGTAACGCGCTATTATGAACGCGCTGTGACGATCACCGATGTGGAGCAGCTTGCCGGCGCAATGACCGAGCAACTGGCAGGTCTGTTTGACAGCGATCCGCGTGCAAGAGCGCGGGTGATGGGGATCAAGCGGGCGATGTAAGCTTTGCTGGCGCCGGTGGTGTTTTTGAGTATTTTAGCCAAGAAGAAACAGGGGACGCACCCCTGAACAGGAGGGGCATGATGCTGCAATCTTATGAAGTAACGTCGGATCCGGCGGCTGGCGTTGATCGGCTGACGCGTTTGCGTGGCGCGTTGATTGCCGAGGGCCTGGACGGGTTTCTGGTCCCGCGGGCGGATGCGCATCAGGGCGAATATGTCGCTGCGCGTGACGAGCGTTTGGGCTGGTTGACGGGATTTACGGGATCAGCGGGATTTTGTGCCGCTTTGGCCGACGTTGCTGGCGTCTTCGTAGACGGGCGCTACCGCGTTCAGGTGCGCGAACAGGTGGCGGATGTCTATACCCCTGTGAACTGGCCCGAGGTGCAATTGGGCGACTGGTTGCAAGAGCATCTGCCCAACGGGGGTATCGTCGGGTTTGATCCTTGGCTTTATTCGGTGGCGCAGATTGAACAGTTGCGAAGCCAGCTGGACGACAGCGGGATAGAGGTGCGGGAAAGCCGCAATCTGGTGGATGCGATCTGGGAGGATCAACCCGAGGGCCCGTGCGAGCCGGTGTTTGCCCATCCTTTGGAATTTGCCGGAGAGAGCCATGCAGACAAACGCGCACGGCTGGCCGAAGGATTGCGCACCGCCGGTCAGGCGGCGGCTTTGATCACCCTGCCAGACTCGATCATGTGGCTTTTGAACATTCGCGGCGCAGATATTCCGCGCAATCCGGTGGCGCACGGGTTTGCTGTATTGCATGCAGACGCCTCGGTGGATTTGTACATGGATGCGGCCAAGTTGGGCGCAGTTGGTGATCACTTGGGCGACGAGGTGCGGGTGCATACTCAGGGCGCGTTTCTTGGCGACGTCGCCAATCTAACGGGCAAGATTGCCGCCGATAAAGGCACCCTGCCCGTCCGTGTGGCAGACGCCTGTACAGGTGAACTGGTCTGGGCCGGTGACCCTTGCGTCATGCCGAAGGCCTGCAAGAACCCTGTTGAAATTCAAGGTATGGTGGATGCCCATCTGCGCGATGCGGTGGCCATGTGTGAATTTTTGGCTTGGGTGGATGATCAACCGGCGGGAAGCCTGACCGAAATCAGCGTGGCAACAAAGCTTGAGGGTTTCCGGCGCTCGGTCGGGCAGTTGCACGATATCAGCTTTGAGACGATCTCGGCCACGGGTCCGCATGGGGCGCTGCCGCATTACCGTGTGAGCACCGACAGCAATCTGACGGTCGAGGACGGGCATTTGTTGCTGGTCGATAGCGGCGGGCAGTATCCGGATGGCACGACTGACATCACGCGCACGATGGCGGTCGGAACGCCAACGGACGAGCAGCGCGATTGCTTCACACGCGTGCTTCAGGGGATGGTCAACATTCACCGCGCACGGTTCCCCCGCGGCCTATCGGGGCGTGATCTGGATGCCTTGGCACGGTTCCCGCTGTGGTGTGCGGGCAAGGACTATGACCACGGCACGGGCCACGGGGTGGGTGCGTTTCTAAGCGTACACGAAGGTCCGCAGCGGATTTCGCGGATATCCGAGGTGAAACTGCAAGAGGGCATGATCCTGTCCAATGAACCGGGGTATTACCGAGAAGGGGCCTTTGGTATCCGCATTGAAAACCTGATTGTTGTAGAGCAAGCCGAGGCGCTTGAAGGCGCGGATGATCGCGACATGCTGGGCTTTATGAACCTGACTTGGGTGCCGATTGACCGGCGTTTGATCGACACGTCTTTGTTGTCACAAGCCGAGGTCAATTGGATCAATACCTACCATGCCACCGTGCGCGACAAGATATCACCGCAACTTGGCGAAAAAGCTGCTATATGGTTGACCTCTGCTACAGCGCCTTTGTGATACGGAACTGTTGCATTACTGGTCTATCAAAGACCGGAAGTGACGAGAGAGGAAGACAAGATGACCAAAATGATCCGTATTCGCAAAGCTGATGGCAATTGGGCTGTGCGCGCCGCTGGCGCTGTGATTGCAGAAAGCGCGAACGCGCTTGAGCTGAGCGAAGAGGGATACGACGAGGTGATCTATTTCCCACGCGAGGATGTGGCAATGGCCGTTCTGGATAAGACAGATCATGCCACCACCTGCCCGCACAAGGGCAACGCCACACATTATGATATTGTCGGCACAAACCGCACGGTGAAAAATGGCGCGTGGTCTTATGAAGCACCGGTGGAACAGGTGGCGGAAATCGCCGGCCACATTGCGTTTTACGCAGGCGAATACGTCAAGGTCGAACAGCTTTAAGCCAAGCCGCGTTACAATATGACGTCATCCAGCTCTTTCGGGTGATGGGTGACAGGTTCATAGCCGTTTTCTGTGATGATAAAGCTGTCGCCAACCTGAGCGCGGAATGTTTCTACCGAGACCGACCCATCCACAGCCAGAACCATACCCGGTTGCAAGATGGTTTTATCGCCTGTTACCAGCTGTGGTTTTTCCAAAAAACTGAACCCGGTCGCTCGTCCGCAGCGAAAGGGGTATTCGTACCCCGCCCCTTGAATGACCTTGGCATACGCAGCATGCACGCTTTCCGCGGTTACTCCGGGGCGCAGGGCATCCAGCGCGGCCTGTTGGCTTTCCAAAGCCACCTTGTAAACATCGGCCTGCTTCGGATCTGCCATCTCTCCGATCCAGAAAGTCCGGTCAAAACCCAGCTTGAAGCGGTGGAAATTCGTCATACCGCAAAAGCACAAAAAAACAGGTTCTCCGTGGCGCATGACTCGGGTGCTGGCGCGGTGGTGGGTTTTGGTGATCGTGTCACCCGAGGCCATGATTTGCAGAAAGTGCGTGTTTGGGGACATGTCCGCATCTGTGTAATGCGCTGACAGCAGTTCGGCGGCTTTGCGGGTACCCGCCTGAGATGTCGCCAAGGCAACTTCATATTCAGCCACACCATCACCTATCGCCGCGCGGCCTGCCTGCATCATCGCCGTGGCAACCTCTCCGGCGTGGCGGGCCAGTTGTAGCTCTTCGGCTGATTTGATCATCCGCATATCCGCAAGAATCGGCGTGACCGTGGTTTGGGCGTTGCGTGTGACCAGATCATCCACATAGGCACGCACGACTGGGGGCATGTGATCCGGCTCAACCCCAACCGTGCTTGCCCCCTGAACAGAAGCGGGAAGATGCTCTCGCCATTCTGTTCCCATACCGTCATTCCAGGCCGAGATGCGGTCGACCTGTGCATTGGCCCGCGCAGTGTTCAGGTCGATTGACGGCGTAATTAGGTGGCTATCGCCGTCGCACGGCACCACAAGGATCGTCGGGCGCCCGAACTCCATATGCAAATAGTCGTAATAGCCAGTCAGGTAATAGACGTTGTCATCGTCGGTGATCAGCGCGACATCAATTCCGCCCTTTGCCATCCGTTGGCGCAGTGTCCGCATCCGGTGTTCAAACAAACTGCTCATGCGGTATTCCCCTTTCTTGGCAGGCGGTCTTTGACCAGTTCGCTCCATAGTGAAACCCCAATGGGCAGCAGGTTGTCGTTAAAATCATAGTCATCTGAATGTAACGGCTGACCATTTTCGCCATCCTCTCCATTGCCCAACAGCAGAAAACACCCGGGAACAGCAGCACTGAAATGGGCGAAGTCTTCGGAAAAACTCATCGGTTGGCGGTCGGGGATTGACGCAAGACCTGCCGCCCGCGCCGCGCGATCCACAGCTGCAACGGGTTCTGGCGCATTAATGGTTTCGATGAACTCGGTGTTGAAGGAGACCTCGATGTTAACGCCGTGCGCTTGGGCGATCCCGCTGGCGATCTGGCGCATGAAGGTCTCGATGCTGTTACGATCTTCGGGACTGCGCGCGCGGACGTCGCCTTTTAAGGTCGCGTTTCCGGGCAAAACATTGCGCTGCCCGTCGGTCAGAAACTCGGTCACCGAAACAACGGCCCCCGCCCCCGGAGCCAGTTTGCGGGATACAATGGTTTGCAGAGCCTGCACAATCTCGGCACCGATGGTGATGGCATCGCGCCCCACCTGCGGCATCGAGGCGTGGCCGCCCTGCCCTTTGACGTGAATTTCAAACAGGCTTTCCGAGGAACAGATCAACCCCGGGCGGGTCGAGACCTGACCCAGCGGTGCACCGGGAAGATTGTGGATGGCATAGACCTCTTCCATCGGAAAGCGTTCCAGAACCCCTTCGTCGATCATCGCTTTGGCACCAAGGCCGTGCTCTTCGTTGGGTTGGAAAATAAACACGACGGTCCCGTCAAATGCCGGATCTTGCGCCAATGCTTCGGCAGCCCCAATTAGCATGGTCATATGCCCGTCATGCCCGCAGGCGTGCATGACACCTGCGTGTTCGGATACATATCCGTGCGAGCTGGTTTCTCGGATCGGCAAAGCATCCATATCGGCCCGCAGACCAATCGCCCGATTGCCCGAACCCGCCCGCAGAATACCGACGACGCCCACGCCTTCGTGCACTTCAAGACCCAGATCGCGCAGGATGGCAGCGACACGTGCCTTGGTGCGGGTTTCCTGAAACCCCAGTTCGGGATACTTGTGAAACTCTCGCCGGAGGTCTGTTAGGTGCAACATCGTAACCCTTTCGGTGCCATGGGCGATGGTTCGCCACTGGAACGATTTCCGGAAACGGTTTGAGATGCAAGCCTTAGGCGTGTTCTTCGCGGGCAGTGGCTGCCAAGGCGCGGTTATAGGCTTTCAAAGCCTCGACCTGATACAGAACCCCGACAACTTCCGGAGGGGCATCACCTGTGGCGGCGCGAACAACTGGTAAGAACTCGCATCCCGCAGCGTCAAAACTAGGCAGCGCATCGTCCAGCGTCATGCCTTGGCGCAAAGCAAAGCCAGATTTCAACAGCTCTTTCAGCCGGTCGCTGTCTTTGACGACGCACTGGTCGATCGGGGTCATGACGGACCGCACCGTGAACATTTGCAGCAAATACGCCTGTGGTCCCGCCGCGATCTGAATATTGCGGCGCATGAGTTGCGTCAGAAAGAACGACTTGTGGTTCAGTGCCGCCGACACGGCTGTGGACATCGACACAGCCAGCAGAACCGCAAGTCCCGCTTGCCAGTCCCCTGTCATCTCAAAGACGATCATAATCGTAGAGAGCGGCGACCCCAGAACCGAAGCCGCCACAGCCCCCATGCCCGCAAAGGCATAAAGTGTTTCGCCCCCCGATGTAAACGCAGGGAAAGCGGCGACCGCAACGTAGCCGAAACTCAACCCCGTCAAAGCGCCGATCATCAACGAGGGGGAAAACACCCCACCACCCATGCGTCCGGCGATTGTGATGGTGACGGCAACGGCTTTGAAGATCGCAAAATTTAAAGCTTCCCACCCGGGCAGTTCGCCTGTCAGCGCTTTGCTGGTGGTTTCATATCCGACGCCGATTATATGAGGATAAATCATTGCAAGATGCCCCAGCAACGCGCCTGCCAGCATGGGGCGAATCCAGATCGGCAGTCGCATCCCTGACTGCACGCGGTTTCCCCAGCTATCCGCATGATAGATCGCCATCATCAAAAGTGTCGCCACGATCCCGCAAACGACGCCCAGCATCGCAAACGCAGGAAGCTCGATATAGAAATCGAGCGCTGTGGTGTTGGGCAAAGTGAACTCGGTCACATCGCCAAACCGCAAGCGGTTGATCACCGTTCCCGCGACCGAAGCAATGACCAAGGGCGCGAAAGAACGGATCGCAAAATGGCGCAGCACCACTTCTTGCGCGAAAATCGCCCCCGCAATAGGCGCGTTGAAACTGGCCGATACAGCCGCCGCTACTGCGCAGCCCATCAGATCGCGGCCTGTCACCCCGTCAAGTCGCGTGCGGGTAACGATCCAGCTTGAGACCAGCGCCGCGATATGTACCACCGGCCCCTCGCGGCCCGACGATCCGCCTGTCGATAGTGTGATCAACGATGCAAGCGCGGAAACGACCCCCGCTTTATGCTCAAGTTTGCCATCCCGGATCGCGGCACCTTCGATCACATCGGCAACGCCCCTGACGCGCCCGTCGCGAATAGTGACCTGCATCAGAATGCCTACCGCCAGACCGCCCAACGTGGGGATGCCGATAATCCAGTACCAGCCCAAAGACCGCACGAAGCTTTCGATCACTGTCAGATCGGGATTGCCGTAAAAAGTCGATTGCAGATTGGTAACAGCCAAACGGAACAGAACCGCCACGCTGCCCCCTGCAAGCCCGATAAGCAGCGCCAACACCCACAGCCGCGCAAGCCAAGTTGCCTGACGCCTTAGGTTTGCTGTATCAAATTCTCCTGCCACCCTGCATCCTTACGGGTCTTGTGTTTTCCTGATCGAACCCGTTTGATACGCGCCATGACGCGGCTTAGCGCCATATAACCGACGAGGATTCGATGAGTATCGCCGACGCCCTATCCGAACTTTCTTCTTTTCTAGGCGAAGGTTTCACATGCTCCAAGTCCGATTTGGACCTGCACGGTCGTTCTGAAAGCTATTTCGCCCCTGTGACACCGGATGCGGTGGTGTATCCGCGATCAACAGAAGATGTTGCGGGCATCGTGCGGATATGTGCCAAACACGGGTGTCCTGTGATCGGGTTCGGCACTGGAACGTCACTAGAAGCACAGGCGATGGCGATTTCCGGCGGAGTCAGCGTAGATTTTGCGAAGATGGATCAGGTGCTTGAAGTGCGACCCGAAGATATGATCGTCCGCGTACAACCGGGCTGCACGCGGGAAGCACTGAACATTCATTTGCGTGATACCGGATTGTTTTTCCCCGTCGATCCGGGGGCGAATGCGTCGCTTGGCGGCATGGCGGCCACGCGGGCCAGCGGCACGACGGCTGTTCGATACGGCACCATGCGCGACAATGTACTGGCGCTTGAGGTCGTGCTGGCAGACGGGCGCGTGATCCGTACAGGATCGGCCGCGCCAAAATCATCCGCGGGGTATGATCTGACAGGGTTGATCGTCGGGTCCGAAGGAACGCTTGGGCTGATGACCGAACTGACGCTTCGTCTGCAAGGCCAGCCCGAGGCAGTCTCGGCGGCTGTCTGCGGGTTTGAAGGTATTGACGACGCGGTGAACGCGGTGATCGACACGATCCAAATGGGGCTGCCCATGGCACGGATCGAGTTTCTGGACTCAGACAGCGTTCGGGCCGTGAACGCCTATTCCGGCCTGACCATCCGCGAATGTCCACAGTTGCTAGTGGAATTTCACGGCTCTCCCGAAAGCGTCGAGGAACAAACGCGCACTTTTGGCGAAATTATCGCCGATCACGGTGGATCAGGCTATGAGTGGGCCACCAAGGCCGAGGACCGCACAGCCCTTTGGACCGCCCGCCACAACGCCTATTTCGCCATCCTGAATTCGCGCCCGGGTGCGCGCGCAGTGGTGACGGACATGTGCGTGCCGATATCGAAACTTGCAGAAGCGGTCGAGGAAACCCGTGCCGATATCGAGGCCTCGCCCATCAGCGGGCCGATATTGGGGCACGTCGGGGACGGGAACTTTCACGCGATCCTGCTGCTTGAGGACGGGAACGCCGAGGAACTGAATGCGGCTAAGGATCTGGCCGAACGCATGGCCGAACGCGCCTTACGGTTGGGGGGCACCATCACCGGAGAACACGGCGTCGGAACCGGTAAATTGAAGCATATGCAGGCAGAACACGGCGACGGATGGTCAGTGATGGCCGAAATCAAGCGGGCCTTGGACCCGCAGAACATCATGAACCCCGGAAAGGTGGTACAGCTGAATTAAGCCTAGACCCCAAAACGACCAAATCCAGCCCTACTCGAATTCGAATACAACCGTCACCGTCTGCGAAACGGCGCTTTCGCCCCGCGCGACTTCAAGGCTTTCCATGCTCATCGCGGCATCCGCCATTCGCAAGGCAGGATAGGGACTGCCCCCGCCGCCATTTTCACTGATCGACACGATCCCTTGCAACGTGACCTCAGCGGCTTCGGCATAATCCGCCGCTTTCATACGTGCATCGGCAATCGCGGCCACACGGGCCTCAGTCTGAAGCGACGCGGTGTCCTGAATGCCCAGCGTCATTCCATTGAACCGGTTCCCGCCTGCATCAAGCACTTCGACCAGAATATCCCCCAGACGATCAAGATCGCGCAGCACGACCCGCATATCGACCGAAGCCGAGAACCCCGAAACGGTGCTTTTACCTTCACGGTCAGGTCGGCTCCAAACCGGATAAAGTGAAATCTGGCTGGTTTGCAAATCTCGCTCTTCAATTCCGGCATCCCGCAAGCGCGAGAAGACCGAATTGATATCACGCGTCACCCATTCCATCGCGTTTTGGGGATTCGCCGCCTCGTGACTTACTCCCATTGTCATCGTCGCCATATCCGGCACAGCCGAGGCGCTGCCCTGCCCTGTCACCGTTAATGTGCCGGCGCTCGCAGGTCCGGCAAATGCCAATAGTCCGATAAGACACAAAGAAAAAACACGCTGCATGATGCACTCCGAAGGTTCGCATAAGCAAGTTTCTGCGACATTTCCATCTATTGCAACATTGAGTGGAAGTGCCCCTTTGCCTAAGCAAGTTCCTGCTGTAAAACCACCCGAAAGTCTGAGAGGGCCAGACGACGGCAGGCAGCCGGAAACGGGATAAGTGAATGATTTCTGACTTCGCATTATTGCTTTCGCGGGAAGGCATAACCTTGGCGCATCGTACCGCCGGGGGCTGGGTCAGTCTTGGGCATGTCCCATTGATGGACAAGCAGTTTTCCGAGCGACTGGCTGAGCTTCACGCGAAAGGGCACGATATTGCAGGAGACGGGTTCTCGACCCGGATCGTCCTGCCTGATGACCAGATCAAATACCTTAACTTGCCCCACTCGGACGATGATAACCGAGATACTGTGATCAAAGAGGCGCTCGAACGTGAAACGCCTTATCTGCAAGACGAACTGGCCTTTGACTGGGAAGATGGCGACGACGGGCTGAAGGTCGCAGCCGTCGCCCGCGATACCCTTAGTGAAGCGGAAGACTTTGCCGTTCAACACGGGTTCAACCCTGTTTGCTTTGTCGCTGCCCCCGACGATGCCCAGTTTTCGGTCGAGCCGTTTTTTGGCATGTCCGACTGGAGCGCGATCAACCTGCCCGACCAGACCGAGCCCGAAGCGGAACTGGTCAAGGTGCGCTTGGACAGCTCGCTGCCCGCTGCACCCGTCGAGCTGAATGACGACGAGTTTGAAGAAGACCTTGAACCCCAAGGACCACAGGGGGATATCGAATCCCCACTGCAAGCGCCACGACCCAGCCTTGGACCTGCCTTGCGGACCGCTCCAGAAGACGATGCGTCGAAACCCCTGCGCGCCCAGAGATTTGACAAAGCCAAAGAGCCGGATGCCGATTTAGAAAACCGCGACTTCCCATCGTGGGCTGGCTCATTGAATGCCACACGTGAGACAGTTAATGAAACCGACCTAGATCCCGCGTCGGTAGACTGGATTCCCAACACGCAGGAAAACGACGACCAGATCGAGCAGGACCAGCCACCAAGCTGGATGGGCGAAACCTCGATCCATTCTAGCGATGAAGACGTAACCACCGCATCGGTATCTTGGCTTCCAAAGGGAAAACCGGGTTTCCATCCAGCCGCCTATGATCAACTAAGCGACGAAGCCGAACGGATGGCAGTGTTCGGAAACCGCTCGGCGCAACGAGATGACGAGCGGCGGACAAGTCCGATACTTTTCGCAATAGCTGCCGCGGTTGTTTTGATTGTGCTATTGGGCGGCTTCTTCGGCTACCGCGCCCTTACCGGAGAACCGGACGTCGATGTTGTCGCGTCCGAGACGCTTGCAACAGAAGTCATACCTGTGGACGAAGCCGACGCGCCGTACGAACAGCCCGAAGGCATTGCGGCAGAAACAGTGGACGTTGACGCAGTCGCAGACACTGCAGAGTCCAGCGATACCCAACCTGAAACCGAAAACGTTGATACCACACCGCAAGAAACGCTCAGTGATGCGGCTCCGAACGTGTTCGATACCGTCGGCACCGATCCGGTGTCGCCGGATGACGGGGTTGCACCCGAAATTACAGGCAGCAATTTAACGTCCTTCACGGGCGGTGAAGCAGCGCAAGCGCTTCTGGAAACGCCGGCCGAAGAAACCTTGGGGCAAATCACTGACGGCGAACCACCTGCCCCTCTGGCGACAACCGATGACAGCGACACGTTGGCTGCCATGGCACCGCTGCGCCCGTCAGATGAAGTGACTGCAGAAAGCGAACCCGTCTCGTTGCAAGAGGTGGCCACAGCCCTAGGGCAGGAACAGGCCGATCTACTTATTGGCGCGGCGCAGGATTGGGACACCCTAAGCGAAGACGCCAAATTGGCACGCTATGCAGCTACAGGTATCTGGCCCGTTGCACCCGATGCGCTGACCGGGCTGTCAGGCTCGGGGATTGGCGATATCTTCCTTACAACGCTGGACCCCAAGGTTTTCGAAACCGACGCCTACGCGATCCCGACCGTATCCGAGCTGCTGACCGACAAAGCCCTAACGGCCATTCCAAACCCTCCGGCCCCGGGAACACGATTTGACCGCGACGACCGTGGCTTGATCGTAGCCACATCAGAAGGAGCCGTGACGCCCGATGGCATAACCGTCTATGCGGCTGTACCCCCGCTGATCCCGCCACTGGCCCCGCGTCCTGATCCAGTCGAACAACAAAACGAACAACGCGCCGCATTGGCTGGAAAAATCCCCCAGCTGCGCCCGCAAGTCACCGTAGAAACCGAAGAGACAGCGGATGAAGCAACAACCGCTGGCGTTGTCGGCATCAACCGCATGCCCCCCTTGCGTCCGGCAGCGGTCGAGGCGCTGGCCGCGCAGATCGAAGCCGTTCAATCCAATCCGCTGGCCGTGCCCGAAGCGCCGACGCCAAAGTTGCGCCCGTCAAACATGTCCGCGATTGTCTACGCCACAGAACGCGCGGAAATTGCAGCCCAAACGACAACTCGCGTTGCCCCTACGGCGACCACTGCGGCGAATGCGGCCACGGAAAGCAATGTGCTTCCCCTACGTGAGATCAGCCTGATCGGCGTCTACGGAACCCAAGGTAACCGCCGCGCTTTGGTTCGATTGGCAAGTGGTCGTTACATTAAAATTGAGGTCGGAGATCGGCTTGAACGCGGACAAGTCACCGCGATCGACACCGACAAAGTGTACTACAGCCGGAACGGCCAAAGCTATGTTCTGGAAATGCCCACGAACTGACCTGCGGTTAATTTGCAGATTTTCCGCAGGACAAGCATAATTCTCTAGTTTCAGAGGTCTAACGCGCGTAATCTACGCATATGCTGGATGAAACCGACAAACGCCTTCTGTCCGAGTTACAAAAAAACGCTCACTTGACCGCTCAGGAATTGGGGGACGTGCTCAACCTGTCACCATCACAGGCAGGACGCCGTAGACAACGGCTTGAGGCGGACGGATATATCACAGGCTATCGCGCGACACCGGACGGCGAAAAAATCGGGTTGCACATACAAGCCTTTGTTCAGGTGCAAATGACCACGCACGCCCCCGAGCAATCTAAAAGCCTGTCACGTCTGCTAAATGCCCGCCCCGAGGTGGTCAGCGGTTGGACGCTAACAGGTGACGCGGATTATCTGCTGCGCGTGTATTGCCGCAATCTGGCCGAGTTGAACACCTTGATCCATGAAGTCCTGCTACCACATCCGGCTGTTGCGCGGGTGCAAAGCCAGATCGTGATGGACCAGATCAAACAGGATGCGCCTTTGCCGGTTTAAATGCCCTTTCGCGTATCCGCCCCTTGCCCTGCCTTGTGATCAATTGCATTTAGGAAGCAGCGACACAGGACCCGAGTATGGAAACCTTCCTTTATCAAGCCACTATCTTTCTTGGTGCCGCCGTCATAGCAGTTCCTATTGCGGCCCGTTTGGGATTTGGATCGGTTCTGGGCTATCTGGCTGCAGGGATCATTATCGGGCCGGTTTTAGGGCTTGTCGGGGACGAGGTCCTTGACCTGCAACACTTCGCCGAGTTTGGCGTGGTAATGATGCTGTTCCTGATCGGGCTAGAGCTTGATCCGCGGGCCCTTTGGGCGATGCGCCACAAACTAATCGGGCTTGGCGGACTGCAACTGCTTCTCACGGCGGGGATCATTGCCTATATCTGCCGCCTGTTGGGGCTAGAGTGGGAAACCTCGGTCGCCATCGGCTTTACGCTGGCCTTGTCCTCAACCGCGATTGTTTTGCAAACCCTGACAGAAAAAGGTCTGATGCAAACCCAAGGCGGGCGCAGCACGTTTTCGGTCCTGCTGACCCAGGATATCGCGGTCATCCCGATCCTGGCCTTTCTGCCGCTTTTAGCTATTGAAGCCTTCGCCCACCACGCGGCAGACGCGGCGCACGGGGCTGACGGCCACACCGCATCGCTTAGTCTGGTTGAAGGTCTGCCCGGTTGGGGTGTGACCTTGGTCACATTGGGGGCCGTCGCCGCCGTGATCCTGACCGGCATCTATCTGACCCGCCCGGTATTTCGATTTATCCACGCCAGCCACATGCGCGAAATGTACACGGCCCTGGCGCTTGGCATTGTTGTGGGCATTGCGTTTTTGATGAACCTTGTTGGCCTGTCCCCCGCGCTTGGCACCTTTTTGGCGGGCGTGGTTCTGGCCAACAGCGAATTCCGGCACGAGCTGGAAAGCGACCTTGAACCGTTCAAGGGGCTGCTTTTGGGGCTTTTCTTCATCACCGTCGGCGCAGGCATCAACTTTGCTGCGTTCTTTGGCGAGCCTCTGAAGATCCTTGGGCTAGCCGCGGGTCTGATCGTTGTCAAAGGGGTGATCCTGTTCCTGCTCGCCTCGGTTTTCAAAATAAGAGGTCATGACAAATGGCTGTTCACCCTTGGCCTTGCCCAAGCCGGTGAATTCGGATTTGTGTTGATCTCGTTTTCTCTGCAACAAAGCGTTTTGTCCGCAAGCATTGCAGAAACCCTGCTTCTTGTGATCACCACCACCATGCTAATCACGCCGCTTTTGTTCATCCTTCAGGGCTGGATCAGAAAGCGGTCCCACGAGCATTCGGAAACACAAGCCCCCGACGAGATCGACCATCAAGGGCCGGTGATTATCGCTGGCATCGGGCGCTTCGGGCAGATTGTGAACCGACTTGTGCAGTCGGCGGGTCATCAGACGGTGGTTCTGGACCACGATATCAAAACAATCGAACTGATGCGCAAGCTGGGCTTCAAAGGCTTTTTCGGAGACCCCACTCGCCATGAACTTCTTCACGCCGCCGGATTGCACACCGCCCGCGTTCTGGTGGTTGCACTGGACGACCGCGACGCAACAACCAAACTGATCCAATACGCCCGTTCAGAACGAACTGATCTGCACATCATCGCCCGCGCCCGAGACCGCGTCCACGTGTTCGAGCTCTATCAAGCAGGCGCCAATGATATCGTCCGCGAGATGTTCGACAGCTCACTGCGTGCGGGTCGCTATGTTCTGGAAAACATCGGTCTCAGCGAATTCGAGGCCGCCCGCGCCGAGAAAATATTCTTCGATCACGATCGATACGCGGTGCGTGAACTGGCCAAGGTCTGGAAACCGGGTGTGAGTGCCTCGGACAATCCCGAGTATCTGGCGCTGGCCCACCAATTAGAGCGCGAACTTGAGACAGCTCTTTTGGCGCATCTGGAAGAAGAGAAAGAGGAATAGAAAAAGCCGCCCCGAACGGGACGGCTTCACAACCTTTCAAAGGCAGGTCTTACGCGGCGCGCGAAACCAGAACCTCGTCAACCTTTTGCGCTGCTGCGCTTTCGTCACCACCATCTACGGCAGCTACTTCGCGGGTCAGACGTTCAAGCGCGGCTTCATAAAGCTGACGCTCTGAATAGCTTTGTTCACGCTGATCATCAGCGCGGTGCAGATCGCGGACAACCTCGGCGATGGCAATCAGATCACCCGAGTTGATTTTCTGTTCATATTCCTGCGCACGACGCGACCACATGGCCCGCTTGACCTTGGCCTTGCCCTTCAGGGTTGTCAGCGCTTTGCTAACCACGTCTGGGCTGGAAAGCGAGCGCATGCCGATTTCAACCGCTTTGTTGGTTGGAACGCGCAGGGTCATCTTGTCTTTTTCAAACGAGATCACGAACAGTTCCAGAGAGATGCCGGCGATTTCCTGCTCTTCGATCGAGACGATCTGACCAACGCCATGCGCCGGATAGACGACATATTCGTTGGGGCGGAAGTCGGGCTTCTTCGATTTGCTCATTCGGTTTTCCTTTTGTGGCGTGCCCGCAAGGGCACCATCAAGGACGTAAATAAAGCCACCCCCAAAGCACGCTTTGGGCGGTCGCCGTATCGTCAGGTTTCTGTTTGTAACAAGAACATAACACAAAAACCGAACATATTAAAGACGTTCGATTTTGATCATGTTTTTAAGGTTTTCAACGATTTCAAGCGATTACAGCCACATTCTATGGTCAAATGCAGGCATATGCCGAATCAGCCACCCTCGCCCGGAGCTTCGGAAAAATACTTATTGATTTTATCCGGCTCGCCGTCACGTTCTTCTGCTTCGGGCAGCTGATCCTTTTTCGACAGGATCACCGGCCACAGTTCCGAATACTTGCGGTTGAAATCGACCCACTTGTCCATATCCGGCTCGGTATCGGGGCGGATCGCATCAGCGGGGCATTCCGGTTCACAGACGCCACAGTCGATGCATTCGTCAGGATGGATCACCAGCATGTTTTCACCTTCGTAAAAACAGTCTACCGGGCATACCTCGACGCAGTCGGTGTATTTGCAGGCAATGCAGTTATCGATCACAACATAGGTCATACGCGGAACCTTTCACATGGAATTGGCTGCTAGCTAATCCAAGCTTTCAGATCATTCAAGCGCGTCACGATGCATCAGGTCGATCTTTCGCCGATCCTTCTTGGTTGGACGCCCTTTTCCCTCGGGCTTTGGGTCTGAAAGACGTTCTTCCCGCTCGGGCGACATATCCTCGTATAGAGCCTGCGCTTCGGGTGCGGGGCCACGGCGTGTTCCGATACCAATGATACGGATCACACGGATTCGGTTGCCTTGGGGGAATGTCAGAACATCGTCGGGGCCAACGCTATAGGCGGCTTTCGAGATCTTGTCGCCGTTGACGCGGCAGTGACCGCCCGTCACCAGCTTTGCCGACAGGCCACGGGTCTTAAAGAACCGGGCCTGCCAGAGCCATTTATCGATGCGCATCGTCGGACGCGGATCGGACATATCAGTCTTTGGTTTTCAGCCCCATCAGAGCTGCCGCAAACGGATTATCAGGATCGATGGCCTTTTCCTTCTTCGGCGGACGGGCCGAGAAGTTCTTGGCTTTCTGCGGGCCACCATCACGGCGCGGGCCTTTGCCTTTGGGCTTGCCACGCGGCTTGTCGCCTTGCGGGCGGCCCTGACCGTGGGGTTTGTTACCCTGACGGTTCGGCGCTTTGCGGCCCCAAGTGAAGGTGTAAAAGACCTCAATCTCGGGTTCAGCTGCTTCGGCTTCCGGCGTTTCGGCGACGGTCTCTTCTCTTTGCTCTTCGACTTTGGGTTCGTCGGCAGGCACCGTGGTTTCCTCAGCTGGCGCTTCATCAGCTGGCGCTTCATCTGCCGGTGCTTCCGAGGGCGCAGCCTCTGCCTTGACCTTAGGACGTTCACCGCGCTCGGCCTTGTAGCCCAGACCTTCCATCAGGTCCGCGAACTGTTCCAGCGTCATGCCAGTGATCGACAGCATATCCGCCTTGGCTTCAAATCCGCCGCGGCTGTCTTCGGCGCGCAGCATGTCTGCCAGACGTTCCAGCATGTCGATACGGATCGAGCGTTGCCCAGCCTCGCGGTAACCCGCCATCGTCGCGTAGCCAGCCGGATTTGATGCGCCTGTCGGCACGGTCACCAACCCCGGAGGCGGCGCTTCTGGGAATTCCTGCAAATCATTGGCCAAAGACCACAGCAACAGGCGCAGACGGGTCGGCGCTGGTTTCAGAAGAAGCTGCATGAAAATCGTGAACTGACCAAAGCGGATGCCGTGCTTGCGCAGGGCGCCACGGGCATCCTGATCCAGATCCTTGACCTCGTTGGCCACATCGGCGCGCGGAAGGATGCCCAGCGCCTCGACCATGCGGAAAGCAAAGCCACGGGCCAGACCGGTCAGGGCCTCGTCTGTAGACAGGTTCAGAAGGGGTTCGAAAAGCGCGGCAATTTTGCGATCCATGAAATGCTGCAAACGGCGTTCGACCTTTTGCGCCACATCGGCACCTGCCGCTTCATCCACAAACACCTCGATCCGAGGTTTCAGAACGTCGTCGCCCTTGACCAGCTTACCAACAGCCTGCGTGCCCCACATCAGACCACCCTGATCGGTAAAGTCGATCTCGGTGTCGGGGGCATTATAGAAGCGATCCGCCCGAAGGTGGAAATGCGGTGCCAATGCCTGAAGGCTGGCTTGTTGGATGGTTTTGGCCTCTTGGCCAGTGGCGTCCTTGTCCTGACGGAACCGGAACCCTTCGAGACGACCGACGAATTCTCCTTCGACGGTCACTTCTCCGTTTTCATTTACTTCGGCCAAAAGGGCCTCCTTCTGCTTCAACCGCCGCAACAAAACACTTGTCCGCCGGTCAACAAATCTTTGGGTCAAACGCTCGTGTAGGGCATCCGACAGGCGGTCTTCTACTACGCGCGTCTCGCTGCGCCAATGGTTTTCGTCATCCACCCATCCATTACGCTGCGCGACATATGTCCACGTCCGGATAAAGGCCAGCCGTTTTGATAGCGCGTCAATGTCCCCGTGGGTCCGATCAATCCGCTTGATCTGACGGGCAAACCAGTCGTTCGGTATAGTGCCACGTTCGTGCAGATAGCCGAAGATCGTTCCCAGCAAACCCGCATGTTCCCCATGACTGATGCCACGAAAATCGGGAATACGACACACATCCCACAACAGTTTGACCGAAGTCCCGTCACTGGCACGCGCGATAACCTCGGCATCCTGAGACAACGTTTTTAGGGCCATCAGATCGTCAGCTTCGCGTGCTTTGACCAAAAGCTCGTCGTTGGGGGACTGTTCCAGCCCTGCAATCAAACGGTCGATTGACCCGAACTGCAGGTCCGAATTTCGCCACTGCAATTTGCGCAGGGGCGTAAAACGGTGGTTCATAATAGCATCGGCCACCTCGTCGGACAGGGGCGAGGCCTCGCCTGTCACGCCAAAGGTGCCGTGGCTCATACCCCTGCCTGCGCGTCCCGCGATTTGCGCCAGTTCGTTCGGGGCAAGATCCCGCATCCGCCGCCCGTCGAATTTGCTTAGCGATGAAAAGGCGACGTGATTGATATCAAGGTTCAGCCCCATCCCGATGGCGTCAGTTGCCACCAGAAAGTCCACATCACCGTTTTGATACAGTTCGACCTGAGCGTTCCGTGTCCGAGGCGACAGTGCCCCCATCACCACAGCCGCCCCGCCTTTTTGACGGCGGATCAGTTCGGCGATGGCATAGACGTTATCCACAGAAAACCCGACAATCGCCGAACGCGGCTGCATCCGGCTGATCTTTTTGGCGCCGGAATAAACCAGATCTGACATGCGGTCCCTGCGCACGAACTCAACCCCGGGTACCAAAGCCGAGATCGGCCCGCGCATTGTATCCGCCCCTAGGAACAGGGTCTCATGCGTGCCACGTGCACGAAGCAAACGGTCGGTAAAGACATGCCCACGCTCGGGGTCCGCACACAGTTGGATTTCATCGATAGCCAAAAAGTCCGCGCCCATCCCTTCGGGCATGGCTTCCACGGTGCACACCCAATACTGCGTGCGCGGTGGAACGATCCGTTCTTCACCTGTCACCAGCGCCACAACTGACGGACCACGGGCCGCGACGATCTTGTCATACACCTCGCGCGCCAAAAGTCGTAACGGCAAGCCGATGATACCCGAACGGTATCCCAGCATACGTTCGATGGCATAATGGGTTTTACCGGTGTTGGTCGGTCCCAGCACCGCTTTGATTTGTGATCTGCCGCTCATGACTTCTGTGTTATACTCCTGAGAAACAGATCAAAACCGATGTGGCGTTTGTCCGGCTTCGGAATATTTAGTGCCTGCCCTGCAGCTTGTATAGGTGCAGTTGAAAAATCGGTCTAATTTCCGCAAGGGCATGGAAAACCATATGTTGATTTTTTTGACGTTAACGTCATGTTAGCAACTGAAAACCAAGCTCCCGTTTTGGGTGAGTTAAAAGGATATGGTGATGAGTGAAGTAATTGATGCTGCAATTCAGGCATTAACTGACAAACTGGCGGGCTCAGATTTTGGCAACACCGCAAAATTCAACATCGAGGGTGAAGGCTCGATCGTCATTGATGACAATGGCGTCCGCGAAGCAGATGTCGAAACCGAAGTCACTTTGAACGCCAGCGCAGAAACGTTCCAAGCCATGTTCGAGGGCGATCTTGACCCGACCGCGGCGTTTATGACTGGCAAGCTGACGATTGACGGCAACATGGGTGCCGCGATGCAGTTGGCAGGAATTCTTAGTTAAAGACGAACCATGTCGGCCCCGTTCTTCAATGATATCGACAATGGCCCACAGGGTGGGCGCGCATGGTGGTTAACCACCAGTGACAGCGTCCGCATTCGTGTCGGGGGCTGGGGTGCCGGCGCTGATAACGGAACTGTTTTACTGTTTCCCGGCCGCACGGAATACATAGAGAAATACGGACCCACTGCTGCGGATTTCCTAGAATACGGTTACGCCACATTGGCAATTGACTGGCGTGGACAAGGGTTGGCTGACAGGCTTCTGACCGATCGTCAAAAGGGACACGTTGAAACCTTTCCCGACTACCAAAAAGATGTTTCTGCCCTGCTTTCCGCCGCCCAAGAACTTGGCTTTAAACCGCCGTTTTATCTGGTCGCACACTCGATGGGTGGATGCATCGGCTACCGCGCCCTGTTCGAGGGTCTGCCGGTGCAGGCTGCAGTCTTTACCGGCCCGATGTGGGGCATTGAAATGAACCCGCTGCTCAAACCGTTAGCTCCGACGATTGCAGCTGTCGGCAAAGCGTTCGGCTTTGGAGAAAGCTATGCACCTTCGGCGACACCTGACAACTACGTGCAAACACAGGGCTTTGCCGGAAACACCCTGACAACCGACCCTGACATGTATACGTTTATGAAAACGCAGATCGATGCGCATTCGGACCTTGGCCTTGGCGGTCCCACCTACTGCTGGTTAAACGAAGCGCTGGCGGAAATCCGTTTTATCCTGCAATCAGACGCCCCAACGGTCGCCACGCGTTGCTACATTGGAACCGCTGAAAAAATCGTCGATCCGGTCAATATCCACAAACGCATGGCGAACTGGCCCGGCGCGGAGCTGATTGAAATCTCCACGGCCGAGCACGAAGTGTTGATGGAGACCCCAGAGATCCGCAAACGGGTCACTGGCGAAATCTGTGAATTCTTCGCCAAACACGCCGCCTGACGATATTTCCCCCTATCGGCTTGAAACCCCGACACAGGGCCGCTTATCTGTCTGATGACACAAGATGCAAAAGGAAACCGCATGTTCACCCTGCCCTTCCCCGTTCGTGATGCAAACGCAAGCTCTGGCACCGACAATCTGGGCGACCTGCCCGAATGGGACCTGAGCGATCTTTACACGTCCGAAGATGCACCCGAGCTGACCCGCGATCTGGACTGGCTGGAAGGGGAATGTGCCGCATTCGCATCAGACTATGAAGGCAAGCTGGGCGATCTGGATGCCGCCGGACTACTGGAATGCATCCTGCGTAACGAAAAAATCGAAGGCATCGCCGGACGTATCATGTCTTATGCGGGGCTACGCTATTACCAAATGACCATGGACGCCGAACGTTCGAAGTTCATGTCGGACATGCAGGAAGCGATCACCAATTTTACCACGCCTCTGGTGTTCTTCACGCTGGAACTGAACAGCCTTGAGGATGATCATCTGGATGGGTTGCTTGCCGCAAACGCCGATCTGGCCCGCTACAAGCCGGTCTTTGACCGCATCCGCGCGATGAAACCCCATCAGCTAAGCGACGAACTTGAACGCTTCCTGCACGATCTGGGCGTTGTTGGGGACGCTTGGGAGAAGCTCTTTGATGAAACCATAGCCGGGTTACAATTCACCATCGACGGCGAAGAGTACAACATCGAAGGCACTCTGAACTTCCTGACCGAACAGGACCGCAGCAAGCGCGAGGCGGCAAGCCGTGAACTGGCCCGCGTGTTCAACGACAACATCAAAACCTTCGCCCGTGTGCACAACACGCAGGCCAAGGAAAAGGAAATCATAGACCGCTGGCGTAAGATGCCGACGCCTCAGACAGGGCGCCACTTGGCAAACCATGTCGAGCCTGAGGTGGTCGAAGCGCTACGCAACGCCGTTGTAAACGCCTACCCACGCCTGTCCCACCGATATTACGAGCTAAAGCGCAAATGGCTGGGGCTGGACCGCATGGAAGTCTGGGACCGCAACGCACCGCTGCCGATGGAAGACACCAAGACCGTCAACTGGACCGACGCCCAGGCAATCGTTCAAGAAGCCTACGGCGAATTTGATCCGCGTATGGCGGAATTGTCAGAACCCTTCTTTACCAAGGGCTGGATCGACGCGCCGGTGAAACCGGGCAAAGCACCGGGGGCGTTCGCGCATCCGACCGTTACTGCCGTACACCCCTATGTGATGCTGAACTATCTGGGCAAACCGCGCGACGTGATGACACTGGCGCATGAACTGGGCCATGGTGTGCATCAGGTTCTGGCCGCAGGTCAGGGTGAAATGCTGTCGTCGACCCCTCTGACACTGGCCGAAACGGCATCGGTGTTCGGTGAAATGCTGACCTTCCGCAAGATGCTGGACAAGGCAAAGGATGACACCGAACGCAAAGTCCTTTTGGCTGGCAAGGTCGAGGATATGATCAACACGGTGGTCCGTCAGATCGCGTTCTACGACTTCGAATGCAAACTGCACGACGCCCGTCGTGGTGGTGAACTGACACCCGATGACATCAACGCCATCTGGATGAGCGTTCAGGGCGAAAGCCTTGGGCCTGCGTTTGACTTCATGGAAGGGTATGAAACCTTCTGGGCCTATATCCCGCATTTCATCCACTCGCCGTTTTACGTCTATGCCTATGCGTTTGGTGACGGTCTGGTGAACGCACTTTATGCGGTCTACGAAGAAAACCCCGAGGGCTTCCAAGAGAAGTATTTCGACATGCTGAAAGCGGGCGGATCGAAGCACCACAAAGAGCTGTTAGCGCCGTTCGGACTAGACGCCAGCGATCCGGCGTTCTGGGACAAGGGGCTGTCGATGATCGAAGGGCTTATCGATCAGCTCGAGGCGATGGAAGACTAGGTTTTGATGGGGTACAACCCCATCCTATGGGCGCTCTGTAGGATGGGGTTATCTACCCCATCACAAATGCCCCGCTCGGAACGTTTTCCGGCAAGATAACACCTGATCAGGGTTTTTATCGCTTCACGTAAAAAATGACGGGCCCGCCAATCGGGTCTAACCAGTTTCAGGGTTAACCCCTTCACCCAGCCTGCATTTACGGTGGTCTGGTGGTCTAGTCGCAATCGCTTTCGACCTATAGCCCATGTGTGACGTCGGATAGGGTTTTCCCATTCAAAGGTTAAAGCAGGGTTTGGGCTGCGTGCGCTTGGGCGTCGCAAAACCTTTGCCGCATTGCCCCTCCATCCAAATGCCGCTACATCCCCGTCAACCATATCAGGACGGACCCATGCCCCAATTTCTCAATACATCCGACAGTGATTTCGAGGCGCAGTTTCAGGCGCTGCTTTCCGCCAAGCGCGAAGACAGCCCCGATGTCGATACCATCGTTGCCGGAATCATCGCGGATGTGCGCGAACAGGGCGACGCGGCGGTTCTGGAACTGACCGCCAAGTTCGACCGCTTGGATCTGACTGCGGATCAATTGGCTTTTTCCGAGGCCGAGATTGACGCCGAAATCGCCAAGGTGCCTGCCGCCGAACGCGAGGCACTGGAACTGGCCGCTGAACGTATCCGCGTGTACCACGAAGCGCAGATGCCCGAGGACCGCGAATGGGAAGAACCCAACGGAGCAATGCTGGGCTGGCGCTGGCGGCCGGTGTCTGCGGCGGGGCTTTATGTGCCCGGCGGTTTGGCCAGCTATCCGTCTTCGGTCCTGATGAATGCGGTTCCGGCAAAGGTCGCAGGCGTCGAGCGTTTGGCGATTACCTGCCCGACACCCGACGGGGTGGTGAACCCCTTGGTATTGTTGGCCGCGCGGATTGCTGGCGTTGACGAGGTTTACCGCATCGGTGGCGCGCAGGCGATTGCGGCTTTGGCTTATGGCACCGAAACCATCGCGCCGGTCGATAAAATCACCGGCCCCGGAAACGCCTTTGTGGCAGCGGCCAAACGTCGGGTGTTCGGCAAGGTTGGCATCGACATGATCGCAGGCCCGTCCGAAGTTCTGATTATTGCCGATGAAGACAACGACCCCGACTGGATCGCGCTGGATCTGCTTAGCCAAGCCGAACACGACGAAAGCGCACAATCGATTCTGATCACCAGCGATCAGAAATTTGCCGACGACGTGGTCAAGGCCGTAGAGAAACGTCTAGAAACACTAGAGCGCCGCGCCATCGCTGGCGCAAGCTGGCGCGACTTCGGCGCGGTCATCATTGTCGAGGATCAGGAAGAGGCCGCCAAGCTGGCCAACCGCATCGCCCCCGAGCACCTTGAGCTTTGCGTGGGGGACCCAGATGCATTGGGCGAAATGATCGACCACGCTGGCGCGATCTTCCTTGGCGCATGGACGCCCGAGGCGATCGGAGATTATGTCGGTGGCCCGAACCACGTTCTGCCGACAGCGCGGTCTGCGCGGTTCAGCTCTGGCTTGTCGGTGATGGATTTTGTCAAACGAACGACCCTGTCACGGATGACACCGGAAGCTTTGCGCCAGATTGGTCCGGCGGCAGAAGTATTGGCAAAATCGGAAAGCCTTGAGGCACATGGCCTGTCGGTGACGGCACGACTGAAAAAGCTGAATGGCTGAAAGGTTAGGCGCGCACTGGCAATTTCAGCAGCTGCCGCCCGACAAAAACCCGCATTGTTTTGACTGCCGCGCTGCGGTAACACCTGAAAAACTGTAATACCCCGAGGTGTCCCATGTCGCGGATCGCGCATATTGAGCTGGATGACAGCACCCTTCCCCCGCCGACCCCCGAGATCGAGCAGGAGCGCAAGGTCGCCATGTTCGATCTGATGGAGAACAACAGCTTTTCGCTGCCTCAGCGCGACGACCGCGAGGTGCCAACGGGCCCGTTCAATGTCGGCCTGTCGATCCGCGAAAAACGCCTTGTTTTTGAAATCCGCACGGAAGACGATCAGCCCGCCGCCGAGTTCCATTTGTCGCTTGGACCGTTCCGTCAGGTGGTCAAGGACTACTGGCAAATCTGCGAAAGCTACTTTGACGCGGTCAAAAACCTACCACCCAGCCAGATCGAAACCATCGACATGGCACGGCGTGGCATCCACAACGAAGGCGCGCGTATTCTAACTGAACGGCTGGAAGGCAAGGCCGATGTGGATAACGACACCGCGCGCCGCCTGTTCACCCTGATCTGCGTGCTTCATTTCGGGGGCTGACCAAGTGGCAGGCGAGCTTCCCCAATCGGTTTTGTTCTGCTGCGATTACAATGCAGTGCGCTCGCCGATGGCCGAAGGGATCATGAAAAAGTTCTACGGCACCGAGGTTTATGTACAGTCAGTCGGTGTCAAAAGTGATATGGAAATCGACGGTTTCAGTGTCGCGGTCTGTCAGGAAATCGGCGTCGAGCTGACCCGCCACAGAAGCCGCTCGTTCGAGGAAATGGCCCAATGGGGGGATGACCTGTCATCCTTTGATCTGGTGATCGCCTTATCGCCCGCCTCGCAGCGGCAAGCATTGGAGCTGACCCGCATTTTCCATCTCGATGTCGAATATTGGCCGATTTTGGACCCAACCGGACTAGGCGAGACCCGCGAAGCGAAGCTAGACAGCTACAGACAGGCCCGCGACCAGATTATCGCGCGCCTGAAAGACCGCTTTGGTGAGCCGACGGAGGACTGAATGGCAAAAGAGGTGATTGAGCAGTATTTCGCGGCGTTCAATGCCGGAGATATTGACGGAATGCTGGCATGCTTATCGGATGACGTGGCGCACCACGTGAACGAAGGGCAAATCCGCGCGGGCAAAGACAAGTTCCGCGCCTTTTGCAATCACATGAGCCGCTGCTACCGTGAGACCCTGACCGACATGGTGATCTTCGAGGCCGAGAGCGGTTCGCGCGCTGCGGCTGAGTATATCGTGAATGGCACCTATCTGGAAACCGACGACGGGCTGCCGCAAGCCAAGAACCAGACCTACCGTCTGCCTGCCGGATCGTTCTTTTCTTTGGAAGGCGGCAAGATCACCCGTGTGGTGACGTACTACAACCTTGCAGACTGGACCGCTCAGGTCTCGGCATGATCCGGGTCGAAGCACTGACTGGCGCGGCACTGGATGCCGTTCTTGATGACGTTGCCCGCCTGCGGATATCGGTGTTCCGCGCCTTTCCATATCTCTACGACGGCTCGCTGGATTATGAACGTGACTATATCTCGACCTATCGCAACAGCGATCAGGCGATCGTGGTCGGGGCATTTGACGGCCCCAGCCTGATCGGGGCAGCCACCGGCACGCCGATGGAAGATCACGCAGACGATTTCGCCAAAGCCTTTGAAACGACGCCCTACAAGCTCGACGACATATTCTATTGCGCCGAATCCGTTCTGCTGCCCGAGTACCGCGGCCAAGGCATCGGCCACCGCTTCTTTGACGAACGCGAAGCGCACGCACGCAGGCTGGGCCGTACACACTCGGCCTTCTGCGGCGTGATACGGCCAGACGACCACCCTCTGCGCCCATCCGACCACCGCCCGCTCGACCCGTTCTGGCGCAAACGCGGATATGCCCCATTGGACGGGGTTATCGCAAAGTTTTCCTGGCTTGATGTTGATCAGGCAAGTGCTACCGAAAAGCCGCTGCAATTCTGGCTGCGCCAATTGTAACGCGAGCGTCCCAGACCTCTTGCCAGACGCTGGGATCGTGGTAGCCTTGCGAAAAAGTCAGGGGAGTGCGGATGACAGACGATGACAAGGTAGACGGCCGGATCAACGGCCCTCAGTTTGAACCGAAAGAGGCCGACAAGCTGGTGCTGCGGCTGGTCTATATGCTGATTATCTGGGCGATGATCCAGATCGCCCAAACCGTGCTGGGGGCCATGACGATTATCCAGTACATCATCCTGCTGCTCAACAAAGGCGAAGCGAACGAGCAGTTGGCCGATTTCGGCACCTCTCTGGGTATCTGGATCGCCAAAGCCGCGCGCTATCAAACCGCCGCCAGCAACGTAAAGCCCTGGCCGTGGAGCGAGCTTGACTAAGCTATGAAGTCCTTGCTTCAGGTTTACGATCTGGCGGGCGGTCAGATTGAAACCTTGTTGGAATTGGACGGGCATTATGAGGCCCCGAACTGGCACCAAAACCGCAACGAACTGCTGATCAACGGCGGCGGGCGCCTGTATCGCGTGCCCTTGGATGACCCTGCCCTGCACCTTGTCGATACCGGCTTTTGCAAAGCGTTGAACAACGATCACGGCATTTCCCCCGATGGGTCGGCCTTTTACATCACCGACAAAACCGAAACTGGTAAGGCCTGCATTTACAAAATGCCGTTGGACGGGGGTGTGCCCCAGCGGCTGACTGAAAATGTGCCGTCCTATTGGCACGGGGTATCACCGGACGGCCTGACGCTGACCTATGCAGGGTTCCGCGACGGGGTCTGCCAGATCATGACTGCACATGCCGATGGCAGCAACGAAACCGTTTTAACCCAAGGGTTTACCCATTGCGACGGGCCCGATTTTTCGGGGTGCGGGCAATGGATCTGGTTTAACGGCGAAAAAGACGGGGCGGTGGATCTGTGGCGCATGCGGCTGGATGGATCAGCCCTGCAGCAGATGACCGATGACAGTCGGATCAACTGGTTTCCCCATCCCTCGCCGGACGGACGGCATGTGCTGTACCTGTCCTATCCCGAAGGCACCAAGGGGCATCCGGCGAATATGCAGGTCAGGTTGCGGCTGATGCCAGCCGAAGGCGGGGACGCCCGCGATCTGGTGCATCTGTTCGGCGGGCGAGGCACCCTGAACGTGCCCTGCTGGGCTGCGGACAGCCGCCGGTTTGCCTTTGTCAGCTATGTTCTGTCATAATCAACGCAGGAGGACGTGTCATGGCAGGTGGATGGGCCAAAGACGGGGCGGTCAGTGAACAGATCGAAGCCAGTGTCAACGACGAACTGGCGCGGATGCAGGCGCGCCGCAAGCCTGTGGGCGAAAGCCTGACCCACTGCGCCGAATGCGACGAAGAAATCCCCGAAGCCCGACGTCAGGCGATCCCCGGTGTGAAACTGTGCATCGACTGCATGCAGGAACGCGACGCCGCCTTCAAATCCCGTCCGGGGTTCAACCGGCGGGGCTCTAAGGACAGCCAGTTGCGGTAGAGCGCGATAGCGCCGGTCCGCGGGAATGTGTCGGATTGCCATTAAGGTTCGCGCCGGACCCGAGGGTGGGTGCGAGACTTCGCGCCCGCCCTGGGGGTGGGTCGGGCGCGAACCGGCCCTGCGGTCCGGGTTACATAAGACCTGCACCCTGAGCTAGACGCGTTGCAAACTCTAGGATTGCGCCGCCAGCTTTTTGGATGGCCTCTAGCACCGTCGGAAACTGAGTTACAAGCTATGCACTTCCTGCCAGACCCGCACCCTTCAGGCTGGCGTCAATCAAAACATCAGTCTTCTTACCGATGTAACTCAGGACTTTCGCCGTACCATTCACCAGTGCTTGACCAATCCTTTTTAACGCCATTGGATCAGCCTCATCCTGATCCAGTTCTCTTTCGGCATCATTGAGATCGGCCCAAATGAATGTCATTGCAGACTTTGCATCCTCATCTGTTTCAATCAACTCTGGCGGGTTATTGTGACCTCGATTTGGGAGAGTGCCGGATGCGGCGATAACCCGCGATGTTTCTTCTTTCAGACGTTCGACCGTGTCCAATAGATATTCGCGCTCGACTTGCTGGATGGCTCGGTTCACCTCCTCAGCCGGTCCGCCCCAATCAATATCCGCGTCTACAATCGCTTGCAGCAGGTCCCAGTCCTGCGGCTGACCGTTCAGAACCTTTTCGTACCAGTCGATCCAGAAGGACCATCGACCGTTAGTTTTTATTTCTCGCCAAACATTTTGAAACGGTTGAGCGCCAACCCACAATTGCCTTTTCCAAGTCTCGATGCCGTCGAGAATTGCCTGGCAGTCAGATTGTATGGCTTTCCAAAAGAGCGTTCCACCGACCGAGGTTTCTTCGTTCGTGTCGTCAACACTCAAGTACAAATTTTTTTCTGAATCTGCGACAAGTGATGGCGCAAGACCATTTACTTCGTGTTCTATTAAGACATCCGCTATGTGGGCGTCCGAGGCATTGGCAGAGAGAGTAACAATAGTTTCCCTGCTTTTGAGTGCCAATGCATTAGCCGCATGGGAAGCAGCAAATGCGCTATATGCTTTTGCTATTGCCGCCGCAAAAGCCGCGTCATTAGCGGCGATATCAGCGACGCGCCTATTCTCATCGTTTGGTATTTGGCCGTAACCATTGCAAACAACGCAGACCGCAAAACCGGCATCGCCGTCAAATCACGTTGCAGCTGCTCTTTTGATGAAAACCACTGCCATGCAATCGGCAAAACTCTAAGTGCCGCCCGCAACGCAATCGCCACTGCCGCATTCCGCCGCTCTTCCTCATCGTCAAAAAAGCCTCTTTGCCATTTTTGACGACTTTCGGGATCTTTGATATCTGCAATCTCAACCATAAGTGGCAGTTTGGCGCGCGATGCATGGGGCGTCTATACAAGAATTCCCCGATGACGGTTATTTTCGTCGGCTGCCCCTTTGCGTCATAACACTTGACTTATCCCCCCGTTTCCCCCACATGCCCCCTAACGCCGCGCTGCCGCGTGAGCATGCTGTGCCCTGAGATATCGGGCCATCGGCGTTACCAACCTCCGGTTCCCATTCACGCAGGGTTCTAGATGCGACGGTCAGTCGTGCGGGATGTGCCCGTGCGTTCGATGACCCGCAAACCCTCGTTTCAGCCGCGCATTCCGCGTGGCTGTATACCCGTTTGCCGGATGCTCTCCGGCTATAAGAAGGAACATTATGTTCGATTTTGATATGCTCGGCCTAGCGCCGGCCCTGAATAACAACCTCAAGGCCCTTGGCTTTAAGGAACCCACCCCGATCCAGAACAAAGCAATCCCGCTGGCGATGGACGGGCACGACATTCTGGGTCTGGCCCAGACCGGCACCGGCAAGACGCTGGCCTTTGGCCTGCCGCTGATCAATCGGCTGCTGGATGCGCCCGGCAAGCCTGAACCAAAGACCTGCAAGGCGCTGATCCTTGCCCCCACGCGCGAACTGGTGAACCAGATCGCCGAAAGTCTGAAAACCCTGACCGGCGGAACACCCGTACGTGTTGCGACCGTTGTGGGTGGCCAGTCGATCAACAAGCAGATCACGGTTTTGAACCGAGGTATCGACATTCTGGTCGCCACCCCCGGCCGCTTGATTGACCTGATGGAGCGCAAGGCGATCCGTCTGGATCAGGCCCGTTATCTGGTGCTGGACGAAGCCGACCAGATGCTGGACATGGGCTTTATCCACGCCCTGCGCCAGATTGCCCCCAAACTGGGCAGCCCGCGCCAGACCATGCTGTTTTCAGCCACCATGCCCAAGGACATGGAAGAGATCAGCAAGACCTATCTGACCAACCCCCAGCGGGTGCAGGTCTCGCCCCCCGGTAAGGCGGCAGACAAGATCACCCAGTCGGTGCATTTCATGGAGAAAAGCCGCAAGCTGTGGAAGCTGCGGGACATTCTGGACAAAAACCCCGGCGCTCTGACGCTGGTGTTTTCGCGCACCAAGCACGGGGCTGAAAAGCTGATGAAGGGTCTGGTGGCCGATGGCTACAACGCGGCCTCGATCCACGGGAATAAGTCTCAGGGTCAGCGCGACCGCGCCATTCAGGCGTTCCGCGATGGCGAGATCACTGTACTGGTGGCAACGGATGTCGCCGCCCGAGGCATCGACATTCCGGGCGTGGCTTTCGTGATCAACTTCGATCTGCCCAACGTGCCTGACAACTATGTTCACCGCATCGGTCGCACCGCCCGCGCAGGACGCGAAGGCGAGGCTATCGCCTTTTGTGCGGCGGACGAGGTTGATCTACTGACGGACATCGAAAAGGTCATGAAGATCAAGATCCCCGTCGCCAGCGGCACACGCCCCGAGCCGGAAAAACCAGCCAAGCCGCAAGGACGGCGTGGAGGACGCGGAAACGGCCCGCGCCGTGGCAATGGTAACGTCGAGGCGACAGCCAAGCCTAACGCCAACCGCAGGCGCCGGCGTCCGCGCAAGGCGGCGTAATTTATCGCCCGTCTTTCCCTTGCGGGCTGGCTTCGTAAGCAGCTCCGCAAGGGGCGACCGCGCGGTGGGTCAAACTTGGTTTAACTTTTGCGCGGCACATTCTCACTCGTGCACAGATCGTGAAATCGGAGAGGTAGGCTAGCGTGAGCGAGGATGCCGAGACCTCCGGCCAGTTCCCAGAGGAGGGGCGTTTGCCGCCCTATGGCTCCAAACCCACGACCAAACGGCGGGCCCGCCACTTTATACGATCCCAGAAATCAGCGAATGATCCTGCCAGAGATGCTCTGTGCGGGGTGCATGCGCGTGGTGTTACTCAGTATGAGCCAAGAAGCCACTCGAAAAGCACGTAAATCAGGATATCGCCCATCACCACCCAAAGCAGTTTGAACTAGCGAAGCTCCTTTTTACGTTTCCAGTCGTGATAGGCGCTCAGATCGCATGTCATGGCCGCGAAGAGGTCACCTTGGACGTTAGTTCTTGTTTTTCTGCGTATTTGGCAGGGTTCCTAATGCCCCGCGCGCTTTGGGTTTGGGGGCTGGCCCCACATAGTCTCCGTCCAACCACTCGCCGTATTTCTGGGTACCGTTGTCATAATACACCGTACCGATGCCAGTCATCGCACCGTCCAGAAAATCACCAACGTATCGCGTTCCCGACGGCCAGGTCATTTCACCCTGACCAGTGCGTTTTCCGTCGACCCAGGTGCCTTCGTAACGCTCGCCACTGGGCCACGTCATAACGCCAAGGCCTTCGGAGATGTCGTTCACCCAGTCTCCGGCATATGTCGTGCCGTCTGACCATGTCATTTCGCCGTAGCCCGCTTTTTCACCGCCGGACCATCCGCCTTCGTAGCGTTTGCCCGAAGCCCAAACCAAAGTGCCGCGCCCCTGTTGCAGCCCTTCGTACCATCCGCCGTTATAGACTGTACCGCCAGCCCAAGCCATGGTGCCTTTGCCGTGTTTCATGTCAAACAACCAGTTGCCTTCGTAGCGGTCACCGTCGGCGTAAACGTAAACGCCAAAACCGCTTTTTTGACCATCTAGAAACGCGCCTTCATATTCCGATCCGTCCGGATAGGTCAGCTTGCCTTCACCCTCGCGCTGGCCCTCGCTGAACTCGCCTATGTAGGTGATCCCGGAAAGGAACTCGTATATCCAGGGCCCTTCCTGATCACCATTTTGGGCCATATAGCCGCCCTCAAGCGGTTTTTGACGATCGCCGTTGGGGCAGGTGTACCAACCGCTGATCTCTTGTTTGGCGCATCGCTTGCCGTAAAACTCACCGTCAAAATAGTAGCCTTCGTACTTCCGGTTCTCGAATGAAAAACCACGCCACAGTGCATTGTTGTTCCAATACCCGATTTCAAGAATTTCCGTCGGGTTTTCACCACCTTCGCCGCTGACGCGTTCGTAAGCTTTAAAGCATTGATTGAACGGTTTTGCGGGGCCACAGACAGCACCGTCTGAAAAACTTTCCAGGTCCACCCGGTTTGATGCGATCATAGGCACTTGATCCAACAACGCGCGTGTTTCGTCGCTGAGGTCCAACTCAGCAATTGCAGGTGTGGTCATCAAAACGGCCGATAGCATACCGGCAATCATTTTTTGAAAGCTTGCATTCACCATAGTCCGAACTCCCTACCGTCCTGTTTCAAAGGTATTCCCATTTTCGCAAAGCTCAAGATTTCAACTGAAACAGAAATTAAACCCCGTCATCAAACGGATCGAAACTGTTCGCGGCAGACCGACGCCAGCGTTTAAGGTATCCGAACCGTTCATCATCTTCGCGCAGCAGGAAGCCTTCGGGCATGTACGGATACACCTCGTCTCCGGTGACCATATCGCGGTCTTTTTCGCGCATCAGCAGGTGGTGGGGGCGGAACCCTTCAGGATGCAGCAAGCCAGCGGCACCCGTCATATCCGCAAGCGCCTTTAACGTGTTGCGGTGGAAATTGGCAACGCGCTTCGCTTTGTCCGGCACGACGATGGCTCGTTGGCGCGACGGGTCCTGTGTGGCAACCCCCGTGGGACAGTGGTTCGTGTGGCAGGCCTGCGCCTGAATGCATCCGACCGAGAACATGAACCCCCGCGCCGAGTTGCACCAGTCGGCCCCCAACGCCAGTGTGCGGGCAATGTCAAAGGCGTGGATCAGCTTGCCAGACGCGCCGATCTTGATCCGCTCACGCAGACCCACACCGCGCAGCGTGTTGTGTACAAAGGTCAGACCTTCGACCAAAGGCATTCCCATGTGATTGGCAAATTCCATTGGTGCGGCACCAGTGCCGCCCTCTTTGCCGTCAACCACGATGAAATCGGGGGCAATGCCGGTTTCCAGCATGGCGCGCACGATGCACATAAACTCGCGCCGATGACCAACACATAGCTTAAAACCAACGGGCTTACCCTTAGACAAGTCGCGCAAGCGGGCGATGAAATGCATCATCTCGATCGGGGTATCAAAGGCCGAGTGGGTTGCAGGCGAGTGGCAATCGACATCCATCGGAATGCCGCGTGCTTCGGCAATTTCCGGCGTGATTTTTGCTGCTGGCAGCAGTCCGCCCTGCCCCGGTTTCGCGCCCTGACTAAGCTTGATCTCAATCATCTTGACCTGATCCATGGCCGCGGTTTCGGAAAACTTGTCGGGATCGAAATTGCCCTCAAGATCACGGCACCCGAAGTATCCTGTACCGACCTCATAGATCAGATCACCGCCACCTTCCTTGTGATAACGGCTGACACCCCCTTCGCCGGTGTCATGGGCAAAGCCGCCCTGTTTCGCGCCGCGGTTCAGCGCCGAGATTGCATTGGCCGACAAAGCCCCAAAGCTCATGGCCGAGATGTTGTAGACCGAGGCGTCATAGGGCTGCGTACACTCGGGTCCGCCAATGTGAACGCGGAAATCTGGGTTGTCGATTTTCTTCGGGCGTATCGAATGTGTCAGCCACTGGTAGCCACTTCCATAGACCTTCATCTTGGTGCCGAACGGGCGTTTGTCTTCGACCCCTTTTGAACGCTGATACACGATTGCGCGGTCATCGCGCGAAAACGGCACTTCTTCGTCATCGCCTTCGATCAGGTACTGCCGGATTTCCGGACGGATCATTTCAAAGAGAAACCGAAAATGGGCCAAAATAGGATAGTTGCGCAGGATCGCGTGGCGGGTCTGGAACATATCACGCAATCCCAGTGCGACGACTGCCGCCGAAATGAGTGCTGGCCAGAGTGGAAGAAATCCCAAGATAAATCCGAAAACGCAACCTGCCGTGGCAGCCACGGCGATGTAAAACGGAATGTGGCGGATATTCATAACAACTAAGCTTCCTTGCTTTTAAGCGTTCCAAGCTGCCCTTTGGGCAATTTGCGCCATTCAATTGCGTTGACAGGCTCGGCAAAAAAGCCAAGCGCGTCAATCCGCCGCAGTATATTTTATCACTATTAATGAAAACGGCGTCGAGCTTAGGGAATTTACTTGGTTTTTGATTTTCTTTCCGAGTCACATTTTCGGTGACGGAATGCCAAGCCCGCCTTAGATAGAAGGCAGACACGGAACAAACAGTTCCTGAAATGAAAGGATCCCAAAATGGCCTATGCAATTTTTGCCCCGAAGCCCGGTGGCAGTGACGTGCTGGAAAAGCGCGAAATCGATATCCCCACGCCCGGCGCGGGCGAGGTTCTGGTGCGCCATACGGCCGTCGGGGTGAACTTTCTGGACATCTATTTTCGCACTGCCACCTACCCGTGGCCCGTGGAAAAGGATCTGGTGCTTGGCTCTGAAGGGGCTGGCGTGATTGAGGCACTGGGCGACGGCGTCGAAGGCTTCAAGGTTGGCGACCAGATCGCCTATACTGTCGCCAACGGAGCGTACGCCAGCCACCGTCTGCTGCCCGCCTCGGCGGTTGTGCATCGGCCTGATACGGTCAGCGATGCCCAAGCTGCAGCAGCGATGTTGAAGGGTTTGACGGTTCATTACCTGATCCACCACAGCTACGCGGTACAAGCTGGCGACACGGTGCTGGTGCACGCAGCCGCTGGTGGGGTTGGATTGATCGCAGGTCAGTGGCTAAAAGCCAAAGGCGTACGCGCCATCGGAACCGCAGGAAGCGACGAGAAATGTGCCTTGGCCAAACAGCACGGCTATGACGAGGTGATCAACTATTCCACTGAAGACTGGGTGGCTCGTGTCAAAGACCTGACCAATGGCGAAGGGGTTGCTGCCGTCTATGACGGTGTGGGTCACGACACCGTTCTGGGGTCACTGCAGTGCCTTAAACGGTTCGGCACTCTGGTCTGTTTCGGACAAGCCTCAGGCGCGCCAGATAATTTCCGTATTTCCCATCTGGCCATCGGCTCGCTGCGTGTGACACGCCCTACCTTGTTCCATCACACGGCATCGCGCCCTTGGCTTGAGCAGGCGTCCGCTGACCTGTTCGCGGCTATTGCTGACGGGTCCGTAAAGATCAACATCGGCGCCGAGCGCGCGCTATCAGACATCGCCGCTGTTCACGACGATCTGGAAGGCCGCAAGACGACCGGATCGACCGTTCTTATCCCATAAAAATCAAGGAGCCCCGGAGGGCAATCCTCCGAGGCTCCTCTCCCCCACGCGGAAGTCCGAAAATATCGGACCTGCGTATACCGTATTGCGGGTTACTGGTTGCGACTACGACGACCAACCAGCCGCTGTTAGGACCGCGTTCTATTTATTTTTCGATATGATAATTTTCACAGCAAGTACACAGCACCTTTAGGTCCAAGCCTGTCTCTTTTGAAGGTATCCCCCATTCGGCTGCGCGTTGCATTTTAACTATTTCTACCCTAGCGTCGGTGCGATCGTTGGTTAGGTGACTAGATTGGCAGGGCAGATATGATCCTTCGCTTTTTGTTACAGGCGCTATGTTTTGTGCTGTCTGTTGTGTGCGGGTCTTTTGCCGTTGCACAAACCTGTGACGCCCCACCCGTCTCGCAGCCTTCGATGGCGATCAACCTAAGCGGCGTTCCTGATTGGAACACGGCGCATCCGTTTATCAATATCGCCAAAACAGCACGGCCTTGGCAGGGGCATTTGCCGGGCCAATGGGCCGGTATCTCGAACGAAGAGTTGCGAGAGCGCGGGTTTGTAGATGGGGCCGGCTGGCCGCTGGCAATCCCGCCCGAGGCCAGTTTTCTAGCCACCTTACTTCTGACGGGTCAGAATCCAGACATGCGCTCGGTTCAGGGCATGTAAGGTGCTGATACCGGCGGGACATCTCCGTTTCTGACTATAACTTTTCTCT